>JAUIIU010000080.1 GCA_030431695.1 Bacteroidia bacterium | reverse complement strand
GAAATTGAATAAAATAGGGCGCGGACTTAGATAAAGACAAAAAAAATGGCTACTTTTAGCCTCTCTAAAACTAAAAACACTTATCCTATGAAAAAATCAATTTTGATTGTAGCGGTTATGGCAGCTTTTGTTTTTACTTCTTGTAAGGAAAATGCTGCAGACAAAGTGAATGAAGATAATGTTGCAGCAGCAGCCGATCGCGATGCAAAAGCGACAGAATTCCCTGTAATGACCTTTAGCGAGACTGAATTCGATTTCGGTACTATCGACCAGGGGACCAACGTAGAGCACGTATTTAAATTCTCTAACACTGGTAATGCACCATTGGTTATCGTAGATGCTAAGAGTAGCTGTGGATGTACTGTTCCTCAGTATACCAAAGAACCTGTTGCACCAGGTGATTCTGGCGAATTGCTTGTTAAATTCAACGGAAGTGGTAAGAACCAGGTAAGCAAGACTATCACGATCACGGCCAACACTCAGAAAGGAACAGAAACCCTTAAGATCAAGGCTTTCGTAAATGCTCCTGAAACAGTTACGCCAACCGGAAGTAACGTGATCCAGACCAACTCTAAGTAATTTTTAGTAGGATTTAATCTTCTTGTATGGAACAGCAAAGTTTGATATTGCTTGTGTTGATGTTCGTGGTGGTGTACTTCTTTATGATCCGCCCACAGATAAAGCGTCAGAAACAAGAGAAAAAATTTGCTTCCGAACTAAAGCGTGGTGACAAGGTTATCACCAAAAGCGGCCTTCACGGTAAGATCCTCGAGCTAAACGATGACGGAACATGTGTGATCGAAAGCGGAGCGGGTAAGATGAAGTTCGAACGTTCGGCCATTTCCATGGAGCTCAGCAACAAGCTGAATAACCCTCCGGCAAAGAAGTAACAATAAGTATATACCATAAAAAAAGCCTTCAGTATTCTGAAGGCTTTTTTATTATTTGGCGGTCTCTTTAATTATATTCACGATCACCTCTATCGCTTTTTGCATGCTTTCCAAAGGAACATATTCATATCGCCCATGGAAATTATGCCCGCCGGCAAAGATGTTAGGGCAGGGCAGACCCATAAAACTCAACTGTGATCCGTCTGTACCACCTCGTATGGGTTTGATAAGGGGTTTGATCCCAGCCTGCTTCATGGCTTCTTCGGCTATATCGACAATATGCATTACGGGTTCGATCTTCTCGCGCATATTGAAATACTGATCCTTCAGTTCTACAGTAATTCGTTCCTTCCCGTATTTCGCATTCATCTCCGAGGCGAGATCGAGTATTGTTTGTTTCCTGGCTTCGAACTTCTGCCTATCGTGATCCCTGATAATGTATTGCAGTTTGGTTGAATCCACCACACCTTCAACCGTGTGCAGGTGAAAGAACCCCTCTCTGCCTTCGGTACGCTCCGGAGTTTCCTCTCGAGGTAGTGAATTGATGAATTCGGTGGCGATGTAGAGACTGTTCACCATCTTATCTTTAGCATATCCCGGATGTACTATCTTTCCCTGGATGGTTACCACGGCCGCCGCGGCGTTGAAATTCTCATACTCAAGTTCACCCACCTGGCTGCCGTCAACCGTATAGGCCCAGTCGGCACCAAATTTCTCCACGTCGAACTTATGCGCACCTCTCCCGATCTCTTCATCAGGGGTGAAGCCTACGCGTACTTTCCCATGCTTGATTTCCGGGTTATTTATCAGGTATTCCATTGCTGAAACGATCTCGGCGATACCGGCTTTGTCGTCAGCTCCCAGTAGTGAATTGCCATCGGTGGTTATCAGTGTCTGGCCCTTGTACATCAGCAGGTCGTCGAATTCCGAGGGGCTCAGTACAATGTTCTTTTCTGAATTGAGCACAATATCACCCCCATCGTAGTTCTCGACTATCTTTGGATTGACGTTCGCGCCGCTGAAATCGGGCGAAGTATCAAAGTGAGAGACAAACCCGATCACAGGAACATCCTTGTCGATGTTCGAAGGCAGGGTTGCCATGATGTATGCATTCTCATCGATGGAGACATCCTCCATCCCGATACGCTTCAATTCCGCTACCAGCGCATTGGCCAGATCCCACTGTTTTTCCGTACTCGGAGTGGTATTACTTTCGGGGTCACTCTCGGTGTCCACTGTTATATAACTGAAGAATCGGTCTGTTAGCTGTTTATTATCGATCATGTTGAATTGTTTTCTACAAAATAACACAATAACGGTCAAAATTCCGGGCGTTTTAGCCTATTTTTGTATGCAGATTCGTATTTCATGTACAAATTCTTTCTCCGCCCGATCCTTTTCAATTTCGACCCCGAAAAAGTACATTATTTTACCTTCCGCATGATCCGTTTTCTCACCGCTATTGGGTTCGGTGGGTTGTTCCGTTCAATGTACAAAACGGAGGATCCAAGATTGGAACGGGAGGTATTCGGACTCAAATTTCCAAACCCTGTTGGGCTGGCAGCTGGATTTGACAAGGATGCGAAACTGTTCCGTGAACTTTCGAATTTTGGGTTTGGCTTCATAGAGATAGGGACGCTAACACCTAAGGCACAGGAAGGGAAACCCAGGAAGAGATTGTTTCGCTTAAAACAGGACCAGGCCATAATCAACAGGATGGGTTTTAACAATGGAGGCGTGGATGAGGCTGTCGTTCGGCTAAAAAAGAATAGAAATGTGCTTGTTGGCGGGAATATCGGAAAGAACAAGATCACTCCGAACGAAGAGGCAGAGAGTGATTACCTCAGCTGCTTTGAGGCCCTTTTCGATTATGTCGATTATTTCGTGGTGAATGTGAGCTCACCGAATACGCCTAATTTAAGGGCATTACAGGATAAGGAACCGCTATCAAAACTGCTCAAACTGCTCAGGGAAAAGAATTCAGAAAAAAACAATCCAAAACCCATACTCCTGAAAATAGCACCGGATCTGTCCGACGATCAGCTAATGGATATCATAGACATAGTTGCCGAAACAGGAATAGACGGGGTTATTGCCACAAATACGACCATTTCCCGCGACGGCTTACAAACTACAAGCAATCTTGTCGAGCAGATTGGTGCCGGCGGACTTAGTGGAAAACCACTAAAGAATCGATCTACAGAGGTGATCCGTTTTCTTTCTGAAAAAAGTGGCCAGGCATTTCCGATTATAGGGGTTGGAGGAATTCACTCGGCCGAAGACGCCCTGGAGAAATTGGAAGCCGGAGCGACCCTCGTCCAGCTGTACACAGGTTTCATATACGAAGGGCCGGCTTTGATCAAAAAGATCAATAAAGCGATACTTAGCGTTTAACGACCTTTTTCACCGTGCTGCTACCGTCCGTTCCC
Source organism: Bacteroidia bacterium (assembly GCA_030431695.1). Classification (GTDB taxonomy): domain Bacteria; phylum Bacteroidota; class Bacteroidia; order Flavobacteriales; family Flavobacteriaceae; genus Pukyongia. The sequence goes on along the minus strand of JAUIIU010000080.1, from coordinate 7,468 downwards.
TGTAATCGGAACATATACACTCCCGAAGGCAAGTTACTTATGTCCAATTGAGATTGGCCAGCAGCCAACTTGCGTTGCACAACTCTGGCTCCAAGAACATTGTACACCTCCAGTTCTGCGGCATTTAAATAGCCGGCTATGGTAATTGTATTGCTCGCAGGGTTTGGATAGATCCTCAATCCGTCAAGATCATTATCTCCCGTATTCAGGACGCTTTCAAGCGTAATGGTGAGCGTTCCCATCTTCTCGTTGGAGAAAGGTGCAACCCCCTGCAGACCTGAGATAGGTTGAGCCGGGTTTGTCGCCTGGTTTGGCGAGGTATAGTCCAGGCCGCTGTCGGTACCGGCATCGTATGGGTAGAGGTCCATGGAGATAGTCGGGACCCAATCGCCGTTGATGTCGAGTAACTCGATACTGTTAGCATGTATGATCCAGTCCGGACTTGGAGCGATCATGGAGACCAGTGACATCAATGGGTAGTCTTCAGTAGTGACAATATCGGCTATATCGATCTCTCCGGTACTTGTGCCCAGAGCTGGTCCGTCGATAAGGGTGTTCGCATCTCCACCGGTGATGGCTGTGTTTACTTCGGAAAAGAATACGGTATTGTTTCCTAATTCCGCAACGTCCTTAATTCCGGGACTCGCAAGAGCACCTGCTTCCAGGAACACAACCTGGTCGTTGTGAGTGGCACCCACAAGTTTGGAGTAATGGGCGTTGGGTGGAAAAGTTCCTCCCGGGTGCGGGTGAGTCGATTGGGACCAGGTACTACTGTAATTTACCGAATAGGTTGCTTCAGATTGTGACAACGCAACTCCAAGCGTAGCAAGTATACTTAGTACGGTTAGGGGTATTTTCCTTTTCATAGCAAATTCATTTTCAATATTAGGTCGGAGGTATCTCCAAAACCTCACAAAAAATACTAAATTTATTCGATGATCGAAGCCCTTTATCTTTTTTCACTGGCCACCATGGCACTTGCGATCTCTCCGGGGCCCGACAATATTTACGTCATTACACAATCCCTCACAAATGGTGCCAAAAGCGGTATTGCGACTACGGCTGGATTGATAAGCGGGTGCATTGTACATACAACACTGCTGGCATTCGGGGTCTCGATCATCATTACAACCTCCCCGGTATTGTTCTATACGATAAAAGTACTCGGGGCCTGTTACCTGATCTATCTTGCGTGGAAGGTTTTTAGAAGCGACGGAAATATCAAGTTGGATAAAAAAGCGGGAAGGAGATCGTACCGTGAACTATTTGTCCAGGGGGTGATCATGAATCTTGTCAACCCGAAAGTACTGATATTTTTTCTTGCCTTCTTTCCGGCATTTATTTGGGATGAATCTGGGAATACGGTTAAACAGATTTATATTCTCGGTATTACCTTTATGATAGTATCTTTTATGGTGTTCGGTGGAATGGCGTTGCTTGCCGGCAGTATTTCGAATTACCTGGTAAATCACAGGAACACGGGAGTTGTGTTAAAATGGTTGCAGATTCTCGTTTTTGTTGGCATTGCGATCTACATCATACTTCCTGAAAAATAACATCAGCTACCCGTTAAAAACGATTATCTTTACTAGGTGCAAAAGGTGAAGCTTATAGAATGTCCGAGGGACGCCATGCAGGGGATCAGAGATTGGATTCCAACCGAACTGAAGATCGGGTACATTCAGAGTTTGCTTCGCTGCGGTTTCGATACCATTGATTTTGGGAGTTTTGTATCGCCAAAGGCGATCCCGCAGATGGTTGACACCGCCGAAGTCCTTGCAGGTCTTGATCTATCCGGCACGGAAAGCAAACTCCTGGCAATTGTAGCAAATGTTCGTGGAGCCGAGGATGCCGTTCGACACAAGGAAATTGATTACTTGGGATATCCCTTTTCAATTTCAGAAAATTTCCAGATGCGTAACACCCATAAAACCATCGATCAATCAATCGATGTACTCAAAGAGATCCTTGAACTGGCAAATAAGAATGACAAGGAGGTGGTAACATATCTCTCCATGGGATTCGGAAATCCATACGGTGATCCGTGGAATGTGGATATTGTTGGGGATTGGGCAAATCGCCTCGCAAAAATGGGTGTGAGGATACTTTCGCTCAGCGATACAGTAGGTACGTCCACTCCGGAAGTTATCGATTACCTCTACTCGAACCTGATCCCGGAATACCCGGAGATCGAGTTCGGAGCACATTTGCACACAACTCCTTCCTCCTGGCATGAAAAAGTAAACGCTGCGTTCGAGGCGGGCTGTAGCAGATTTGACGGCGCCATTCAGGGATTTGGTGGCTGTCCGATGGCGAAGGACGAACTAACAGGTAATATGCCTACTGAGAAAATGTTGAGTTATTTTACAACTAAGAAAGTTGATACAAATATTAATACGATGGCTTTTGAAAGTGCTCATAATGAAGCCACCAAGATCTTTACAAAATACTATTGATATGACTTTTAGAATTCTTAGCCTCGCCGGTTTATTCATTTTTCTTCTCTCCTGTGGTTCCGCGTCCAAAACCTCTGAAATAAAGGGGGATGATGGGATAATCACTGTTAAATTCGTTCAGCTTAACGACGTGTATGAGATCGCACCACTGAGCGGTGGACAGTATGGCGGTATGGCGCGAGTTGCCCATGTGGCAGATTCGATCCGAAATGTAAACCCGAATACCTTCCTGGTGCTAGCAGGTGATTTCCTGAATCCTTCGCTACTGGGAACTGTAAAAGTGGATGGAGAACGACTGCGAGGTAAACAGATGATCGAAGTGATGAATGCTATGGATTTCGACCTGGTCACCTTTGGGAACCATGAGTTTGACCTGGATGAGGAAGACCTTCAGAAAAGATTGGACGAGTCCAATTTCCAATGGATATCGAGCAATATCTCGAGGAAGACGGAATCGGGGACCATACCTTTTACCGTAAACCGGGATATTGGGAAGATTGCTGTTCCGCTGGAGTATACGGTAACTGTATCAGATATAGATAACACTACAGTAAATCTTGGTTTTTTCAGTGTTTGCCTGGCGTCCAATCCCAGGGATTATGTTGTTTACGACGATATATACGAGTCGGCGCAAAAAAGTCACGACAGGCTTGCTGCCAATTCCGACGTGATTATCGGACTTACTCACGTTGCAGTTGAAGATGATATTGCCATCGCCCAGATGCTGAAGGACGTGCCGCTGATAATGGGGGGACATGAACATAATAATATGTTGGTCCCTGAAGGGAATTCGGTTGTTGCCAAAGCCGATGCAAATGCCAAAACGATCTATATCCACACACTTACTATTAACAAGAATACCGGTGAGACGACACTGGATTCAAAATTGTTCCCCATCGATGATAAGATCGCCTCTCAACCCGAAGTAGATGCCATAGTTCAAAAATGGAACAGGGTACTTGAAGCGAAGATCAAGGAGGTGATCCCAAACCCTAACGAGGTTATCTATCACGCCGATCCGCCGCTGGATGGTACCGATAGTGCAAGCAGGGGTATTCAGACCAATATGGGAGAGATCATCACTTCTGCCATGTCGGCTGCCTATGGAGATGAGGTGAGTGCTGCCATTGTCAATGGCGGCTCGATTAGGGTAGATGATATGCTCGCCGGTGATATTACCAGTATTGACATATTCCGGGTGCTGCCGTTTGGCGGGATGGTTCTGAAGGTGGATATAACGGGAGACCTGCTGAAAGAGGTACTGGATTTTGGAAAATCCAAGCGCGGAACCGGTGCTTATCTTCAACGATTTAACATTCAGGAAAGTACCAGGGGAAGCTGGTTGATCGACGGACAACCCCTGGAGACCGGTAACCGCTATTATACCATTGCAATTTCGGATTTCCTGCTGATGGGATACGATATTCCGTTTTTAACCGCGGAAAACCCCGGAATTCTCAAGGTATATACACCTACTGAAGACGAAATAGCTTATGATGTGAGAAAAGCCGTAATTTTAAATCTAAAATCAAATAAGGACAAATGATCAAAAAGATTTTAAAAGCCATTGGATACCTTGCCTTACTTGCATTGGTTGTGATACAGTTCTTTCGGCCAGAGAAGAACGAAGCCGGGTATGAAGCCGTAAAGGCATTTGAAGCAGAAACGAAACCCTCAGCAGAGGTTGTGGCTATCCTGAAAGCCAATTGTTACGATTGTCACAGTAATCACACGAACTACCCCTGGTATGCTGAAGTAGCACCAATATCGCTATGGCTGGATGACCATGTTCGTCATGGGAAAGGTGATTTTAATGTTTCGGAATGGGAGAGTTATTCAGTAAAGAAAAAAGACCACAAACTCGAGGAATTGATCGAAGAAGTAGAAGAAGGACATATGCCATTGGATAGTTATACCTGGATACATGGTAAGTTGTCTGAAGAAGATAAAACAACTTTGATTCAGTGGGCTACTTTGGCCAGACTTCAGTACAAGACCCAGTTGGAAGTATCCGCTCGATAATAACAGAGCGGATACTCCGGTATCTTTAAAAGGTGTAATTTATACCTGCGTTTATCATAAATGGAGCGCCTGGTCTCAGTCCTGCGGGAAGTCTTGCGACTTCGTATTCGGTATCCAGGACGTTGATCACATTAGCGAATAAGGACACACGTTCTGAATAATTATATCTTCCTGCAAGATCCATGATAAAGTTTGAAGATATTTTTTCTGAACTAGGGATAACTCCGGAACCGGCCTGAGTCCGGAAGGCGTCTGTGTATCTTCCGCTGAGGCTTAAATTGAACAGTGAACTCTCCAATGCTGCCGTTATATTGAATTGGTTTTTAGCGATATAAGGGATTTGATCGCCTTTCATTACTGTCCCGAAAATACTGTCATCACTTTCGAAATCTGAACTGAACTGGGCATCGGTAAAGGTGTACGAAACAGTAAGCGGTAACCGAAGATTCCCAACAGGATTATTACCGTTTAACAAATTGTAATTCAGCAACACCTCCAAACCGGCAACAGTTGCCTCTCCGGCGTTGAATTGTTCGAGAGTTCCGGTTCCTCCGGTTGCGGCGAGGTCACTTCCCAGCAGGTTGGAATAGTCGTTGTAGAAACCAACCAGTTCACCGGTTATCCCAAACATACTGAATCGCGTTCCGAGTTCCAGATTTAAACTCTCCTCCGGATCCGTTCCTTCCTGGCTGCCCGGAGGCGCAAATCCTTTATGAATACCACCGAATATGGCAGCGTCGTTGCTGAATTTATAATGAATTCCTATTCCGGGAATAAATACATCGACCTCATTCTCTCGAACGGATAGGTCTGTTCCTGCCCTGTTAGGGTCATTTTTTCCATAATCCTCTCTCTTCAGATTTATGTTCTCATATCTCAGACCCGGAGTTATGGTAAGATTGTCGATGCTGAGCTTGTAAAGAAGGTGGGAAGCGAAAGCGTGGGCACTACTGATTCGGTTGGCGTCTGATCCCGGAATTGCTACGGTTGTTCGCACCATTGAACCGTTTTGAAGTGCATACAGATCTTTCCATTGAAACCGGTCTTCGAAATCTTCATGGTATCTAAATCCGATCTCGATATTGTGTAGCCATACCTCGCCGAAATTAAAGTTCGCTTTTGTCTGTATCCCTTTGGATTCGTAAGACCTGTTATTAGCCTTTACGCCTAACGCATCCGCAGCTGTGTCCGTAGCCCCCAAGAGGGCATCGTACTCATCCGGGAAGTTTAAAGGTCTGGCAAGTACACTACTTATCGATACCCGTTCGGTGAGAGTAACATCATCGAGTTTATACCAGTTCCTCTTAAATTCATTGAAGTAAGCCGTAGTATTTACGGTTATATTCGAAGCGGGCTTGATCAGGTGGTTTAGTTGATATTGAGAATGCTCGTTCACCATATTATCCTTCTGTGAAGCCGCATATCGCTGATATGGATCCACCTGGAAATCGGAGTCTGTTAATCCGAGGTAAGTTTCATTCGAATCTTCTTCCGAATACTGCAATTTGAAAGTAAGTGATTGAAAGATCCTGGCATCTGTTTTTGTGTTCCAACGCAGTTTCCCAAGAACATCTGTTTTGTCAAAGCCTGTGTTTTCACCATTACCTAACGATTTAAAACCGTCGGAGCTGTAATTGTAGAATTGCGTAACAAAACCGAAATTCTCTCCGGAGTCGCCTAGGGTAGCTTCCACGTTTCGTGAGCTGTAATTTCCGATGTTCAACCGAACATTTCCTGAGAATTCGTTTGGGATCTTCTTCGAGATCATATTGATGGCGCCCCCGGTAGTGAACGGCCCGTATTGTACCTGGCTACTCCCTTTCAGTACTTCGATGGATTCCAGGCGGCCAACTGTGGGAAAATAGTAAGCGGCAGGAGCGCTGTAGGGTGCGGGAGCGATAAGCACGTTATCTTCCATCAGGGTTATCCTGGCGCTCCTTTCGGGAGACGATCCCCGAAGGCTGATATTGGGTCGTAGTCCGAATCCATCTTCCTCGTAAATCGATACTCCCGGAACTGCGCGCAACACTTTATTGACATCTGTATAACCAAATTGTTGAAGTTCCTGTGGCGAAACATAATAGGCCGAACCTGTACGGTTCTTCACTTCAAACTTGCTTCCAAGTATGTTTGACGATAGTAATACTTCGTCCAGAACTTCCGGAACCTCTTGAGTGGTAGCGGTGCTGTCCTGCATTTGCTCCTGGGCAAAGGCAAATATTGTTACGAACAAGAATGTAAATAGCGTAGATTTTTTCATTATATTAATTTAGACCGATTATAAATAATAGCTTAAACGGTCGCAAAAATAAGCGCATTAAAAGGATGAGACAAGTTTATTTAGAATAAATATAAATAAGAATTGTGTTAAAGTTTGTAATCGTCTGATCGGCAGAATATTTTGGATGTCTTTAAATTAATTAGGATCATAAATTAGTTTTTAACTGAAGATATTCGCTCTGTCATTAAGATGGGGACAGATAGAATTTCAAGTCTTATTATTTATTCTGAAATCGATAAAATGTGCACACATCAATGCTTTACGAAAAGGAAACCTTAGTTACGGTATTTATCGTATATTTGCATGCAATTAAATGTAAACCACTTCCGGTTCTTCGGAATAAAATTTAATTGCGATGACTGCACAAAACAACAAGATCCTAGGAGAAGGCCTTACGTACGACGATGTATTACTGGTGCCTGCCTATTCCGAAGTATTACCCAGAGAGGTTTCGATCCAATCTAAATTTTCGAAGAATATCACGCTAAATGTCCCTATCGTTTCCGCAGCGATGGATACGGTAACCGAAAGTGCCATGGCGATCGCCATAGCAAGGGAAGGTGGGATCGGTGTCCTTCACAAAAACATGAGCATTGAACGCCAGGCGCAGGAAGTACGAAAGGTCAAACGTGCCGAAAGCGGTATGATCCAGGACCCCGTCACCCTGACAAAAAGTGCTACTGTAGGTGACGCTCAGAACACCATGCGC
>JAUIIU010000008.1 GCA_030431695.1 Bacteroidia bacterium | reverse complement strand
ATTTTCATGTAAAAGGTGGTAGTGGGTCCCGTTTAAAAGGAGGCCCGCAGGATGTGGTTCACGACAGTAAATACCTGGCACATGAAAAACAACAGTTCAAAGATTACTTCAAAGAATTACTTCCTTTCGTTGAAAGGGCTGACAAAGTTGTGATCTTCGGGCCGGCTCAGGCAGGGCGGAAATTAGCAAAGGAGATCTCTGAACGACATACCAAACTGCAAACCAAGATTCAGGGTGTGGAAAAAGCAGACAACATGACCCCTAACCAGTTAAAAGCCTGGGTACGGGATTATTTTAGGTGAACGAAAAACCCTCCTGTTCAGGAGGGTTTTTCTAGTGTCTCAATTCCAATTATAGTAAAAACTATTTAGAAAGTGCAGCCATGCGTGTATAAATGGCGTCGCCGTGTTCCCCGGAGAAATAGCGGTTGTATTTTTTCATAAACTCATTGCGCTGGGTCTCATCCGGCCATTTTGCCTTGATCGCATCGAAGATACCATCATTTATATCGTCCAGGTCATCCATTGAATTGATATAGAAAGCTTCCACAAAATCGGTTCGGTCCGAACCCCATCCATGAACGTTAGGGTAATAGGCCAGAACCTTGTCGTTCGTATGAACAGTTGCATCGACGAATTCCTTATGAAGACTCACAAACTCCTCCTCGGAACCATCCTCGGGATAGGTCATCTTACTGGTCCTGACATAAGTAACCAGATCTTCAGAGGGCATTTCAGTAAGTGCTTTGACACCTGCGAATGGCACCATGATCTCATCGGAGTGGAAATGCTGGTAGAATGATTGTCGATTGGCCATGAATGCTTTACGTTTGGCTTCGTCCGGCCAGGCCATTTTCTCCAACTCAACATTCCGGTCCTGGGCTTTCTCAATAGCCTCCCAGGAAGAATACACCTGGACGTATTTGGACTCAAGGTTTGTGGGCGAGTACAAATGCATATAAAATGATGCAGACATGATGTGCTCATTTTTCTTAGTCACTTTCTCCAGGTATTCCTTTTCGATCTCCAGCCAGTTGTTATCAGCTTCATTGTCGGATTCTTCACGATCCATATTCCAGTATAGCGTAGTCACCGTGAGGTAGGCAGGCATAGTATTCTCCTGAGCCGACAAAGGAACAGTGATTAAAATCATAAGACACAGGGCGGTAATTGATCTTAGAAAACTTGTTTTCATAATGGTTTATATTTGGTTAGTAAAAATTTCCAAAAGTTGGAATTAGGAGAAACGATCAAATGAAAAACTGCTCAAACCGGGGAATCCAGTTCTTGGTAAGATGGAGAGCGTTTTAAAGGTACGAATTTTAACATAACATTCTTATACGTAGTTTCTTACAAAAAAAGCTCCCAATAATTGAGAGCTTGATTCTATGATTTTTGCTGAAATATTTATGAACTTTACCTATCGTTTTATAAGCAAACACTGTCCGGAGCCGGTCCATTTGGTCTGCCTGGTACTGTTTCCTTCAGACCAATAACCCGTAAATTCTGTAGGTGAGGTGAAAGTAAAGAAAACCCTGCCGCTACGGGTACTACCGGACCTTCCCCAGGTTCCTTCGTACACCCACTGACCATTTTGCTGATACAACCTGCCACTAATGGTCTTGGACCTGGTAGAGTAGTATCCTTCGTTCCAATTGATGTCGCCATAACTTGATTTCCAGGAGCAGGAAAGGTCAGGTTTTCCGGCTACCACGGGATCCGGCGATCCACCCGGAGTCATTTCAAATACAAATATAATCTTGTGATCCCCTGCCACGATAATTTGGAACGCAGTGAGTGGGACTATTTTCTTTGGCTCATACTTTAAGGTAATGATGTTGGTGCGCATTCCCGGATCCCAATCGTTTACGCCGGAAGAGTTTATCGAACTGGAAACCAGATCTATATTCTCGTTGGTAACATAATTGGGAAACCTCTCAATTGCGGTTACATTATTTGCAGCCAGCAGATCGACCAATCGCCATTTATAACCACAGGGCGTATTGCAGTCCTCGCAATTGAGCGTAGCCTGGAATGTTTCTCCGGGCTGAAGCATACTCAAAGGTGTTGAAAAAGTAACTTTGATCTTATAGCCCCCCACACAGCCACTTCTGTAGGTCCTGTTGAACGAAATATAACCACCCTGCTCACTAAGGTTTGCCGTTACGCTGGTTGTCGGACTGGGCTCCTGCACAATATCCAGCAATCGAAGGGATTGTGCATTTGTATTGGAATGAAAGAAAAAAAGTGCGCTGACGAGAAGGATGTATCGCTTCATTTTTAGTGTTATTTGATGATTAGAACCTCTAACTTGCTGATTTAAAGTTATAAATAATGATTTTGGTAAACAAGTGGAATCTAATTTCCGCTTATATGCTCATTCTTACAGCCAATCTCCTACCGACATCGAGACTTCAATCCTCCAAGAAAAATAGATTCGATAATTATTAACATCAGGTTGTTTACAATAAAATACTTTTTTATCTTTTTTTGTTTCTGGATTGATTAATTTTCCCATGATATTGGAGCAGCATACTTCACCTCCGATTGTATATGCAACCCTAAAATCTGATTAATATGAGCCTTAGTTTTCAATTGTCCGACGAATTCGTAAATCAATATAAATCCATAGAGCCGCAGTTTGGTTTTAATGGCCTGGGAATGTTAACTTACTACAGGACGTATTCCCGGTTGAAAGAGAATGGGGACAGTGAGCAGTGGTTCGAAACGGTTCGCCGTGTCGTGGAGGGGTGTTATTCACTTCAGAAAGAATACATCCTGAACAATCACCTTGGATGGAATGATTACAAGGCACAGGACTCTGCCCGGGAGATGTACGACAGGATGTTCAAAATGAAATTCCTACCTCCCGGACGTATGCTTTGGGCTATGGGAACACCGATTATCCACGAGAAAAAGGTAGGTCAGGCATTGTTCAATTGTGCCTTTGTTTCTACTGAAAAAATGGGACAATCCCTGGATGAAGCTTTAATGCCGTTTCTATTTATGATGGATATGAGCATGGTTGGCGTTGGTGTTGGTTTCGATGTTTCAGGAGCTCAGAAGATAATTGTTCACACACCGAAGCATTCGGAGGAGATCTTTCAGATTCCTGATACACGCGAAGGTTGGGTAGAAAGCCTCAAGCGGTTACTGGCTTCCTACTTTTCCAAACATTTCACCGGAATATCGTCAAACACATTGCGTTTCGATTATAGTGAGATCCGCCCCGCCGGAGAACCGATCAGGGGGTTCGGAGGAATTTCAAGTGGCCCGGGGCCCCTGGAAAACCTGCACGAACAAATTCGGATGCTGTTGGAAAAGGAAAACGATAAATACATCAGTGTTACAGCTATAGCCGATATTATGAATATGATCGGTCAATGTGTGGTTGCCGGGAATGTAAGACGAACAGCTCAAATCGCATTGGGTAATGTACACGATGAAGAATATCGAAAACTCAAAGACTACCAATGGGACAATTCCGAAGGTGAGTACATCGGATCACGTGCTTACAGGGCAGCCTACGGCTGGGCCTCGAATAATAGTGTCCTGGTAGACAACCAAACGGATTTTGTGGAAGTCGCGGCTCAAACAGCAAAAAACGGGGAGCCGGGTTATATTTTTATGGACAATATACAGGCGTACTCTCGCATGTGCGATCCGGTCGATTATAAGGATATAAAAGCCACAGGAACAAATCCATGTGGTGAGCAATCCCTCGAAAGCTACGAGTTATGTTGCCTTGTTGAGACCTTTCCTTCCAAGGCAGAATCGAAGGCGGATTACCTCCGCACCCTTAAATTTGCGTATATGGTTGGTAAAACAGCCACGCTCGCAAGTACAACCTGGCACCAGAGCAACAGGGTTCAAAAACGTAATCGAAGGATTGGAACATCGGTTACAGGCGTCACCAATTTCATTGAAAAATACTCTTTGGACGAATTGAAGAACTGGCTGGAAGACGGGTATAGTGAAATTCAAAAATGGGATGAGATCTACTCTGCCTGGCTTTGTGTTCCTAGAAGTATCAAAACCACTAGTGTTAAACCGTCCGGAACCGTAAGTCTGCTGGCAGGGGTCAATCCTGGCTGTCATTATCCCGAATTCGAATACTATATCCGCAGGGTAAGGATCGCGAAAACAACGCCTTATTTGCCCGAACTGGAAGCCGCTGGACTACATATCGAAGAAGATATAATCGATCCGTCATCAATGGTCGTATCATTCCCGGTACGTTGTGAAGGACGCAGTCTGAAAGACGTTAGCATTTGGGAGCAGGTTAGCCTTGCCAGTTTTCTTCAGACATATTGGTCGGATAACCAGGTTTCCTGTACGATCACATTCAAGCCCGAGGAGGCGTCACAAATCGCTCCGATCCTGGATTTTTTTAAATATAAACTGAAATCGATCAGTTTTTTGCCGAAATTAGAGGCCGGTGCCTATGCCCAGATGCCATACGAAGCCATTCCGAAGGAAAAATACGAAATGATGATGGAGAAATTATCTCCGATAACTTTCCTGAATTCGGGAGAGGACGTACTCCAGGAAAAGTTTTGTAATAACGATACTTGCCTGGTTTAGCATTCCCATGATCAACTGTTATTTCTTCATTCCGGTTCTTCTTAGTTGTATCGGGTTACTTTGCCAATATATTTGAACTGTTGATCATCACCGATTTATATGGAGACTAGTGGTAAGATAATTGCTGTTTTGGGTGCCCAGGCTTCTGGTAAATCTACGCTTGTTGAAGAATTAATTAAGATCGACAAAAGATTTATCGGATTCTTTGAAGGTGAAGATTTCCCCGAATTCGTAACCCGATCATTTGAGGTTCCATCTGGTCGGGTTCGCGCTTTTATCTACTTTCACAACCATTGGATGAATCAGTATTTTGAAGCCGAAAAGATCAGGAAAGACGGTGGAACTGCGATCCTGGACACCTACTGGCTGACAAATCTGTTTTATCTGGATGCCCTGGAAGATGAGAATGATAAAAGACTTATCTACGATCTGATCCAATCCACAAGTCGATTTCTCAGTCCCCCTGATGGTATAATCTATTTGGATGTGGACCGATCAATCATGATAGAACGAGTTCAGCAAAGGGCAAGATCCGGAAAGCGAAGTTGGGAAGAACGTAGCGAGTGGCTTGATGAAGCGATGATGGTAAAGCGAAGGCACTCTGAGTTTTTTGGTTCTGAATCACTCAACCAAAATTGGTTAGCAAAAATAAGGGTCATTCATGCTAATTCTTTGGATTCTCGGCTCGTCCAAAAGGCAAACGATTTTATCCAAAGCATGTAAGTGACCTATAATTTCCTATAAAATAAGAACTCATATTAAATTAGCTAAGATAACCCCACAACTGAAGACAACGGAAATGATCAATAAATTCAATGTGATTTTTGATTTCTGTTGAGCCAGTACTGCCCCGTTGAAGGCCATTGCGAATATGGTCACAATAAAAAGCAACACCATCTTCGTGTAAGTTGGCATATCGTTCATTAATACCAAAAGCACTGCAATGGAGCTTATACAACTTTGTGCAAGTATGCCGATGGTAGCATAGCCTATCTCACCTTTTTTATACTCGGCCAGCACCTTGTTATAGATGCCGGCTATTTCGTTTCCTTTGTTTTTATTTCCAGAACTCGTCTTGGGTGTTTTCTTCGAATGTTTCACCGGTATGTTTATTTAGTATGGTATTCATTTGTTCTTCCGAAGCAACTTTTTCAATTTCTTTGAACAATAAGCGCTCTTCAAATCGAATGTGCTGTTTCAACTCTTCCGCTAATGACTTTAATGAATTAGATGTATCAATGGAGTCGGTAAAGAGCATCTCCAATCTCTCGTGTTCCGTGATCGCCTTTTTCACCAACGCATGTGCTTCTCCCAAAACAGGAAACAGATACGTCTCTTCTATCTGGAAATGGGACTTTATATGATTATTGTAGAACCAGTCGGTATAGCGTTTGATTCTCTCCACGGCAACATCTTTATCAAATCCTTGCTTTATTTTCCAACAAAGCAGCAACCCGTGATAATGATCCCGGCTGAGAGGTTGTAATCTCTTATTTCTGGTAATCGGTTTAGGTCTATCCATCCAATCAATCTTTATTCTTAATTCTTAGGCGACGATCACAATGAGAGATTCTTATCTTTCTGAATCTCTCATTACGAATCCTACTTAGTTATTTAATTCATGTTCCATTACTTCCGCCCTTGGAAACAAAATATTGTTCTCGAGATGTATGTGCATATGCAGGTCATCTTGAAACTCTTTCAGAAATGCAAATGCAACTTTATAAGTATTACACGCATCTTCCGGCGGTATAAAACCATTACTCAGTTTCTCGATCTTCCGAAATCGCTCCCCTTCGTTATCATGGTCCCGCATCATGACCTGGATGGGGTTTTTGATCGAACCAAAATGGGAAGGCGTCAATTCCTTATACTCACGCTTCGCCTCCACCATTTTACGGATGTAAGGAAAAAGTATTAGTTCTTCTTTCTTCATGTGCATAGCCAGTTCACCAGCACTAGCTAAAAAAAGTTCGTTGATATGGTGCAATTCGGGATGGTTTGCACCGTGAACACTCTTGATCTTATTCAAATATTGTCGAAGTAACGGTATCCTTTCTTCAACGTATCGGTGGTGCTTGCTTTCAATATGTTCTGTGAGCTGGTCCAGTGGAAGGGACATGAAGTCTTCCTTGTCATCAACAACTCGTCTCTGGATCTCATCTATTTCACGCAGGAGATCATCCAATTTAATATTCCTCTTGGCAACTGCTTCCTGAATGGTCTGGTTTCCACCACAACAAAAATCGATATTGTGGTTCTTGAATACTTCTGCAGTACGATAATCGTCTGCAACCAATTGACCAATAGTTTTATTTACTATATCAACCATGACTTCTATTTATATGGTTCAACTAATCAGTTATTAGGACATATTTGTCCGATTTAAATAAAAATTTTTTTAGCGTTTCAAATAGGTAATACCGGCTTCCAGTCCTTCTGTCAGTTCAAACAGGCTTGTACTATCAAGCATATGCTTTAATTCGTTCCTAATTTCAACAAACTTGTCATGAACCGGGCAAGGTTTGAGTGCATTGCATTTCTTTAATCCAAGGCCACACCCCACGTATACACTATCGCCATCTATTGCGTAAACGATCTGGCTCAGTTTTATCAGCGGAATCCGCTCATGTTCAATTTCAAAGCCCCCAAATGCCCCTTTCACAGAACTCACAATTTGGTGCCTCGATAATCTTTGTAATATTTTTGCCGTAAATGCCACGGGAGAATCTATTTCGTTTGCAATCTCTTTGAGGCTTACACGTCTAGACGCCCTGGATTGCGAAGCGATATAAGTTGCCGCCCTGATACCATATTCACAGGCTTTTGAAAACATTTTTGTGGCTTGTAGATTCGTAACAAATATAGTCATTTTATTATTTCGGACAATAATATCCTATTTAATTTAACAACGAATTATGTTTGAATACTTCTCAAGCCTATTTTACTTTTAAGATTGAAATATTCCAAGGCTTGGTAGTAGCCGTGGAGAGAAGGTCTTAGTTCGACTCCCTGAAGCAAACGAAAAAACCCTACTGCGATTTGCAGTAGGGTTTTGAAGCGACGCACTGAGTTCGTCGAAGTGTGCGGCTGATGGTCGTCCCTTCGATAACCCTTCGACTACGTTCAGTGTGACACTCAGGATAAACTTCTCCTCCCTTCAGCAAGAATGCTTTAAGACACTATCATCAAAAAAAAAGACCTCCGATTTCTCGAAGGCCTGTCTTCTGTGCGGCTGAAGGGAGTCGAACCCCCACGCCTTGCGGCACTAGATCCTAAGTCTAGCATGTCTACCAGTTCCATCACAGCCGCATTACTGTGTCCATAAACTGTGATCCGTAATATTCCCTCCTATTAATGCTAGACTTCTAGCATGCCTGCCCGCCGAAGCGAAGCGAAGGAGGGTCTACCAGTTCCATCACAGCCGCTGGTACCACTTTTGTGGGTGGCAAATATACACAAGATTTATAATTTACAAATATCTTTTCTTTAAAAATTACAGGTTTTCGTACCTTCGCTTTACAGTCGTCCGAAGCCATTTGCGAAGGGGGACAATCTTCAAAATTAACTTACATGAACAGCGCAAAAACATACGTAAACAAACACAAAGACCGATTCATCAGCGAACTTCTCGATCTGCTTAAAATACCATCCATTAGTGCAGATTCTAAGTATAAAGAGGATGTCCGTAATATGGCAGAGGCCACCCGTGCCGCATTGGAGAAAGCCGGATGTGAGCACGTAGAGATATGCGAGACTCCCGGTTACCCAATCGTCTACGGCGAGAAGATCATAGACCCGGACCTGCCAACTGTATTGGTTTACGGACACTATGATGTACAACCACCGGACCCCATGAACCTCTGGGATAGCCCGCCATTCGAACCGGTGATCAAGAATACCGAACTTCACCCCGAAGGCGCCATCTTTGCACGAGGAAGCTGCGACGATAAAGGGCAATTCTATATGCATGTGAAAGCACTGGAATACATGACCTCTACCAACCAGCTACCCTGCAATGTGAAATTCATGATCGAAGGAGAAGAAGAAGTAGGTAGTGTGAGTTTAGGATGGTTCGTGGAGCGCAATCACGACAAACTGGCTAATGATGTGATCCTGATAAGTGATACCGGGATGATAGCCAAGGATATTCCATCCATTACAACTGGTCTGCGCGGATTGAGCTACGTTGAAGTGGAAGTTACCGGTCCTAACCGTGACCTGCACTCCGGATTGTATGGAGGTGCGGTGGCAAACCCTATCAATATACTCGCAAAGATGATCGCTTCCCTGCACGACGATAACAAGCATATCACCATACCAGGCTTTTACGATGACGTTGAAGTTTTAACAGCGGAAGAAAGAGCTAAAATGGCCGAAGCTCCATTCGATAAGGAAGCGTATAAAAAAGCTTTGGATATCGAGGATGTTTATGGTGAAGAAGGCTACACCACCAACGAAAGGAACTCTATCCGCCCTACGCTCGACGTAAATGGTATCTGGGGTGGTTATACCGGGGAAGGTGCCAAAACCGTGATCGCGAGCCAGGCTTTTGCCAAGATCAGTATGCGACTAGTACCTCACCAGGACTGGGAAAAGATCACAGAACTTTTTAAGAATCACTTCGAGAGTATTGCGCCCAAAGGAGTTACCGTAAAGGTAAAACCACACCACGGTGGTGAGGCATACGTTACTCCTATCGATAGTATTGGGTACCAGGCTGCTTCGAAGGCATACGAAGACACCTTCGGAAAGACCCCGGTCCCGCAGCGCAGTGGTGGAAGTATCCCGATCGTTGCTTTGTTTGAAAAAGAGCTGAAAAGTAAGACGATCCTTATGGGCTTCGGACTGGACAGCGATGCCATACACTCGCCCAATGAGCATTTCGGGATTTGGAACTACCTCAAGGGAATTGAGACCATCCCGTTATTCTATCATTATTATACACAGTTGGTCAAAGAAGCCTAGTTAGAGCTTCTTGACATACTGGGTAATGATCACAATGGTCTGTCCGTCGACCTTGCCTTCGATGTATTCGTGATTTTCAGGATCGAGGTAGATCCGTCTTACGGCAGTCCCTTGTTTGGCTACCATGCTGGACCCCTTTACTTTGAGGTCTTTTATTAGCACAACACTATCGCCTGCCTGAAGTTCGTTACCGTTCACATCACGGTGAATCATAGTTTTTTCTGAAATCCTGTTGTCACCAGCCGCTGCTGCCCATTCCAATGTTGCTTCATCGAGGTACAGCATATCAAGGAGATCTTGTGGCCAGCCTTCACCCTTTAATCGGTGAAGCATTCTCCACGACATCACCTGTACAGCCGAAACAGCACTCCACATGGAATCATTTAAACAGCGCCAGTGATGTACATCGCGGTTTTCATCGTCGAATTGAGACACACAGGTGGCACAGGCGTATACGGCCGCCGCCTCTCCACTCACCGAAGCAGGGGTTTCAGGCACCTTATAAACAGACAACTGCTCGGTACTTCCACAAAACTCACACTGGTCGTTTGACCTTTTCTCCAAGGCTCTATCAATACTCATTTGCTCGAAATTTGGCCAAAGGTACAAGTTTAAATGTTAAATTTTTCCTTCTACACTTGTAGAATTAAAATATTATTCTACATTTGTAGAAATAAGATTCGACTCTCATGCAGTTATCTAATTCCGAAGAACAACTAATGCAGATCCTCTGGAAGCAGAAACAGGCTTATATGAAAGACCTGATAGATGCTTACCCTGATCCTAAGCCTGCACCAACCACAGTTGCCACACTATTGAAAAGAATGCAGGACAAGGGATTTGTAGACTACAGCCAGGAGGGGCGCTCACGCAAATATTATCCATTGGTTAAAAAGAAGGACTACTTTTCAAAGCATGTGAATGGCCTGATAAAGAACTTCTTCAACAATAGTGCCTCCCAATTCGCTTCCTTCTTTACCGAGACCTCAGATCTGTCTAAGGAAGAATTGGAAGAATTGAAAAAAATTATAGACCAGCAAATAAAAAAGAAATAACCATGGAAGTTTATCTTTTTAAATCCACCATGTGTTTGGCAATCCTCTATGCCTTTTACAAACTCTTCCTGGAGCGTGAAAACATGCATACCTTGAAGCGATTTTACTTGCTAGGTATTGTAGTTGTGTCCTTTGTCATCCCCTTTATCACGTTCACCGAATATATCGAAGTATCGCCTGTTGTGGGAACCATTGTCACTCCGGAACACCTCGACATCTCCGACATTGAGGAAATAACTCCTAATTATCTAGCCATAACCCTGTGGTGTGTTTTTGGGCTTGGCGTTGCGCTTTTCGGTACAAAGTTTGGAAAGAATCTGATGGCGATGATTCAGAAAATACGAAAAAATCCACATTTGCACGACCGGAGTATTATTAAGGTTTTATTGCAAAACCCAACGATACCTCACACATTTTTAAGCTATGTCTTTCTGAATAAGGACGAATTCAAAACCAATGCAATTCCGAAGGAAGTCTTACATCATGAAGAAGTCCACGCACGGCAGATGCATAGTTTGGATGTACTCTTTATGGAGATTCTACTTGTCGCCTTTTGGTTCAACCCTTTTCTACACCTTATCAGGCGAAGTATAAAATTAAATCACGAATTTTTGGCAGATCGTACAGTGTTGAAAACCGGTATCGACGCAACGACCTACCAAAATACCTTGTTGGCATACTCATCACATGCCTGTTTGCCATCTTTGGCGAACCCCATCAATTATTCATTAATCAAAAAACGAATTAAAGTCATGAAAAAACACACATCACGAACCGGAACCTGGGTGCGCGGTCTTGTCGTAATACCTTTATTAGCATTTCTTGTTTATGGTTTTAGTACTACGGAGCAAATGGTAAAGGAGAACATTCCTGTACTTGATGAAACAGCATCTTCAAAATTAACCGCTCGGAGCATGGAAATAGAAATACTGGATAACGGAACGTATATTGTTGACGGAACTAAAGCCACAAGAGGCACTTTGGCTGCGACGGCTGCACGTTTTCACAAGGACTTAAGTTATGCCGAACGTAACAGGGTTTTGAACATTCATATTATCAAACCTGAAATTGCGCCGCTGGAGGAAGTACAATTTATCTTCGATGCATTATGGGACTATGGTTTTCACAGATTGGTTACAGGCAACCAGGAAGTTGTGCGCAGCAAAGGCAATACACCCTTTGCAAATGAGCCAAACATCATGCAAACTCATTATTCCAAAGCTAATGAAGGTCAGGTTATCTCAGAGATGAATATCACCCTCGAGCAACAAACCAGCGCATCACGGGACGAAATGAGGGAATACACCAAACTGGCAAAGAAATACAACGCTATGCCAAAGGAAGAGCGTGTGGTAAAACTCAAGGATCTCAAACGTCTGGAGTACATCTATAATAAAATGTCACCGAAACAAAAAGCAGACGCAGAACCCTTCCCGGAATGCATCCCACCTCCTCCTCCGCCACCTCCTGCACCGGATGCACCAAAAGCAGTTAATTTAAACTCCCAGGTTCCTAATCCGCCTCAACCTCCACAACCCGATGGAGTAAAAGACAGTCAGGTTCCACCTCCTCCACCGCCAACGTTTGAGGTGTCTGAATTTATCTCACAAGGAGCAAAATTCTACCTTAATGATAAGGTGATTTCCAATGCTAAAGCGAAACAACTTGCAAAGAATCTGGACGCTCTTAAGACGATCAATGTTAAAAAGGGTAAAGATGGAAAACTCAAAGTGCATTTCAGAAATTAATAATTCTCAACACAAAGGCCCTTACGATTTAAGGGCCTTTTTTGTAACAATTCCCTGAAAAGCACGTTCTAATAGTTCATCATTCAAAATGTAATCCATTATGCTACAGCGATTTTTCATCTTCTGCTCCGGAGCAGATACCGATATATTAGACCAGTGCTCACCGGGTGAACGAACCAAATATGCAGGGATCGGTGCCACAGTTTTCTTCACCGCCGTCATGGCAATGATCGCTTCGTCCTATGCGCTGTACACCGTTTTCGACAACTATTTTACCGCGATATTCTTTGGTCTCGTTTGGGGATTACTAATCTTCAACCTGGATCGATTCATAGTTTCAACCATTAAGAAACGTGACAGTTTTTTCGATGAGCTCATACAGGCTTCGCCACGGATAGTGTTGGCTATAATCATCGCGATCGTAATCTCAAAACCACTTGAACTAAAGATATTTCAGAAGGAGATAGACCAGGTATTGCTGGAAGAGAAAAACACAATGACCCTTGAGAACAAGGATCAACTTGCGCTTCAGTATCAACCTTCCATCGAAGCTTTGAATACAGAGATCGAAGGATTGAAACAAGAGGTAGCCGATAAGGAAACCGCCGTAAACCAATACTACGAAACCTATATTGCCGAAGCCGAAGGGAGAGATGGAACTTTATTGGTAGGCAAAGGTCCGGTATACAAAGAAAAACGTGAAAAACACGATGCAGAGCTGGCCGCTCTACAGGAACTCCGAACTGCAAATACCGCGAAAATAGAGGCAGCGGAAAACCAGGCGGCTCAACTGAGTCAGCAATACGAGACCAAGGTAGCTGAAACTCAGCCGGTGATCGATGGTTTCGACGGGCTGATGGCGCGGGTAAACGCCCTGAACAAGCTTCCGCTATTGCCTTCGCTATTTATTTTCCTGCTATTTCTTGCGATCGAGACCTCCCCTATCCTCGCAAAATTATTGTCGCCTAAAGGTCCTTACGACCTGAAACTTGCAGAGCAGGAAGGTGCGGTAGCAAGCTGGGTAGAACAGCAGAAAGCACAACGCGATGTGCTGGTAACTACCGACAGGGACGTTAACAACCGTGTTTATGCCGACATAGCCGAGGAGCAGGAAATCTACGATTACAAACGAAAGATCGCCCGCGAACTTATGCAAATGCAGGCCGACTCTTTTTACAAAAAACAAAAAGGCGTACTTTAGTATTTCCGCATTTAAACTGCGGTAAGTCAGAGGATGAACTGCAGTTTTATCAACGCACATATTGGGTACTACCATTTTACGGATACAGGTTTTTCATGTAAGATCGTGCCTTCCCTCGGTGGAAGTGTCCAGGAACTCATAGTTGGAGGCAAGACCGTGATCAAGGGTGTTCCTTTATCCTCCATGGGAAAGAAGGAATACCTGACCTTTTGTAATTCGGCTCTCCTATTTCCCTTTCCGAATCGTGTTGCCGGTGGAACCTATACCTTCGGGGATACAGGTTTTCAATTGGAACAGAACGAAAAGAACCTCGGGAATGCGATCCACGGACTTGTTTATACCGAAACAGCCGAGGTCGTTTCGCAATCGGATTCTTCACTGAAATTCAGGTTCGATCACAAAATAAATGATGGCTATCCTTTCGCTTACAGTCTCATTATCACTTATGAATTAAGCCTATCAGGTTTGAAACTTAAGTTTGAAGTTGAGAACAAAGGCGATGTTTCCATGCCCTTCGGACTGGGATGGCATCCCTATTTTGTTTCAGAAGAACAGGAAAACTTCAGTATTCAATTCAAGACCGATAAGAAGTATCTCACAAATGAAACTATGATACCGGATCGTTCGGAAATGATGAAAGACATGAACCTAAAGCTTTCGGAACTCGAAATAGACAATAGTTTCCGACTCACCGGGACCGAGATCCTGCTGAAAGGTCCGGACCGGTTATTGAAGATTGTGGTCCCCGGCGGGAGTTTTCTACAGTTGTTCAACCCATCGGAAAAGGATTGTATTGCTATCGAACCCATGAGTTGTATCCCGAACGCCTTTAATAACAAGATCGGCCTGAATGAGCTGGCTCCGGGCACAGTTTTTAAGTGGAACATAGAATTGAAGGTAGCGATGATTCCATGAAGGCACTTTCAGAAATAGAAACCGTTTCCCTGAAAACCCTATTCCCCGGGCTTTCGTTTGATCACATCGTAGCTCCCGATATGAGTATTTCCGGCTCCTTCTTTGAAGACGACCCGGATCACGAGGATCTCGAAAAAGCAGGAAAACGGCTGAATAAGTTTCAGCAAGAGCATCCCAAAGCACTGTTGGCGAATGGTTACCTGGAACGACGGTCTTTTTACAATACCCCGGCCTTTGAAAGAGTTGTAAACGGCCAGAAGGAACATCGCAATATACACCTGGGAACTGATTTCTGGGTTCCTGCCGGAACGGCTGTTCATGCACCATTCGACGGAACTGTGGTGATCTCTCACAACAACGATTATCACAAAGACTACGGCCCTACCCTGGTATTAAAACACAAACTGCACCATAGTACATTTTACACCCTTTTCGGCCACCTGAGTCTTGATTCCCTGGAATACTCACCGCCCAACCGTAATGTGCGGCAGGGAGAGCTCATCGGCTTTATAGGCAAGGAGAAGGAGAACGGTAATTGGGTTCCTCACCTGCATTTTCAACTGATCACAGACCTGCTTGGAAATACCGAGAATTACAATGGTGTTGCATTTCCTTCGGAACTGGACAGATGGAAAGAACTTTGCCCGAACCCTGATTCGATCTTTAAAGAATACCTTCCCTCGGGAGAATAATTAGGAATTTAGTTTTGCAAGTATCCCTTCAGCAAAAGGAACAGCAGCCGGGGGATGATTTCGTATCCACAATTCGGGTTCTATAATCTCAAGTTCCGAGAGCAGTGGGTTGCCATTCTCGTCCCAGACAATATCGGCTCGACCATATGCCGGGAGTTCTACACAGGCACGGAACGCGGCTTCTGCCAGGGTGATCTCTTCGGAAGTCGGATCGTAGGGATGGACTGTTCCCCCGAAGTCATCCTGAACCCGGAAATCACCTTGCTTTGCCCGTTTTAGGATGGCGTGAGTATACTTTCCATTGAAGACCATAAGTGAAGCCTCTCCCATGTGGGATATGGTTGAAATGAACGGTTGTATCATCATATCCCGTTCGGAGACCAGTTTTTCGAACAATAATTCTTTTGATGGTTTTTCTTCTGAAGTGATCTTGTAGGTATGGAATGCTGCGCCCGAAATTGCCGGTTTGATCACGATATCCTTCCATCCGCGCTGCATACATACTTTCGAAAGGGATTCGTGGTTTCCGGAATCCACGAAATGCGTTGGCACGACAGCAACTCCTTTTTGTTGGAGGTCGGCAAGGTAATGTTTATCTATATTCCAGTTGATCAGTTCGAGGGAGTTGATCAGCTTTGTTTGGACGTTTACCATCTCAAGCCAATCCCTGAACTCATCGATACGCTCGAAATAATCCCATACCGTCCTGAAGACCACAGCCCTGGTTTGTGACCAGTCGTAGTCCGGATTATCCCAGTAAGTCCGTTCTACGCTAAGCCCCATGCTTTCTATTGCCAGTTTCAGGTAATTGAACTCATCGAGGATGTTACGGATATATGGTGTGATCTCTTCGGGCTGGTAATATCTTTTGTCTGTAAGAATGGTTATGTCGGTCATTGGACTAAACTAATTGGGACGAAAATAATGCGCTTTTATGACTTGTATATCCTTTAGTCTATATTTTCAAGTCCTTCAGTTTAATCTTGTAGTAGGCTTTGCGCAGAGATTCTTTCTGAATAGCAATCAGGTAGTGGATAGAACACGGGTTGCGTTCGTCGCAATTCTCAAAGTTCAGGGCGCATTGTTTCAACCTGTCTTTACCTTCTACTTCAACGATAACGTCCAAAACGGAACCATCAAGTTGTTCTTCAGTAATAAAAAAACCCCCTCCCGGACCCTTAGCAGAAGATATCAAATTCTTAGCGGAAAGCTGCTGAAGCAATTTGGATAGAAATGGTCGCGGCACCTCTATGGCCTTCACAATATCGCTGACTGTAAGTTTTTGATCCTGAGAAGAATTATTGACCAGGAAGTTAACCGCCTTGATCGCATATTTTGAAGAATTAGCTAACATTTTGTATCTTTTAATACAGCAAGCGAAGATATTAAAATAATAAAAGATATTATTGTCTTTTATATGACAAATGTCATTTTATCGCTGTTAACCCTAGTATATTTTTGAACTCAAAATCAAACTAATTAAGAACATGAAACACACAATCAAACTATTGATGATCTTTTTCGCTGCAATTTTGATCAGTTGTGGTGGGAAGGAAGAAAAAAAAGATGACCAGATCAAACTTGGTGGCACTAAAAAAGAGGTGAAAAAAGAACCTGCCGAGTCAGGATCGGCTTCGGACGATGTACCTGCATCTGAAAGAATCACCTTAGACAACAAGGGAGTGGGAGAAGTAAAAGACCTCCCTTTAAATCCTGAAATCGACCAGGCAATGGCAACACGCGGAGCTGAGATCTTCAAAACCAATTGTACTGCCTGTCATAAAACCGACAAACGATTTATCGGCCCTTCTCCAAAAGGTATAATGGAGCGACGAAGCCCTGAATGGATCATGAATATGATCCTCGACCCTCAATTGATGGTTGAACAGGATCGTTGCGCAAAGGATCTTCTCGTAGAATTCAACGGGGCCGCCATGGCCAATCAGAATATGACTTTCGATCAGGCCAGGGATATACTCGAATATTTTAGAACCCTCTAACCATACATTATGAAAACTTCTCGAATCAGTTTTATTGTTGGTATCATGCTAGGTATTCTGCTAGTATTCGGATGCCAGAATGATACCAAAAAGGACAGTACTGCCGTGGAATCAAACCCCACGACACAGTCCAAGGAACAGGGGCAGGCGTTTATTGAAGATGATGAGTCTGTGCCCAATGTACTTCAAATTGCCATTGGATCACCAGATCACACTACCCTTGTCGCAGCCGTTCAGGCAGCTGACCTGGAAAACGCACTCGTAAATGCAGGACCACTAATGGTTTTTGCCCCAACCAATGCTGCATTCGATGCTTTACCTGAAGGTACTGTTGAAGACTTGTTGAAGCCCGAAAACAAAGAGGCACTTGCCAATATCCTTAAACACCACGTTACACCAGGTAACTATTCCAAAGATTTCCTGAAAAAGTTTAAAAAACTGGGGCAGGCAAACGACCAAAACACTACTGTAGAGGTAAGGGATGGTGAGGTCTACGTTGGCGGAGCCAAAATCGTGGCCAGTATTCCGGCTGGAAATGGAATTGTTCACGTTGTAGACGCGGTCATCCTGCCTCCTTCAAACTAATCATAATCTAAACAATCAAAATAAAATGAAGAAATCTAATTATATATTCAGCAGCCTTATAGCGGTTTCCTTGCTTTTCATGGGATGCCAGCAGGGCTCGGATAAATCAGGTAATGGGGCATTGGCATCCAGTGCCGCCGAAAAAGTATATGTAGCACCTGGTGAGCAAGACGAATTTTATGCTTTCCTTTCAGGAGGATATAGCGGAAACCTGACAGTTTACGGGCTTCCTTCCGGAAGGATGTTCAAGGAAATTCCTGTATTCTCACAATTCCCGACATCCGGTTACGGTTACTCGGAAGAGACCAAGCCCATGCTGAACACTTCCCACGGATTTATTCCATGGGACGACCTTCACCACCCTGATATCTCCCAAACTAACGGAGAATTAGATGGACGATGGATCTTTGTCAATGGTAACAACACTCCCCGTATTGCCCGGGTAAGTCTGAAAACCTTCGAAACCGAAGAGATCATTGAAATTCCTAACAGTGCGGGTAATCACAGTTCGGCCTTCATCACAGAAAATACCGAGTACGTGATCGCGGGAACACGTTTCGCCGTTCCTGTTCCGCAACGTGATATGCCAATCAATGAATACAAAGGGAACTTCAAAGGAGCTTTGAGCTTTATCAGTGTTGATCCTGAAAGCGGCCGGTTGAATCTGAAATTCCAGGTATTGATGCCCGGTTTCAACTATGACCTTTCCCACCCAGGAAGAGGAGCTTCTCATGGCTGGCATTTCTTCAGTACTTATAACACCGAGGAAGCCAACTCGCTTATGGAAGTGAATTCTTCACAAAATGATAAGGATTTCATTGCCGCCATTAACTGGAAGAAAGTTGAAGAGTACGTAAATAACGGAGGTGGTACAAAGATGGCCACAAATTACGCTCACAACGTGTACGATGAGCACACTCACACAGGTACTTCAACTATGAAAAAAGAAGTTGTAACCGTTGATCCTACAAAAGTACCCGATGCATTCTTCTTCCTTCCAACACCAAAATCACCGCACGGATGTGATGTTGATCCAACTGGAGAATATATTATTGGAGCAGGAAAACTTTCGGCAGATCTGACAATTCACTCTTTCACAAAAATGCTGGATGCGATTGAAAACAAGAAGTTTGACGGTGAAGCCTATGGAATCCCGATCCTGAAATACGAAGACGTAATGGCAGGAGTTGTTAAAAGTGGGGGTCTTGGCCCATTACACACAGAATTTGACGGAAAAGGAAACGCATACACCACCTTCTTCATCTCTTCTGAAGTAGTTAAGTGGGAAGTAGGATCATGGGAAGTGATCGATAGAAAACCTACCTATTATTCTGTTGGACACCTGATGATCCCCGGCGGTAACTCTCGTAAGCCTTTTGGAAAGTACGTTGTTGCGATGAACAAGATCACCAAAGACCGTTATCTGCCAACAGGTCCTGAAATGGAACACTCGGCTCAGATTTATGATATCTCAGGTGATAAGATGCAATTGATCTACGACTTCCCAACTCACGGTGAGCCTCACTATGCAGCGGGTTGTCCAGCGGAATTGCTAGCATCCAACTCACAGAAGATCTATCGACTGGATGAAAATAAACACCCTTATGCAGTTACCGATCCTTCGGAAGCCAGGGTCGAGCGCAATGGAAACGAAGTACATATATACATGAGTACTATTCGTAGCCACTTTACACCGGACAATATTGAAGGTATTAAAGTTGGTGACAAAGTCTACTTCCATATCACTAACCACGAGCAGGACTTCGACGTTCCGCACGGTTTCTCAATAATCGGTCAGAATACTTCCGAATTGTTGATCATGCCCGGACAAACCAAGACTTCGCTCTGGGAACCAAAACAGGTTGGTGTGTGGCCGTTCTATTGTACAGATTTCTGTTCAGCGCTTCACCAGGAAATGCAGGGATATGTTCGTGTTTCACCAGCGTCCTCCAATATTGAACTATCCTGGTCGCTTGGTGAAGATTAGTTTGTTTTGATAAGGAAATATTTATTGATTAGTGATTGATAGTTTATTTCCACGAAGGCGGAAGTGGATTAACTTCCGCCTTCTTACTGAAGAATTGCTTGTTCCGAGTAAAAAATGCTCACTTCCATAATATTATCTCAATGAAAAAAGCTAGTTTAATAATGATCGTTGGTCCATTATTCCTCCTGGGCTTGTATTTCTTCCCATTGTGGAGAATAATGCTGGGTGCTCCTCAATACCCTGATCCTCTTGGAATGAACATTCATATCAACGGTATAGCAGGAGTTAATGAATTCGATATCCAGAATATCGACGGACTTAACCACTATATCGGAATGAAGACGTTACCTAAACCGGAAGAGATGTGGGAGTTCAGCACATTCCCCGTTATCATTGGAGTTATGATCGGATTAGGTGTACTGATCGGATTGCTGGGTTATATGAAAAAAGTGAACCATAAATGGTTCCTCGGATGGTTCATCCTAATGTCCGTCCTGGGTATACTCGGAATGTATGATTTCAATGCATGGATGGTTGACTACGGAACTAACCTGGATCCAAATGCTATCATGAAGCTCGCTAACCCGGATGGAACACCGATGACATACAAGCCGCCCTTATTCGGTCACACGAAAATGCTTAATTTCGATGTCACCTCTCTTCCTGCTACAGGCGCCTGGCTGATGTTTGTGGGGATGATGCTTACACTCGTGGCCTCCTGGCTGGGGTGGAGGAAAAGTAAAACAGAACGCACTTAAACCTAACCCTTAAAACCATTATGAAAAAACTCCTCCTAATTCCTCTTTTTTTTCTTCTACTGGCCTGTACGGTAGGCCCTTCGAAAATCGCCTATGGTGAACAGTCCTGTCATTTTTGCCGAATGACCATTGTGGACAAACAACACGCAGCGCAATTTGTAAACGATAAAGGAAAGGCTTACAATTTTGATGCGGCCGAATGTATGATCAACTATCTGAACGGTGTAGATGATGAAACCATCGGGATGTTGCTCGTTACCGATTACAAGCAACCGGAGGTCCTAATAGATGCCACATCGGCCACCTTTATAATTTCCGAAGACATACCCAGCCCAATGGGAGCAAATCTATCGGCTACATCCTCCCGAACTGAAGCAGAGGGAATGTTAAGCGGGAAGACCGGGGAATTGTATACCTGGGACGAATTGTTGGCCTACTTTGAAAACCTGTGATGCACACCATCGACGCAACGATATTCGATATTGAACACGAGGGAATTCATGTTTCAGAAACCGTATACAAAAAGGACTGCCAAAACCTTATTGATCTCAAAAGCGAATATTGTAGATTTTCCCTTGTTAACCATTTCTAAAATCACCGGATAAGCCGTAAATCTTAAATTAATTGTCGTAACATTGAACAAGCAATTCTTGTGCTGAAACAAATTATTCCACATATCTGCCTGGTTGTACTTCTGGCTCTAAGTTCGAGTAACGTTCGTGCTGAAACCATCCGTGTTTGTAAGAGTTGCGAGGCCAGGACCATTAAGGAAGGTGTACGAAAAGCGGCAGCTTACGACACCGTTTTGGTTGAAAAGGGAACCTATAAGGAAGTCGATATCCTCATAGACAAACCCCTCGTCCTGAAAGGAGAAAACTACCCCCTGATCGACGGAGAACTCAAAGGGGAGATCATTACCATTGTGTCGGATGATGTTACGGTGGACGGCCTATTCATTATCAATGTCGGCACCAGCTACACAAAGGACTATGCCGCGGTGCGTGTGATCAAGAGCAAGAACTTCCTTATTCAGAACCTGGTTCTCGAGAAACTTTTCTTCGGAATCTATCTTGAAAAATCCAGTCACGGTCGCGTGTATCATAATAACATCATTGGCGATGCCGTGGAAGAATATAATTCGGGTAACGGCATACAGTTATGGTACAGTCACCATGTGGATATAGAAAACAACATTGTATCCCGGGTCCGGGATGGGATCTACCTGGAATTCGCCGACAATTGCAACATTCTGAACAACACCAGCTCTCACAATGTCCGCTACGGGCTGCATTTCATGTTCTCCAATAACGACAGGTACGAGAACAATACCTTCGAAAATAACGGTGCCGGGGTGGCCGTGATGTTCTCAAAAGGGATCGAGATGTACGATAATGTCTTCAGGGATAACTGGGGTACCGCGGCTTACGGTATGCTGCTCAAAGAGATCAACGACTCCGATATTGTAGGAAATGTATTTCAGGAAAATACCGTAGGCATCAATATTGAGGGGTCCAACCGAGTTACCTACAGAAATAATGATTTTATCAGTAACGGCTGGGCGATCAAATCGAGAGGTGCCTGCTATGCCAACATATTTCAGGAGAACAATTTTCTCTACAATTCTTTCGACCTGTCCTACAACAGTAAACTGAATGACAATAAATTTGAAGATAATTACTGGAGCAACTACACAGGTTACGACCTGGATAGGGATGGTATAGGAGATATTCCTTACCGCCCCGTGAAATTATTCTCTTACGTGGTTAATAACACACCGGAATCCATTATTCTGCTGAGAAGCCTGTTTATCGATATCATAGATTTCTCGGAAAAGGTATCCCCGGTCTTCACACCCGATAACCTTGTGGACGTTCGTCCGAAAATGAAACAGATCGTACATGATAGAAATTAAGGACCTTCATAAGAAGTTTGGCAAGAACGAGGTGCTTTCCGGCGTCAATCTTAGCGTGGACAGAGGAAAGATCATCGCCGTGCTGGGACCTAACGGCTCGGGGAAAACCACACTTATCAAAAGTATACTGGGAATGGTCGTCCCGAACAAGGGAGAGATCCTCTTGGACGGGAAGTCCGTGCTCGGGAAGTGGAAGTACAGGGAATCGATCGATTATCTGCCACAGATCGCGAATTTTCCGCACAACCTTACCGTAAAGGAACTCATCCGGATGATCAAGGATCTTCGGAAACAAAAAAACGTAGATGACAATGCACTGATCAAACTCTTCAAGCTGGAGCCCTTCCTGGGAAAGAAACTGGGTAATCTGTCCGGCGGAACCAAACAGAAGGTCAATATCCTTCTCACCTTTATGTTCGAAAGTCCGCTGATCATTCTTGACGAACCAACATCCGGCCTGGATCCGATCTCACTCATAAGGCTGAAAGAACTGATATATTCAGAAAAAGAAAAAGGCAAGACCATCCTCATTACCTCACACATCATGAGTTTCGTGGAGGAGGTTTCGGAGGAGATCGTCTTCCTGCTGGAAGGAAAGATCTATTTCAAAGGATCCATTGCCGAACTTAAAGACAAAACGGGGCAGCCCGATTTCGAGCATGCCATTGCATCCATTTTAACCCAATCCTATGCTTAAGATCCTGAAATACAGCTTTTACGACCTGATGAGAAGCCGCTGGAGCTATGTGTATTTCGGGTTTTACCTCATCCTCGGCTTCGTACTGTTGTTTCTGAACAACAACGTTTCGAAGGCAGTGATCACCCTAATGAATGTCATCATCATACTTGTTCCACTTATCGGAACCATCTTCGGGGTGATGTACTATTACAACTCAAAGGAATTCACGGGTTTGCTGCTTGCACAACCCCTGAAACGCTCCACCATCTTCCTGGGACAGTATTTTGGAGTAGCACTTTCGCTTTCCATGAGCCTGGTGATCGGTCTGGGAATTCCTTTTGTTGCCTACGGAATATTCATGTCTGATGCTATCTGGGATTTCGGCCTGCTGTTGCTCACCGGGGCTTTCCTGACCTTTATATTCACTGCTTTGTCCTTTAACATCGGACTCAGGAACGAGAACCGGATAAAGGGTTTTGGGTATGCCATACTACTCTGGCTCTTCATGGCAGTGATCTACGATGGTATACTGCTGATGTCTCTGATGATATTTGCAGATTATCCCCTGGACACCTTTTCCTTAACGGCTTCGATGTTCAACCCCATAGACCTTTCACGTATACTTATACTACTGAAGCTCGATATTTCTGCATTGATGGGTTACACGGGAGCACTGTTTCAAAAATTCTTCGGAACCAGCCTGGGTATTTTCCTTTCCATTAGTGTACTCGCCTTGTGGGTACTTATCCCCGTTTGGTTGATCCGTAGGGTAGCACGAAAGAAGGATTTCTAGGTCATTCGGATTGAAATAGTATATTTATTCAGAAAATTCAAACTATGAAAAACTACCTGCTGGCAGTATTCACACTGCTCACCATCACCTTATACGGCCAGGACGGCGACGAAGCGGCAATACTCGAAGTAATGTCCAAACAGGAGGAAGCCTGGAATAATTTTGACCTTGAAGAATTCATGGACGGCTACTGGAAGAGCGATTCACTGAAGTTCTTCGGGAAAAGCGGTGTCACCCACGGCTGGGAGCAAACCCTTGCCCGCTATAAAAAGGGCTACCCGGATAAGAGTCATACTGGAACACTCAACTTTAAGATAGAAC
This sequence comes from Bacteroidia bacterium, assembly GCA_030431695.1. Lineage (GTDB taxonomy): Bacteria > Bacteroidota > Bacteroidia > Flavobacteriales > Flavobacteriaceae > Pukyongia. Next base: position 41,697 of record JAUIIU010000008.1, on the reverse strand, counting down.
AGATCTCTCCGATAGAAACCAATAGTTACTACGTAATGGGGAGGTTTTATCTCAAGCGTGAAGCCGGGGACGCCGAGGGGATCTTTATGATCATCTTCCGAAAGATCGATGGTGAGTGGAAGATCATTTCGGATATCTCTTGTTAAAGGTGCTGGAAGACCGAAGTCGGAAGTAAATTACTCATATTAACAAATCAACGAATAAACATATTCCGAGATTCCTCGCTCTGGTCGGAACGATATCGGCTGTTCTAAGAAAGATTCTTTAGTTCCTCCTTAAGTTTCCTGGTAAGCCCGGCAACAACTAATTCATAGGAGTGATCGATCAACTCATAGATCAGGTCTCGTGGCACATTACCGGCGATCTCAACAGTGTTCCAGTGCAATTTGCTCATGTGGAAGGCCCCGTAGATAAGGCCGTCGTACTCCTCACGTAAACTGGCAGAGCGTTCAGGGTCGCATTTCAGGTTCACCTGCGGTGGGATCCGTTCCAGGCCGGTGAGCGCAAACATCTTTCCCATCACTTTAAAAACAAGGGTTTGTTCGTCAAAGGGAAAGGACTCGGTTACTCCTTTTTTCGAAAGACAATAATCACGGAATTCTTCTATATGCATCTACTTCACCTTATACGCAAGCGCTGGCTTGTCGTTGAAATAAATTAATAAATTCTGTTGCCCCAACTGGAATGGAACAGTAAACCTCAGCAATCCGTTATCATTCTCCGAGTCTATCTCTACTTTCTCCTTTCCGAAGGAATATGCAACCTCAACAGGTTTGTCCCAGCGAATCCCGAAATCGATCTGACCCAGGCTGCTTTCGGCACTGATGACCCCTGTAATGGGTGTCTCTATATCGTCCTGCGACATTTCCTTCTGAATAATGAGCGGCCATTTCGCATAGACTTCCCTCGGGATCATGGATCCCAGGAAGGTGTCTTCCTGTAGTTCCGGGTAATGGGTGTTTATGAATAGCTCGGGCGGCGTCTTATAGAAAAAATAACTGGGTTCTTTTATGAACTTCCCCTGGTATTTGCCTGCACCCCAGGTAGGATCGAACAAATATCCCTGGCCATCGATTACAGCCACGTTCCACATATGGATCTTTTTGAAAGGGCGGCCAATATCATTGAAATGCGTCTTAATATCACCTCGTACGAGATAATTACTGATCCCCTGCATATTACAGAGTTTCTCGAACAGCATGGCATAGCCTTCGCAAACGGCTACTCCTTCACTCAGGGTCCGCTTTATGGTCTGCTCGCGAACTTTTTCCTCTTTGGCGTTTCGCTCGCGATAATTCTTAAAATTGTAATTGAACTTTTTGTATTCGTCGGGGTCGTAGGCCACATTCCTGATGATCCAAGTATAAATACCACGCACTTTTTCATCATCCGTAGTGAAATCCCTGGCGATCATCGCCGAGAGATCCTCAATATCCTCAAAGGAATCGGGATAGAGCTCGATAGTAGCATCAACGCGGGAATAATCCTGAGAATAGGAAAGTAAACCGATCAGCAAACAAAATAACAGGCTAAGTCGTTTCATTGGAATCTGATAGTAAATTTGGGTCATTTTGCCCCAATAATAAGTCAGAATAATCTAATTTCCAATTAATTGTCTCAACAAGTTTCTCTAGAAGCTGAATGGTTTCCATGGCTTGTTTGGATGCTTCTTCCATCAAGCCGCTGCCCGGAACCTTCTCGATAATGTGGTTTTTCGCCTCTTTATTGATCTCGGTGAGATCGGAAGCAGTAAACGGATTCGCCCAGCCGTCCTTCTTATCGTAGTACTTAAAATCGGTCTCCACTGTGAGCAGTTTAGGTTGGGGAAAATTGCTCAGTTTGATGGTCCTGGACTGAACATCCGATTCCATCCTCAACTGACTCAGATCAAAACCCACATAGGCTTTGGCCTCGATAACCACTAATGCTTTCTTCTTCCCCAGCAGCAGGTTCACCCACTTGCTTTTCAGGTTCTCATAATGGTAGATCTCCGAAAAATCACCTTCCACAGTCACCAGTTTGCAAACTGTTCGGATGCGTTCCATCAGCACGACCGACTGGGCGTGTGAACGCTTCTTTCGGCGTTCAGAATTAAACCTTACAAAAACAAAATAAGCAAGGATGGCTCCCCCGGCCAGTCCTATAAACAGGTATTCCATAATATCATTTTAATTTCCCCAGGTGTGTATTCTTAAAACTATCCGAATACTTCAAACCATAGCCGAAAATCCTGTCCATGGCAGAGTGCGAGAACAGTATGACACCTGTCAGGGCTATTAAGGAGTTCTCAAAATACATACCATAAACCAGGATTGCAAGGGCAATTCCCTTATGATGGAAAAGATTGTAGAGCAGGGCTCCTACTCTATTGTTGATCAAATATCCCAGCATCCCGATGTCGGGAACTAGGATCAGCGCAGGAAATACCCACCACTGGTAGTCCAGGGTGGAGAATAGGAAGATCCCGAAGCCAAACTGCAACAGCTCTTCCAGTTTCAGAATTGTTTTCATATCGACATGATTTTGTATAGCACAGGTCGGCTGGGCGTGGCGTCATTCACAAAAGGAGCGGTTTGGATATTTAGGAGATAGGTGCCGTCGTTGATACGGTTGGAGACATAGATGAATTCGGTGATGGTGGCGTGCATTCGAGGGGCTTCCGGGTAATTCCAAAACGCCCTGTGCGCCTTCAATTTACCCTCGTCTTTCTCCTTATCCACCGATGGCAGATCGATCAACAGGTGCTCCACCCCTATTTTCCGCATGAACTCGGCTGCTCCTTCTTCCAGGTAGGGCCAGTTGGTATCGGAATACTTCCTGGAACGTTTGGCCGAAGTGTTCGGCAGGGTACGGATCACCAGTGCTTCGGGGGAATCCCCTTTCAGGATACCCGACAACTGCTTCCTGGAGATCACCTGGTCCTTCCCTTTCAATTCGGGGGCCACCGTGATCACCCTGGCGATCGCGAAATACCGTTTCAATGCTTTCTGCACCGAATGAAACTCCTCCGTGATATGCCCGAGACATTCGGTATGAGTACCGTGCGCATGGGGGTTAAAACGGATATTGTTGAAATTCACCGAAGCACCTTCAGAAACACTTCCGGTCCAGTCATCCAGCTGTACCGGCTCGATCAGCGGTTTGTCCAGGTACCAGGCAATGGGGTTCCTCGATGTTCCGCTGAGAGGAATTGAAATATCCAGCGGTTTGGACAGATCCACTTTGTAGGTGATGTTGTTGTGAACAAGTGATGCGATCATGCTTTAGACGGTATTGCACCGGAAATCAAGATTCTAAATTTACTAAGAATAAGTCAGCCGCGATTCCATCCGTGAGGAATTTTCCCTTTTTTGTTGCTATAAGACTGTCACCTTTTAGTGCCAGCAAGCCAGACTCCAGGTACGTTGAAGCCTGTTCCAGTATATAATCCCTGTTCAACGAACCAAAGGTATGGGCAACCTCTTTTGTGTCTATCCCTGCTGCTGTTCGTAAGCGGGTCATCACGAATTCATTGTACCGGTCCACCTTTGTAAGTTCTTCCGTTTCCATCGGTAACTCCCCCTGCCCGATCGCCTTGATATACCTACTGTTATTGGCCACATTCCACTTTCGGACCTTCCCGTCGTAACTATGTGCAGACGGGCCGATTCCCAGGTAGGGTTTACCAAACCAATACGCCATATTATTCCTGGAAAAGTACCCCGGTTTCCCGAAATTGGAGAATTCGTAGTTCTCATATCCCCTGGATTCCAGCAAATCCACCATTGCACTGTGATGCTCCTGTGCCATATCGTCATTTGGTGGCTGGACCAGCCCTTTTTCAATAAAAGATTTGAGGGCCGTACGAGGTTCTACGGTAAGGGCATAACAACTCAAATGGGGAACATCATATCCCAGGGCCATTTCCAGGTTTTCCAGCCAGCGTTCCCGGTTCATACCTGGCATTCCGTAGATGAAGTCGATACTGTAATTGTCGAAATGCTTTTTTACTTCGGAAATACAGGCTGCGGCCTCGGTAGCGTTGTGGGCGCGATTCATCAGTTTCAGGTCTTGCTGGAAAAACGACTGGACCCCAATGCTCAGCCTGTTGATCGGTGAGTTGGCCAGCGTACGAATTCGTTGTACGGAAAGATCGTCCGGATTGGCTTCCAGGGTGATCTCCGGAGCATCGATCACCTTGTAATTCTCGTAGATCGTGTCGAAAATACGGGCGAGTTCTTCAGAAGTAAGTAAACTGGGAGTTCCACCCCCGAAATAGATGGTTTCGATCGGTCCCGGAAGTTCTTCTTTTCGAAGTAGAAGCTCTCTGCAGATCGCTTCCACCATTTCCGTGCGTTTCTTCAGGGAGGTGGAAAAGTGGAAGTCGCAGTAATGACATGCCTGCTTGCAGAATGGAATATGGATGTATATTCCCGACATCTAGAGTTCTTTCAGGTAAATGAACAGGAATGAAACCGTAAATGCCAGGATCGTGTAAAAGATAAACGCAAATAAATAGACCATCCCGGCTTTGATGAACACCAATAATTTTTTCTTCTGAAAGAAAGAAACCATCGCATAGCAGAAGTAGCACATCATTACAAGCAACCCTACAAACTGGTACTGATCCGTGATATATTTGGTAACGAACATATTCAGCGTCATGAACATGGTGTACACAGCCGAAAAGTAAAAAGCAACAGCAAGGAATTCGGCGAAGGTGCGTTTCCTGAAAAAGAACAACTTCATAAACCCGCCCAGTGTAAAGACAAAAATGAACATCAGCTTATCGATGTTCAGCAACATGAAGTTTCGGGCCTGGGTGAGCAGTTGGCTTTGGTGCTCATCGCTCACTTCAATAGTGGAATTCCTGAAAGGATCGAAATCAATGAGGGACCTGATCAATAGATAAACCACGGTCATGAGCAGGAAAAAGGCTACCGGCCTGTAGTATCTTTTGCGCTTCCCGCCAAGATAGTCGCGCAGCAGTTTACCGGGATTGCCGAACAATAATTTTACAGTAGTGAAGAAGGGCGCATTCACCGAGAATAAAAAGTCCCAGAAGTCCTGGAAGGTTTCGGTAAAGGTCACCTTGTGTACTGAGGTTCGCTGCCCGCAGGACGAGCAATAGTCCCCATCGGCCGGGGCTTCACAGTTATAGCAGTATGCTTTCGTTCGATCCACGTTTAATCAACCCTGTCTTCATTTTGTTTTACGAAGGCGGCCCATCCGCTGTAGCTTTTGCCAATCTGTGGCTTCCCGGCATTGTAAAAATGACATACTGCAGCCGCCAGGCCATCGGTACTGTCAAGGTTCTTTGGTAATTCCTTCAATTCGAGCAGGCTCTGCAACATTTTTGCCACCTGTTCCTTGGAAGCGTTACCGTTACCGGTTATCGCCATTTTGATCTTTTTGGGAGAATATTCTGTAATGGGAACCTGGCGTGATAGTCCGGCCGCCATGGCCACACCCTGGGCCCGGCCCAGTTTCAGCATGGATTGTACGTTCTTACCAAAAAATGGTGCCTCGATCGCAATCTCATCCGGGTGAAAGGTATCGATGAGTTCCACGGTGCGTTCGAAGATATGTTTTAAACGCAGGTAGTGATCGTCGTATTTCGACAGCTGAAGTTCGTTCAGTTGAAGGAATTTCATCTTCTTGCCAACCACTTTGATAAGGCCAAAACCCATAATGGTAGTTCCCGGGTCGATGCCGAGAATAATCTTTTCCGAATTCACTACTTTAGCCATAGATGAGGCCGCTTTCTAACAAAACTAAGCATTATGGGTTGATTGCCCTAAAAGTTTTGATACTTGGCGCAACCTTCTTGTATATTTTCAATAGGTTGTCCTCCCTCGACCAACAGGCGTGGCACACGTTCAGGGAAGCTGTTTCGGGAAATAGTTTAGTGTTCATCCTGCTATTCGTACTACTCGCATCGATTAACTGGTCCCTCGAACTCGTCAAATGGCGTACCCTTGTCAACGTCCTGAAAAAGATCACATTTCGGGAATCGGCAAGGCAATGTTTATCAGCTCTGAGTGCCAGCTTATGGACCCCGAACCGCATTGGTGAATACGGCGTCAAGCCGCTTTTTTTTCCGAAGGAAGAACGAAAAAAGGTCATGGTCCTGAATTTATTCTCTAACCTTTCACAGTTGTTCGCTACCATCCTTTTCGGAATACCGGGCCTGGTATACGTGCTCTTCAGGTTTGATATTGAGGTAGCTGCCTGGAAGCCTCTGCTGCTACTGGTCTTTGTATTGGGCATGCTAACCGCCGGCTATGTATTCAGGAAACGGGAACTGCTCATTCGCGGACTAAGCCTTCAAAAACTGTTGGATTATTTCCGAAGTATTCCACTTGAGATCCGAATGCGGGTTGTACTACTGTCTGTTCTGCGATACGTAGTGTTCACAGGCCTTTTTTGTTTGTTGCTGGGTTTCTTCGGAATTGACATCCCTGTTACCACCGCCCTTCCGCTGGTAACTTCCATGTACCTCATCGCCTCGGTATTGCCTTCTTTTTTCTTTACTGAAGTGGCCATAAAAGGTGGTGTAGCTCTATGGTTGTTCTCACATGCCGGCTATGATGAGATCGCGGTTCTTTGTACAGTGACCGCAATGTGGTTGCTGAACTTCGTACTCCCTGCAATTTTGGGAAGTTTCTTTGTTGGAAAGTTTAAAACGGCAGCATCATGATCTTTGCCGGTATACTGCTGATCCTTATTTACGCCGGAATCCTTCTATGGTTCCGGGTTGGTGATTTCAGGATGAAAACATCGCACTACCGGAATCCGGACTACAGTACGGAGTTTTCGATAGTAGTTGCCTTCAGAAATGAGGAAAACAATCTGCCCGCCTTGCTTGAATCGATCCTCGCCCTGGATTATCCACGCGAAAGCTTTGAATTATTGCTGGTTGACGACCAATCTTCCGATAATTCCGGGCAGGTCATTGAAGAGACATTGCGCAATTCCACTGTTAGCTGGAAAATAGTAGACACAAAGCGTATTAGTAACTCACCCAAGAAGGATGCGGTTACGTCGGGAGTGAAACAGGCAAAATTCGACTGGATCGTAACTACCGATGCCGATTGCCGAGTCCCCGTGAACTGGCTGGTGGACTTTAACAACATCATTATGAATTTGAAGCCAAGTATGGTTTGCGGACAGGTTTTTGTTGAAGAAAGTAGGGATTTCTTCAGTGAATACCAGAAATTCGAGATGCTTGCATTGCAAGGGGTAACCAAAGGCAGTTTCGGGTGGAATCGTCCTATGCTCTGCAATGGTGCCAATCTTGCCTATTCGCGGGAAGGGTTTGACATTGTACATGGATTTGAAGGCAACAATAACCTGGCCAGTGGTGATGATGTGTTCCTAATGCAAAAATTTCTGGGTCCCTTAAAAGGTGAAGTTGTATTCCTGAAAGACCCCGCGCATACGGTTGTCACCAAAGCTGTAAAAGGCTTTAAGAACATGATCAGACAGCGTGTACGGTGGGCGTCCAAAACTTCAAAAATGAAAGGCCCGCTAATTAAATCGACAGGCCTCATAGTATTTCTCATGAATTTATGGCTGGTGGTGGGGTTGGTCTATTTCCCGGCCTTCGAGCTGGATCATCTGCTGGAATGCCTCCTCATCTGGTTCGTCAAACTTGTCTTCGACGGCTGGTTTGCAGACTATAGTGCCGAAAGTATCCATCCGAAAATAAGCAGCCGACTCATGTTTTTCTCCGGTTTATTTTACCCCTTCATTTCCAGCTATATAAGCATCCGAAGTCTTTTTGGCGGTTATCGTTGGAAAGGGCGCGATTTCAAACGCTAATTCAATATTTTTTTTACCTTTAACCGAATCAAATTTTGCCCATATGAAACGCCTACTGCTTATTTTCAGCTTTGTACTGGCAAGTTGTACCTTCACTTTTAGTCAGCAACAATATACCGTAGACGGACAAACCTATTCCCTTAAGACCGAAGTGGACGGAACCATCGAACTCCTGTGGAATGTTATCGACGATGAATACCGCTATTTTTTGAAAAAGGGCAACGACATTGCCGAATTGAAGAACACTCGATCGGCTTCAGGTTACAGTGAGGAATATAAAGACGTGCTCAAGCTCTTCACCAGTGATTCTCCGGGGAATATAGACAAGACCAAATTAACCCTCGCAAGCCTTCGCAATTACTTCCGAAGCTATAACAAGCGGGAAGATCCTTCCTATGACGATTCCACCGAAAACATCGATCTCCAGCTTCGTCTCGGGCCGTTTATCGGGCTTTCCAATGCGATCTTTACTGAAAACCTTGAGAATGCCACCTTGTTCACGGCAGGTGCCGACCTGGAACTGGTAGACGAGGTCAAACTAAGAAGACATTCGGTTGTACTTAGATTCAAGCAGACCTTCGAGAACAGCGACTATACGTATAATGCTTCACAATTCTCGTTGAATTACAGGTTTAAATTCGTTAGAACGGAAACAGTTGATGTTTATGTCAATGGTAAATTTGTGGCCTATACGTATTCTGAAAGGGATTTTAATGTCACCACCATGGTGAATGGTATGCCAGTGACTACCGTTGAGTCAGCATCAGGAGGCGACCTGAATGTTCCCGGGACCTTCGGGTTGGGAGCCGATATCCAGCTGGGTAACGGGCAGTTGTTCGTTACATACAACGATATTGTTGGTATAGGCGTGGACAGTAACGGTGAATTCCCTCTTGATTTCTCTGTCGGGTACAAATTCCGACTATAATTATTCGGTCTGAATTACGATTGGTAAACTGAACTCGGTTCGCACCGGGATACCCTTTTTGTTAGCAGGTTCAACTAGTTGAAGCGATTCGATCCTACCAATCACCTCAGCTTTGAATCTTGGAAATACCCTCATCAGCAAGCTGTCCATCTCGATCTCGCTAACAGTCAGTTCAGAAGTTTCAGAAACACTCAGCCGGATCCAGATAGTGTCCGTAAATGACTCCCGGAAACCTATAGTCGTTTCGCTTTGAATACCCTCAAGGGCATTTCTTACTTCCCAGCTGAAGCAAGCCTTCTGTTCGGATTTTTCGATCAGATCCTTACAACCTGCAAAGGCCGGGTACTGATCCACATCGTTCCAGTCTATTGTTTTGATATCTTCTTCGTAGAAGGTTTCAGAAGAGATCTTCTCCGTCTCGAAAAACTGACAAGAGGTTGCGAGAAACAGCAGAAACAATATGGGAAGTCGTGCATTCATTCCTTTCGGCTTGGCTCCGAATGTACGAATTTAACCCAAATCGGGGCATTAAAAAAGGCCGGATCCTGAGATGCCGGCCCTTTAACCACTAAAATTAAAAGTTTAGTCTATTTCGAAGATAATCGGAAGGGCAAATGCCACATTTACCTTCTTACCTTCATGCTCTCCAGGGATCATGTCTGGCAGTTGTTCAACCACGCGAATTGCCTCATCCATGAGCAGACCGTGCTCTGCTTTCGCTTTGATATTCTTGATGGTACCGGTTTCCGTGATTGTGAAATGTACAGCGATTCTTTGTCGGCCGGAAATACCGCTGTCCTTTGGTACCTTGGTGTTAAAATTCTGCACTACGAAATTTGCGACTTTTTCAGTAAAACACTTCCTGGAAGCATCGTTGGAAAGCCCTTCACAACCGGGGTAAGTAGGGACTTTGTCCAGCTCCTTGAAAGAATATTCCTTTTGTCCATTGTTCTTACTGTCGAAATGCAGGTTGTCACCACCATGAGCACTTCTGTACAATTTCTCCAAAGCGAGTTTCTCTTCTTTGCTCAGTGTTCCTTTGGCTTCGAGGGTAGCTTTTAACGCATCAATATCGTTGATGATATCACTGCTCGTTCCGGCTACAAAGTCATTACTGCTATCGGCAATGGGCTCTGTTTCCTGGGCGCATGAAGTGTAGATCAACATCCCGCAGATCACCGGCAGGACGAGTAAATATTTTAGTTGGAAGATCTGTCTTGATTTTGATTTCTGTAACATAATGATTCGATTTTTGATTAATGAATGTTTGAAAAAGGTATTGATGAACGATACGGACTCGGTTTGAAATACCTGGGATAGTATCTCCTGGTAATAGGATTTTAGCTCTGCGGCACTGGCTACCTTATGATCGGCGGTGTATTCGTGAAGTGCCGAGATCCGATTCTGGAAAATGTAGACCAGCGGGTTGAACCAGAATACGATACGAAGTAGCTCGAACAGCACGAGATCCATGGTATGACGCTCACGAACGTGAATTTGTTCATGCATCAGTATCTGTTGTTTTTGTTTTTCTGAAAGCAGCTCGCCGAGGTAGATTGTACTGAAAAAAGTAAAGGCAGTGTCGCTTCCCGGAATGATCCGTACACGACTGGCTTCAAATTCGGCTGACACAGAATCCTTCCTGATACGTTGTATCCTGAAATACTTGTAAACGAATATTCCTATACTCAGGACCGCCCCGGCCATCCAGACCCAAAACCATGAAAACTGCCATCCCGAAGCAGAGGAAGCTTCTACTGCTGTTGCATTCCCGACGATAACGGCGGGGAGTTGGATGATGAATTCCTCGGGAATGGATTTGCGGATGAGCTCTATTTGTACGAACGGCAGCACCAGGCTAAGAACCGGTGTGAGAAGCAGGTATATCCGATTCCAGTTAAAGAAAGTTTCCTTCCGAAGGAAAAGGTCGTACAGCACTAAGAACAATAACTGAAATGCGATGGTCTGTATAATGAAATGTATCATGATCCTTTCTTGTTTATCTCCTTCATAATTGCCTCGAGCTCATTGATGCTGATATCGTTCTTCTTCACAAAGAATGAAACCATACTTTTAAATGAACCTTGAAAATAACCGTCTACCAGTTTGTTGATGGACTGGTTACTGTACTCCGACTTCTTCACAGCGGGAAAATAAATATGACCCCTGCCTTCCTTGCGATAGTCTACAAAATCTTTGCTCTCCAGTATCCGAACTATGGTGGATACAGTATTGTAGGCTGGCTTCGGCTCGGGTAATTCCTCGATGATCGCCGCTACATTGGCCTCTCCGAGATCCCACAGGATCTGCATGATATCCTCTTCTGCCTTGGTAAGTTGCTTCATGATCTGCTTTGTTTACGATCCAAATATAACTAAATATTTAGTTTAAACTAATTTTTTAGTTAAAAAGTTGTAACAGAAGTGTAATTTTAACATCTAATGTGTTCGTATGGATATCATTTTACTCGTGGTTGGTTTGATCCTGATGCTTATCGGGATCATTGGTAGTGTACTGCCGGTAATTCCCGGCACCCCAATCAGCTGGCTGGGGTTGATCGTTTTATACCTGGCTCCTTCAATTCCATTCGACTGGACCTTTATCATCATAACCGGCGTGGTTGCGATTGGGATCTATATATTGGACTACATCATACCCGCTATTGGAACAAAGAAGTTCGGGGGTAGCAGGGCCGGCGCATGGGGAACCATCATCGGACTCTTTGTGGGGATCTTCGCTCCTATTCCCTTCGGAATACTGATCGGGCCCTTCCTGGGAGCACTAGTAGGTGAAATGGCTTTTAACCAGACGGATGGTCCCAAGGCGTTGAAAGCGGCTTTCGGATCCTTTATAGGATTCCTGGCCTCTACCTTTATGAAGCTTTTCGCAACCTTTGTTTTTCTGATGTTATTCTTCTGGAAGGTATGGGAATACCGTGGAGCGCTCTTCTGATCTACAGCGAGAATTTCTTCGAAAATGCCCCGAGGAGAATGATCCAAATCACGCCTACGGTGATGGACAGATCGGCAAAATTAAAAATGTAATTGTTGAATCTCAATACCTCTCCGCCTACCCAGGGCACCCAATCGGGCCAGTAAGTGTCAATAATTGGAAAATAGAACATATCAACCACATGACCATCGAAAAACGAACTGTATCCTCCTTCTTCAGGCAGGAACTCGGCCACTGTGATATCGGTCGACTTCGAAAAAAGCACCCCGTAGAACAGGCCGTCTAAGATATTACCAATTGCACCGGCCGTGATCAGGGCCAGGGATATCACGAAGGAAAAACGCTTGTCCTCTTTCAGCGACTTGAAGGTGTAATACAATAGTCCGGAGCCTGCCAGGATACGGAACACTCCAAGGAATATCTTTCCTCCTCTTCCCCCGAATTCCAGTCCGAACGCCATCCCGTAATTCTCGGTGAATTTGATCTGGGCCCAGTCGAAACCCAGCATATTAAAACCACCATTAAGGGGAAAGCTTGTCTTTACGTAGAATTTGAGCGCCTGGTCCAGGATAAGTACGGCCGCTATCAGCAGGCCGATAAAGAGGAATTTCCGTCTGTTGTTCATCCGCAATTTTTTGCTGCTGCAAATATAGAATCATTTTAGTTAACAACGAACCCATACAGAAATATGCTAACCAGCGATTTTGGGTGGAAACCACTTCAGCAAGCAACAAATTCCCAGGTCATAGATCAGTACCAGGTAGTCTTCTCCGAAATACCGGATTTCCGAACTCCTTCTTCCGGTTCCCCATCGTACTTACCCATATAGAAGAATCCCAGGCAGATTTCGCCTTCATTCATCTGAATATGTTCATGGAGAAACGCAATATAGGATGGTGAACTCCAGTATCCCCCTATGCCCATACTGTGCGCCATGAGCCACATATTCTGGACCGCCATGGCAGTAGCAGCCACCTCTTCCCATTCGGGAACAGATGCCTCCGGGTCACGCTGCATGCATATCGCAATTACACAAGCCGATCGCCGGGCCTTTTCTATGATCTTCTTCTGCTTGAATTCTGAGTACTTCTCGGTAGTCTGCCCGTATTTTTCAGCAAGAAATGCGCCGAGGCTGATCTTCGCATTACCTCGGAATACCTTGAATCGCCATGGTTCGGTCCTCCTGTGTGTGGGTGCCCAGTTCGCTGCCTCGAGTATTGTTTCAAGCTCTTCCCTTGTTATTTCTTCGGAATTGTACCGCGGTGGGTAAACGGCTCTTCGTGATTTTATTATATCGATCATTTTACTATTCATCTGTATCATTTGGGAGGTAAAAATATGACTTTTAGAACTAGTGGGCATTAGCGTCCTGATGTTAAAATAAGTTAAATACTCTCAATTATGATAGTATTACTATTATATTCGCGATTAAATAAGTTAATATGAAGCAATTGTTAGGAAATCTTAAGATCTCGGTACACGAAAAATTGTATCTCAAGGACCCTGAGTCTTCGGCTCTGGGAAAGAAGATAATCGAACAGAGTATTTTGCTTATAAACGAGATCGGTTTTGAAGGTTTCACCTTTAAAAAGCTCGGCTCGGCAATTGGCTCTAATGAGAGTTCCGTATATCGGTATTTTGAAAATAAGCATAAACTGCTACTATATCTTACCTCCTGGTACTGGGGTTGGATGGAGTACCGGTTGGTATTCGAAACTCACAGCATTGCCGATCCCGATGAAAAACTGAACAAGGCTATCGAGATCATCTGCAGGCCTATAGTTGAAGACTCCACCTATGTTCACATCAATGAGGTTCTTTTGAATAAGATCGTCGTCAACGAGTTTTCTAAATCGTATCTCACCAAGGAGGTGGATGAAGAGAACAAGGAAGGCTATTTCTCAATATACAAGCGGCTGGTTCACCGGGTCGAAGAAATGGTCGCCGAAGTAGACCCGTCTTACCACTTTTCAAGCAGTTTGGCAAGTACATTGATAGAGACCTCACTACACCAACAGTTCCTGAAAGAGCACTTCAAGTCGATAACCAATTGCAATGACAAGGTGTCGACATCCGATTTCCTGTTGGATCTGGTGTCAAAGATTCTGAAAAAATAAACTGTCATGACAGAAAGAATGACCCCCTGGCAAAGATTGATAAACTTACTTCAGCTGGACAAGAAAGATATTCTCCAGGTATTTTACTATGCCATCTTTGCCGGTATTGTAAACCTATCGCTACCTCTTGGAATCCAGGCCATCATCAACCTAATTCAGGGAGCTCAGATCAGCACCTCCTGGATTGTACTGGTGATCCTGGTAACCGTTGGTGTCGCATTTGTAGGTGTCCTTCAATTGATGCAAATAAGAATAATCGAAAACGTCCAGCAGAAGATATTTACCCGTTCCTCTTTTGAATTCGCTTACAGGTTCCCGAAGATCAAAATGAGCGAACTTCGGAATTATTACCCGCCTGAGTTGGCCAACCGATTCTTCGACACACTAGCCGTTCAGAAAGGATTATCGAAAATACTGGTAGATTTTCCCGCAGCCCTGTTACAGATCATCCTTGGTTTATTGCTGCTTTCCTTCTACCATCCCTTCTTTATCATATACGGCATATTGTTGCTATTGCTGATATACGTGGTTTTCAAATTCACGGCCAGAAAAGGTATGGAAACCAGTTTGAACGAGTCCAAGAACAAATATCGCGTCGCACACTGGATACAGGAGGTTGCCAGGACCATCGTAAGCTTCAAATTATCGGGTAAAACCAAACTCGCAATGTCGAAGAACGACGACCTGGTTGCCGACTACCTTGAGAGTCGGGAATCTCACTTCAGGGTGTTGTTGATTCAATTTGTTCAAATGATCGGTTTTAAGGTTCTGGTAACGGCCGGACTCCTGCTAATAGGGGGTATCCTCGTACTGAACCAGGAAATGAACATCGGACAGTTTGTCGCCGCTGAGATCATCATACTGCTGGTGATAAGTTCAGTAGAAAAACTGATACTCGGACTTGAGTCCCTTTATGATATTCTAACCTCACTCGAGAAGATCGGGCAGGTAGTCGATAAAGAACTGGAGCCACAGGAAGGAGAAATGATCTTCGATACCGAGCAGGACTTTTCCCTGGAACTTGACAAAGTAAGCTTTTGTGTGGACGGCGGAAGGCAAAAGATCCTGTCTAATATTTCCTTGGTCCTGGATCGCAACTCGCGTGTCCTGGTTGTTGGCCACAGCGGATCGGGCAAATCGACCCTGCTGAGACTGATCTCCGGTATTTTAGAGCCCACGGATGGAAGTGTTTATGTGAACAACATTTCAATGAATGCTATTCAGCTGAATCACTTCAGGGCCAATATCGGGCAGTCTCTAACAGAGGAATCCCCGTTTGAGGGTACATTGCTTGAGAATATCACCTTTGGAAATCCTGAGGTGACGAAAGAAGATATCAGGTGGGCGGTTGAAAATGTAGGATTGTCGGAATTCGTAAAATCCCAGCCAAAAGGACTCAACACAATCATCTACCCGGAAGGCAAGCAGATCCCGTATACCGTTACTAAGAAGATACTGCTGGCACGAAGCATTGTTACCAGGCCGAAACTCCTGATCTTGAAGGATCCGCTGGATCAATTCGAGCAGACGGAGGAAGAGAGGATCATGGCTTTCCTTACCGACCCAAAACAACCTTGGGGGCTGGTGGTGGTTAGTTACAATCCGGTGTGGAAAACATGCTGTAATAGTGTGCTGCACCTCGAAAATGGAACAATTAAGAGTTAATGAATCAGAAATGCTGAATATATCACATAACAGGTTAAATCAGAAGGTAGATCTAACTGCTTACAAGGCAGGTAAGATCGTGTTTCATACCAGGCATTTTAAGTACTTCAATCGGTTTCTGAAAATCTTTGCAGGTATCACGATCATAACGATGTTCCTACCCTGGACACAGAACATAACAGGAAAAGGATATCTCACTACCCTGAAGCCGGACCAGCGACCTCAGACCATTCAATCACCCATCCCCGGAAAGATAGAGAAGTGGTATGTGAGAGAAGGTGATTTTGTTAAGAAAGGAGATACCATACTTCATATCTCCGAGATCAAGAACGAGTATTTCGACCCACGCCTTATCGAACGCACCGGTATGCAAATAGAAGCCAAGGAGCTTTCTGTAACTTCTTACAAAGAGAAAGTAAAGGCATTGGATGCGCAGATATTAGCCCTTATGAATGAAAGAAAGCTCAAACTGGAACAGGCCCGGAATAAACTGATCCAGGCCAGGTTGAAAGTACAAAGCGACAGTATCGACCTGGAGGCCGCGAAGACAAACCTGAATATTGCGGAAACACAGTTCAACAGAACCCTTTCGCTTCAACAAGAGGGACTAAAAGCCATGACCGATGTGGAGGCCAAACGTCTAAAACTCCAGGAAACACAGGCTAAACTGATCTCCCAGGAAAACAAATTGCTGGCCAGCAAAAATGAGGTCATCAATGCAGGGGTTGAAATATCCAGGATCGGCGCCTCTTATGCGGAGAAGATATCCAAGGCGAACAGTGATAAATTCACAGCCCAGTCGAACCAGTTCGATGCTGAAGGCCAGGTCACAAAACTTGAGAACACCAGGACGAACTACGAGATCCGGAACTCTCTTTACTACATTAGGGCTCCTCAAAACGGATTCATCAACAAGGCGCTAAAGGCTGGTATTGGAGAGACCTTCAAGGAGGGGGAGCGATTGGTAGCCATTATGCCATCGGAATTCGAAATGGCAGTGGAAACCTATATAGACCCCATCGATGTGCCTCTTATCAAGATCGGTGAAAAAGCTCGAATTCAGTTCGATGGCTGGCCAGCAATTGTATTCAGTGGATGGCCGAATGTCTCCTATGGTACTTACGGAGGAAAGATCGTGGCGATAGAGAACTACATTTCCGAAAACGGCAAGTACAGGATACTCATTGCACCCGACGAGGACGATCATGAATGGCCAACAGACCTGAGGGTAGGTAGCGGGGCCAATACCATGGCTTTACTAAACGATGTTCCAATCTGGTTTGAGGTATGGAGAAAGTTAAACGGTTTCCCCCCGGATTATTATGTTTCCGAAGTGAAATCTAAAACCGCTCAAGTTAAAAAGTAATGAAAAAGCTCATTCTCGCGTTGTTAATCTCTATGTCGGTCCAGGCCTGGTCTCAGGACACGCTTGTGTTGGGATTTGGTGAATATCTGGGGTATGTGAAAAAGTATCACCCCGTGGTAAAACAGGCTAATCTCTCAATAGATATGGCACAGGCCAATGTGATGAAGGCCAGGGGAGGTTTCGATCCTAAAGTAGAAGTGGATTACAGCAGGAAGGAATTCAAAGGAAGTGAGTACTACGATCTTCTGAATGCCACTTTTAAGATCCCCACCTGGTATGGAATTGAACTGAAGGCGAATTTTGAACAGAATGAAGGGGAATTCGTAAACCCGGAACGATTTGTGCCTGATGACGGACTCTACAGTGCGGGGGTGTCCTTCTCACTAGGCAAGGGTTTCCTGATGAACGAACGTATGGCCACATTGAAAAAGGCCAAATTCTTCAGGGAGCAAACCGCTGCAGAACGGGAGATTATTGTGAACGAGATCCTTTACGAAGCATCCCTAGCTTATTTCAAATGGCTAAGAGCTTATAACGAAGTAAAGGTCTTTGACGATATCCTTGGAAATGCCCTGCAGCGCCTCAATGGAGTAAAACGTAGTGCAGAAGCAGGAGACAGGGCCACTATTGATACTGTTGAAGCAAAGATCAGCTACCAGGATCGCTCTCTGAGCCTGGAGCAGGCACGTGTGAAATTCATGAAACGAAGCCTTGAACTTTCGAACTTTCTCTGGTTACAGGACAATATACCTTTGGAGTTGCAAGCGGATGTTGTTCCTTCCGATGATATAGAAACAGAGATCGACATCACACTGAATGTTACCGGGCAACCCCTTAATGCTTTTTCCCTGGAAACACACCCTAAACTTCGATCGATCGATCGAAAGATAGACGGCCTAAAGATCGATCGCCGGCTCAAAGGAAACCGTTTACTGCCCGTAGTAGATCTCAATTACAACTTTGTAACAGCCACACCGGAGCTCACCAGCAGCTTCAATACAGCTGAGTATAAAGGAGGACTTCGATTTGTTATGCCACTATTCCTTCGGAAGGAACGCGGTGAATACAAATTATCCAGTCTGAAGGTAACCGATGCCGAGTACGCAAGGACGAGCACAGAACTGTCTCTTCGGAATAAAATAACCGCCTTATTCAACGAACTGGAATCATTTGAGGTTCAGAACACCCTGATCGCAGATATCGTCAGTAACTACGAACAAATGCTTCGCGCCGAAGAAAGAAAGTTCACATTGGGAGAAAGTTCTATTTTCCTGGTGAACACCAGGGAACAGAAACTGATCGAGAGCAGGTTGAAACAACTGGAAATTCAGAACAAATTCCTGGATACCAAAGCGAGACTGTTCAATACCCTCGTACTACCAGCCGAGAATATCTAGCAAGTTGATAATTATTAAGTTCTTTTTCGTACCTTAAGGTGTTATTTCCTTCAACATCAACTTAATTCGCGTAGATATGAAAAAAGTAATTCTTATCCTTTGTTGCGTGATTGGGGCAATTGCCTTTATTTCGGCAGACAAAAATACTACATCAGATAATGATATGTCCCTGGTAGGAGTTTGGGAACTTCAACATCAGTACCTGTATGAAAACCGACAGGTAAGTGACACGCTGATGAACCTGAATGGCTACCGGCAAGTAAAGATCTATACCAAAGAAAAAGTGATGTGGACGCGCTTTAACCCGGCCGACTCCAACGAATGGTTCGGCTATGGCACCTATCATATCAAGGACGGTGTCCTGGAAGAACGACTGGAATATGCTTCAGACGCGATGATGCGAATAGTCGATACCGTGCAGGTATTCCGCTTCGACCTGGTTGTCGGTAAGAACTCATATAGCCAGATCGTACTGGACGAAAAGGGCGACCCTGAATCATCCGAAAATTATACTCGTATTGAATAGAAAAAGGAAGGCCTTCGCCTTCCTTTTTCTCTTTCGGTTCTTCCCTGATTAGAAATTACCGTAAACAACAAATGCAAATGCACTATCACGTGCCGTACCCGAGGCATCCTGTATGCGAACTGTAAAGGTATTCGCACCGGTAGTTTCATAACCGGCTATTTCGGGTGTTCCAAAACCAATGGTAAAAGGTGTTATGGATACTATGGTATTGGCAGGATTCGAATCCAGGTCCATGGTGATCTGGTAAACACCAGTAGCCGAATTATTGACCGATGCTATACCATATCCGGTTGAGATCCCTCCCAATGAGTCTATACTTCCGTATGCGATTGGCACACTGTTCCCGTAGATAGTATTAACGGCAGGGCTTCCTGTGGTAGTTGTGATCGTGATATCCCCGTCGGTGGTGATATCTCCTGTAGCTAAATCCACAGAAGCATTAACACTTCCACCGGCAATAAAATTGACATCATCACCTATATCGGCATATTGTATTCCCCAGTCCGGAAAAGCCGGAGAGTGCTGAGCTATCATCTTCTCGGCATTTGTTGTTCCGGAACCGTACAATATAACTTGTCCGCTATTCGTACTGTGCAGTGCAGTAGGCACACTACCCATCTGTGTTTCTCCAACGTTCGTACCGTTCAGTGACACCTGTAACCAGGCATCAATATCAAGCCAATTTACAGCAGCGAGTGAGTTAACACTCCCCAGTTGGATTGAGAACACTCCATTTTCATCGGTTGTAGGATTGTGAGACTCGGTGAATACCGCCGATCCTCCGGCTCCATCACGGATCTCAAAGGCTACTGTGACAGGTGTGCTAACAATAAGGTTCCCGCCTGCATCACGTGCAACTGCCTGGTAGTTGATCAAGTTGGCTGCCGCCAGTCTTGTATTCTGAGAAGTAGATTCGGGTTGCTGATGAACCGATACAGGTTCAGCATCAGCTGTGGTGTTCGATTGAGGAAACACCTCGTTTTGTGAGATCGCCGAGGACAACACAAGTGTACTAAGCGCTATTGATAGGGTAATAAATTTTGTTTTCATCGTATTAGGTTTTTATTTTTTTTAGGTTTTTATCTTTTTATGATTTTGAATGATTTTGAATGACCTCCATTCACCCGGGTGACACGAAGCAGGTAGGTTCCGCTGGCAAGAGCGCCTAAATACATTACCTCTGTCGCCTGGTTTTTGGATACATCACGTTGCATTATTTTTCTTCCCGTGATATCGTAGAAGGCTATTGAAAAGTCTTCTCCCAGTATATCACTGAATGAGATCGAAAGTTCTTCCCAAACCGGGTTCGGGTAAACTGTTGTAGAAGATACACTTGTAAAATCGTCCACACCGAGGACTACGCCTTCGATGGCTCCTGACCAGAATCCCTGGCCCATTGAGGGTCCATTGGCAATATCGCCGATCACCGGCTCACCAAGGGTAAAGCTTAATGTTCCACTACCGCCAGAGATCGTCTCACCGGAATTGGCTACGACGAACTGACTGATACTTTGTGCCTGGAACGTTGCTATTGAGAACAGCAAAAACAATCCAACACATAATGGTTTTTTCATAATTGTGGTTTTAATGTTAGTATTAGTTGTGTAAGAATCCATGAATTTATTTAATGCGAAGGGAGGGAACTCAGGGATGTTTATAGAAGGTTATTCTTCCTATTCCATCCGTTCATATCTCCAACCGACACTGCGAAGAAAGCATATTAAACAGCCGGGCGCAAGGGCTAAAATCCTGTTTTTCAAACATATAATTCCTCTTTACATCCCAGTTAAACCCTGTTATCGATAAAGGGTTTTTCCTGTTGAATGAAATAAGGGGAAAGAAATCAAGCCATTAAAACGAAGTACAGACAGGTCTCGGAGCGGAAGAAAGAAAGAGGCTCGTCTCAAATAATTAATGGTTGTGTTCGTGTGGTTTACTCTTATTCCGATTTCTACGGAATACTGAAAAGGAAGGCGATTGCCTTCCTTTTCAAATCGATACTACAGGTAATTGCCTGTTGGATCCATCTTAACACGTATTACTTCATCTCCATTCCGAAGTTTGATTTTGTAGAGTTTTTTAGCTCCTTTTTTTTCAGAATAAGAAACGAGGAACACGTCTTTTACAATTTCCCAGTTGGGATATTTTTCCTTGATAGAGAGCACAACATCCATGGGCATCTGGAAATTCTTGAAACGCTCGATGGTCTTAATGATCTCACCATCTTGGTCGTATGCAACCACCATCACACCATCGGGAATGCGGAAAGTAACCTGGTAGGTATTGAAATTATCCAGGTAAACGTCGCTGGCGTTCACATCGAACATAGCAGCTTCTTTTTCTATATTCCAGATAGGAATGGGTGCTTCTGAATTGTCGACAGCACTTAAGTACTTATAATTCATCGCCTTAACTACGATCTCGTCAAGTTCGACGGGCTGTGTTTTCGGCACCTGTGCGGCCATCGGTACAATGACCCCGATGAGCAACGCGATCAAAACAAATCTTCTCATGACGATCGATTTATATTATAACTCCTTTTGCAATCTTATAAGTTAGTGAGATACAATAAATTGCGCAATGACGAGGGTCATTGTTGTCATAAAATCCCAGCCACACCCTCTGTTTTACAGGGTTACGGAATCGATTAAAATAAATTGATGGACTTGCCGCCGAATTCGGCTAAAGATCATTTCCCAGCTCTCGACTTCTTGTACTCTTCCCAGGTTTGGTCGAGATAATGTTCGTTACCAAGGTAGTTGAGTATTTCGATAAAGTCTGGTGTATGTTGATACCCTTTGACGATAGTGATCCTTTCGAACTTCTCGTTGAGGAACACATAGCTGGGATAACTCAATTGTCCGTTCAGCAAAGCTCCGGTAAGTTCATTGTACCCACGCCTTCCATCCGGAATAAATTTAAAATCATGATCCCGGAATCTGAACGATTCCTTCATTTCCCCGTCGAATTTCACCGGGTGAAACTTCTCATTGATCAGAGCCACAACTTCGGGATCTTTAAAGGTGGTCTTGTCCATGCGTTTGCACCATCCACACCAGACAGTATACACATCGAAAAATACGGGTTTGGGGTTCTCCGCCATTGCGGCTTCGAGTTCGGTGATCCCAATCCATTGGATGGAATCCTGAGACTGAATGGAATTCAAGGGTACAATAAGCAGGGCCAGAACGGCGATCAGGGCTAAACGTTTCATGCGCTAAATATACAAAAAACACAGTCTAGGCAGGCTGATTGCCAGTATGTAACCTAATTCACCCTTCGGCGCTCCTCTTCAGATCCTGTTTCGCGATTCCTGGCCGAACGCAATTCGCTATTCCCAAAATTCCTGCTGTATGTAATTGTAAAGGTTCGATTACTGAAGTCGAACAGGTTTCGTGTGCGTATGTTCTGTTCAGGAAGATCGGTTCCACCGTTGAATTCCAGGGAATCGAGGATATCGTTGACAGATAATTTCAGGGTTCCCCATTTTTCACTGAATTTTTTCTGAAGTCCGAGATTGATAGCATAGAATTCGTCATACCTGGCATTTCCGAAGAAACCGGGGCCATTGTAAAATCCTGATAACTCCGCCGAAAAGCTATCGCTTAGCCTAAAGGAGTGTGTGCTGTTGGCTGAAAATATCCCCAGTTGCTGTTCTATAGGCACACCAAGATAGAAGGATCTCACCTTCTGTCGCACGTAGGTGAAATTGTTCTGAGTTCTCCACCAGTCTGTGAGTTTCACCGGGATACCGGCTATTATGGAGAACGTTCTCGTATAATCCAGGTTAGCCGCCTCAAAGATCAGTCGGCCGGTGTCCGGATCGATCCGCTCCTGGAAATTAGCGATAGAAGAATCCTCATCGGTGTATTGGAAGGAGAGGAAATACGACTTGTAGTTGGTGTCGAATTTATAGGAATTCGATATAGCCGGTTGCAGGGCTGCATTTCCGGAAATAAAGGTATTGGGTTCAAAGAATATAACGAATGGCGCAAGATCGTTAAAGGTAGGCCTGGTGATCCTTTTGGAATACGAAACGTTCGTGCTGAGATCTTCCGTCCATTGCCTGCTTAGATAGGCCGAAGGGAACCATACTCAGTATTGCCTGTCTACAACAGTACCCTGCGTATCCACATCCAGGCGGGAATCGGTGTGTTCATATCGAACACCCGCCTTAACGGAGGTTTTTTCATCTATTGTATAATCGGCCGAAGCATAACCCGCATAAATACTCTCGTCGAGCATACTGAAGTTAGTAAGCGTTGGATCGAATACCAGGCTCCCTCCCATCTCGCTGGCTACGGAGACATCATTCTCGAAATCATTCTTTATCCCTTTGGCTCCCAGTTCGAATTTAAAGTCTTCCCCGATTTTGTTACTGTAGTCAATCTTTCCCACCAGGGTGGTAAGCGGGGTTTCCTTCCTGCTTTGAAGGAATTCGGTACGGAGGAACATATTGTTTCCGTCGTAGAACACATTCTCATAATCCGTTGGGTTGTTGAATTCATAATACAGGTAATCCAAATCCATACTGAGGAATTCATTTTCGGAAAAATCGTGCTTGATGTTGTAATTCACCCCGAAATGACGCAACTGATTCTTCTCGTAATTATCCAGGGTAACAAAACCTGTAGGCATACCATTCGACGCATCCATACTCTGATTAAAGGCGTCCATTGTCCATTTGTTGTCAAAAGCGGTAAGAATGAATCCGGAAATGGTTTTTTCTGAAAGCTGTACATCGGCACCCAATCTGATCCCATGATTTTGTTGATTCGGATCACGTTCGGTAAACGAGGAATTCGAGCGGAGATCCCCATTCTCACGAAACTCCCGGCTCGTTTTTATGAGTTGTTCCCTTTTGTCGGCCAGGTAGGAATAACTTCCGAAGAGATTAAATTTGTTCTTGCGATAGTTGAAACTGATATTGTCGTTAGATACTATACCCTTCCCATACCCCAGTGAAAGGGAATAAGACCCATTCCATCCCAGGTTGGCATTCTTTCTTAGAACGATATTGATATAACCGGCATTCCCTTCGGCGTCGAAATTGGCCGGTGGCGTAGTGATCAGTTCGATGGACTCGATCGTATCGGCACTCATGCCGTCCAGCATGGAGACCAGGGAGGATGTAGGTATATAACTGATCTTACCGTTAATCATCACTACCACACCTTCTTTCCCCACCACGGAAATAGCATTGTTCTGCCTGTTGACGACAACTCCCGGAGATCGTTCCAGTACTTCCAGGGCAGTGCCTCCGGAAGATACAATACTGTTTTCCACGTTGATCACCAGTCGATCAACCTTCTGTGTGTACAACGGTTTCCTGGCTTGCACGACAACTTCGCCCAATTCTTCGCCCTCGCGCAAAATAAGGGTGGGCAGGTTAACATCCGTATCCAGGTTGAAATTTTCGGATGTGGCGGTTTGGAAACCAACCACTGTCGCCTGAACGAAATAATTCCCTGCAGGAATATCATCGATCACATACGACCCCTGTTCGGTGGTAACCCCTCCTTTGACGAAGGTAGAATCGGCCGATCGCATCACGAGTACATTGGCGAAAGCAATCCCGGAATCGCTCGCGTCGTTCACTTTACCGTTTATGGAATAATTTTGTGAGAGCAGTTGCAAAGGCACACAAAAGAGCATCAGCAACTGCAGAAGATGAGGTTTCATAGGTTGTATTAGTTAGTTGTCCACAGCGTGATCCTGATTATCCAAATGATCCAGGATCGATATGCTAAAGACGCAAGTTAGGGAAATATGTAGCACTTTCTCCAATTTTTCACCAATTCGGAGATTATTTGTTGTTCATAACCAGGCAATTAACCCGGTTTTTTTGAAAGCAGAACATAGCCCTAATTCAAGTGCAGGGATGTATTAATCGGAGGAATTTTAAGAACTAAAAGGAATCAAATGTTAATAATTGTGTATTTCATCGAAATATTTTGCTTTTTATCGGTTTTATATTGAAATTTTCACTCCCAATTAAAAACATTGAATATGAAAAAAATTACATTGCTGACTTTTCTACTAGTTCTTTCTACAGCCTTTGTTCATGCTGAAGAATGCGGCACGGCATACCAGGATGCCACTTACGCTCTTGAACATACCGAAAAAGCCCTTCAGTCCAATAATATTGAGCACCTGAAGCAATACAGCAGAAGAGCCCTTGAGGCTATCGAAAAGGTCTACACAGCCACCGAGGGTTGCATGTGCACCGAGGCTAACAACTCAAGCTACGACGCAAAGGAGCACCTTTCGAAGGCTCTTGAGAAGTCGAAATTCGAAGTATCCCGATTCTATGTGAAATCGGCCTTATCGAGTATTAAATCCATTCTTATCTCCCTGGACCTGTGTAACGAACCCGATCCCACCTACGACCTGGTCGTTGATGAGAACAACCTGATCAGCCAGGAACAGGAATTGCTGGCGCAGCAACAGGCCCTGCTACAGAAACAAAAGGCGCTGGAGGCCCAGCTGAAGGCCCAGAAAGAGTTGCAGGCGAGGATCAGCAGGGAAAAGGAGATCAAACTAGCCGAACAAAAAAAGATAAAATACGAGGCCGAGACCAACTTACTTGAACTCGAGAGTGTGATCAACAGGATCGTGAGGATCGCCGATTGCGGAAATACGGAACCCATGAAAATCGAATACACCAGGACCCTTGAAGAACTGGAGGTGGAATCCGTCAATGCTACAAAAACCTACTACACACAAAAGGCAAGGGAAATGGCAGATCAGCTCATTTTCATACTTGCGAATTGCAATTGATCGAATGACGAAAAAACCTTATCTTTAGAGTAACAATCTGCTCCGGGAGAGCTATTCTCCTGGCATAACAAAACCCTGCTTCGTTGCGGGGTTTTTAAATTAGCTTCAAGGTTTTCCTATTTTGAAAGTGATCTTAGTTTGTCTGATCCTCAGAAAACCGGATCGACTACTGTATATTTACTTCAGAAAACTCCCAAAATCATGAAATTCAAAATCCTGTCGATTTGCATTTTATTATTCACAAGTGGCCTTTTAGCTCAATCTGCAACCATTGAACTCCATGTGGAAGATCACGAAGTTGATGAATTATTGATCGCTTACTATTTCGGGGATAAACAATATATAATAGGAGACGAAGGTAAGAACGAGGTGGTAAAACTCGACACAAATGGAAACGGCAAATTAACCCGGGAAGATATGAAACCAGGTGTGTATTTGGTTGTTTTCCCACCGAACAATAGCTATGTTGAGTTTGTTTTTGAGGGGAAAGATCTTGAATTGCACATAAAGGGACTCCAACTACTGGATCATCCGGGCAACTCGGTTTCGAACCGACTCAAGATCCAAAGCACCGCTTTCCAGGACCAACGCCGTGAATTGGAACAAGCCAAACCGGCAGACCTGGATGAAAGGTTGGACGAACTCAGTACAGAATACTACGACTTCCTAGAAGTTAGTCGAAAGGAGCATCCCGGGAATATGTTTCTGAATATCCTTAAATCTGCAGAACAGGTAGAGATCCCTGAAGGTCTGGACAAAACCCGGCAGTTCTACTATTACCGGGATCATTATTTTGACAATATGGACATGAGTGCGCCCTGGATGCTTCGCACGCCTATTTTCAGTAATAAGATCAACTATTACTTTGAAAATGTCACAGCTAAGGCTCCGGATTCGATTATAGCATCTGTGGATCGGGTGATTTCTTTGGTTGAGCCCAATGAAGAACTTTACCAGTACGTTTTGGTGGATAGATTGAATACCTATGCCAAATCAAAGGTTATGGGTATGGACAAAGTGTACTACCATATTGCCATGAATTACTATGCCAAGGGAAAGGCTCCATGGACGGATGAAGAACAACTGTTGAAGATCGTAAATAATGCAAAACCTATGAAAGGCTCATTTTTAGGTGATAAGGTAGCCGATTTCAAAGCGGCATCCGCATCCGGGGATGAGGTGAGCCTCTACTCCATAGATTCCGAATTCACCATACTTTTCATGATGGATCCGTATTGCGGACATTGCAAGGTAGTTTCGGAAGATATTATTAAACTGAAGGATAAATTACCGGCCAACTCAAAATTATTAGGCGTTGTATTCAACACCACTATGGAGGAGATGAAGAAGATAAAGGAAGAGCGAAATTATTTCTGGACCTGTATTGTTCCTTCCGACGAAGGGCAAAATGAGCTCAGGAGAGCGTTCAACCTCAGATCCTTTCCAATTATCTACCTGCTGGATTCTGAAAAGAAGATCATCGCGAAACAACTCACGATTGAGCAGATGCTGGAAATAATCAACAACAAATAATTGCCAGAATTTAGAATATTTCTGCCATTTCTGATTTGACATCCTGATTTACTGTAACCGCCAATCCCAAACCGGAGTCTTATGGTAAATCAATCAAATCATGAATCAGTTATTTAATTCCTTCGGAAGGAAGGTCTCATTATACATTATTTTATTTCTGAATTTCACGGCTATCGCGCAGGACAGCTATGTAGTGACCCTGAGTGAAGAAGATCCGGATCTCGTTACAGTAGAAGCCAGGCTGAGACTGGAGGACTCACTGCTCCGTATGAGCAACTTCGGACCAATACCCGGAAACTGGGCGAAATACATCCACAACCTGAAGGTAACCACTACTGAAGGTGCTACTATAGCTGTAAAATTCGAGGATTCCGCCAAGTGGAAACTTCCGGAATCTTTAAAGGGAAATCAACTAAACCTCAGCTATACTCTGAAAGTAGAACACGAAAAAACAAAATGGCCCGGAGGAATCGATGGAGTAGCGTTCGTAAGACCCTGGGGTGTGATGCTATCGGGACGCTCACTGTTCGTTATGAACGGTTACGACAAAGAAAAGATCAAGGTCCGGTTCAATATCCCGGAGAACTGGAAGCTTTCCGCTCCATGGAAGAAAACCGGAAGCTCAATGCATACCTACGAAGTTCCCAATCTCATTGAATTGCAGGAAACATTGCTTTTTGCCGGGACACACAGGGAGGTCGATATACCTAGTGGCGACTTCAACCTGAAGTTCATCCTTGGAGGGGAGGGAATAATTGCACAGGAAGCACTATATGTAGAGAGAGCGAAAAGTGTTCTCGAATATTACATAGAACTAATGGGAGGAAATCCGGTACCAAGGCCGGGAAGTGAACTTTCCACGGCTATGGTGTTAATAAACCAGGGGGAGCAAATAGACGGCGAAGTGATCGGGAATCACCTAAGTATGTTCCTTGATCCCAATGCCGATATGCAGAACCAGGTAATTGGATGGTTCATGTTTGCCCATGAGTTCTTTCATTTATGGAACGGGAAGACACTCCGTTTCAGCGACACAACAACAGATTGGTTCAAAGAAGGGGTTTCCAATTACTATACCCTGAAAGCCATGAACCAGACAGGGATCGTGAACGAGGAGATCACAAAAATGGTCCTCAATAATCTGTTCTACCAGCGTTACAGGAATGATCCTGGTTATGGCTCCATGGCTCCCGCCGAAGCAGCCTCGGGTTTCGACAAGGACAACCACTGGGGGCTTATTTACGGAGGCGGCTTGTTCGCCGGTATATGCATCGATATGGAGATTCGCAAGAATTCTGATAATGAATTAAGTCTTGACGATATGATGCGTGCACTCTACAATGAATATGGGGGAAGTGAGAAGACGATCGACCAGGACAGACTCATCGAATTGATCAGTGAATTCAGCAAAACCGACTTCACGCCATTCTTTGACAAACATATTCTCGGTTCAGAAATAATTCCGTTGGAAAAGTACACCCATTATGCTGGAATGGAAGTTTCCTATGAAAATGATAAATTGGAATTTAGGCCGGCAGGTGATATTTCAGAAAAGGAAAAAAGAATTTGGAGAGGATTCCTGGGAGAAAACTAATCCACCACAATCAAAAGCCCGCGCTACTGGCGGGCTTTTTGAATTTGTGATCCGGGCAAAAAAAGTGAGTTAAACAGCAGGTTCTATTCGTTCAGCAAGGTTTCCAACCTTTCAATCCTGGATTCAAGAGATAGCCTCGAGTCTATTTCCGAATCCCGCTGTTGTTTTAAATCCTCGATGATTCCCTGCTGTTCTTTAATGGCATTGATCAGCACCGGGATCAATTCAGTATAACTTACAGACAGGGTCTTGTCCTCATCATCCCTTTCCAGGACAACGTTCGGTATGATCTCACGGACTTCCTGTGCGATCAACCCTAAATCTTTGAACTCGTTTTCCGGTCTGTCCTTCCAATGGTATTGTTTAGGGGAAAGCTTCATCACATCTTCCAGGCCATACGGAAGGGATTCGATGTCTTTTTTCAACCTCCGGTCGCTGGTATGGACCACAACACCCCCAACATGAACATTTCCTCCTCCATCCTGAAGATACAATGCTGAAGCGGCTCCGTTATTCCTTGCCTGGATCTCGTTATTATCCAATGAAACGTTTGTCCCGGTCACGCTACCCATAATGATATACCCTTCTCCACTCAAAGAGGTATCCACACCTCCTTCAATATGCAAACTGGTATCCGGCGTCGATGTTCCGATCCCGACATCATCATTAAAGAAGTTGGCGGTGCCCCCGAAGCCCCAACTAAAATAGGAGCCATTATACCAAAGTGCTTCTGCACCATTTACTCGAAGCGCAACGCCGTTAAGGCCTTCATTCAGGTTCATCTGGCCGGCAACGGAGAAACTGTAATTGGGTGTAGTAGTTCCAACACCCACCCTGTTCGTACTGGCATCAACCCGTAGAGTGCCCCCATCTACATCGAGGTCGCCATTATTTCCATTCTGCACGAACAGGGTAGTATTGGTGTTGGTTATAACTTCATCGGCATCCAGGCGAAGAGCGTCAGCAATTTCAAGAGCTCCCGAACCAGCCGTTCCTGTTGCGTCGGTAGTACTGGTCACCTCAAGTCTGCCATTCGCCTCCGTGGTTCCATTGAACCTTATGAAATCCGTATCGAATTCACCGTAGATCAGTGAAGTTGTCGAACCCGCCGTGGAGTTTTCAATGTACAACCTGTTGCTGCCGGTCTCGTTATAGCCCGCACGGTTCCCAATAAATACGTTACCGCTACCCGTAGTATTTGAAAGGCCGGCAAGCGTTCCAATGGCTACATTGTTGCTGCCGGTCGTATTTGCGTCCAGTGCCCTGAAGCCCAATGCCGCATTTTCAATTCCATTGGTGATGGAGCCCAGTGCGTTATATCCGAATGCAGAATTGTAATTTCCTGAAACATTATCGATAAGTGCGCCATCGCCGGCCGCAGTATTCTGTTGTCCAATTGTATTCGAATTTAGCGCATTGTTGCCTAAAGCGGTATTCGATGTGCCAGTGGTATTATTACTGAGGCTGTATCTTCCCATAGCCACATTATAGAATCCAGTAGTATTGTCGTAAAGAGAGGAGTGACCAACAGCTACGTTATAATTTCCGGTGGTATTGAGATACAAACTATACGCTCCTATGGAAATATTATCACTTCCGGTGGTATTTGAGAACATGTTCCCGTAACCCAGGGCCACATTATTGTTCGCAGTTGTGCTGGACGAAAGGGCAAACGTACCCATGGCGAGGTTGCGCGATCCTGTTGAATTAGTTCCCAAAGCACGATAACCATAAGCATTGTTGTCTAAACCTGTAGTATTGTTTGATAATGCGAAATAGCCGGTGGCGTTATTTGCATTCCCGGTAGTGTTGGATCGCAATGAGAAGTACCCTACAGCGGTGTTGTATGTACCTGTGGTATTCAGGTTCATTGAACTTCGGCCAACAGCCGTATTGCCGTTTGCCGTATTACTCTGAAGGGCATCGGTTCCCAGCGCTGTGTTGTCGTTCCCGGTGGAATTATTCTGAAGTGAACCCACACCCAGACCAACATTACTTCCGCCTGTGGTATTCATCTCCTGACTGTTCCATCCGACAGCCGTGTTGAAATTTCCCGTGGTTAATGAAAGAAGCGAAGCCCTACCGATAGCACTGTTACATGAACCCGTTGTATTGCTCAATAACGATTCATGGCCTACGCCAACATTGTTACCTCCGCTTGTATTTGTTAGTAGACTCTGATACCCAAGGGCGACATTGGAAGTTCCCCCATTGCTGGAATAGAGTGCACGATAACCCACTGCCACGTTCCCACCATGGGAAAAATTACTGTACAATGCCTCGGCTCCCACTGCCGTATTGAAGTTTGCCGTAGAATTGGAACGTAGCGCGTTATTACCTATGGCAACATTTTGATAACCGGTACTATTGTTTGCTAGCGACGAGTATCCGACGGCTGTATTCTGAAGTCCGGTCGTATTACTCTCCAGGGTTGAGGCGCCAACAGAAACATTCCGATTACCTGTAGTGTTCATCACCTGGGATTCTCTACCCACGGCCGTATTCTCATAACCCGTAGTATTATTTTCCAAACCTCTGCTCCCTATTGCTGTATTACTGGCCCCGGTGGAATTAAAACCTAAGGCTCCATAACCAACCGCCGTATTGTTGTTTGCTGTTGTATTCGAGAACAATGCTGAATTCCCTAACGCCGTATTGAACGACCCCGTATTATCTCTTAAAGCAAAATAGCCGAATGCTGCATTATCGTTCCCGGTCTGGTTTGTTGAAAGGCTCTGATAACCGGCAGCAGTATTTCTCACGCCCGTGGTATTGGCCCGTAGACTGAAGGTTCCAACTGCTGTGTTAAAACTGGCAGTATTATTTTGTAATGCGTCTGTTCCCAATCCCGTATTATTTATACCGGTGGTGTTGCTCTGTAAGGATCCTACTCCGTACGCCGAGTTTCGCGACCCACTCACATTGTCCCTTTGACTATTCCAACCAAATGCTGTATTAAAATGACCTGTTGTAAGAGCAGATAACGCACTTCTGCCCACCGCGCCATTACAGGATCCGGTAATGTTGCTCATCAACGCAAGAGATCCAATGGCCACATTGTGCTCCCCCGTAGTATTCAGAGGAAGTGCCTGGTATCCTATACCTACATTACGGTTGTCCGAAAGATCATCACTCGCACCCGAACCTTCTCCCAGGTAGATCGAAGATCCGTCATTCGAACCATCTGTATCGGAAACCCCGTCTGCAAGATCATTGATCCTGTCTGCTCCCCCGGAAAAAGTAGCCCATGAGGTCGTAGCCTGATCCCAGTAGTAAAAGCCTTTGGAAGGCGTGCCATTTCCAGTGACATAGACCATCATCCCATCCTGACCCGCTCCTGGATCTACGGCTGGGAAATTGTCGATCTTCGGGATCAGCAATCCATCATTGCTGGCTGGTGCCGCCTGGTTCGAGGAAATGATCTCCAGGCTCGAATTAGGGCTCACAGTGCCAATACCAACCTGTGCGGGCGAAACATACATGGCCAAAAGTACCAATACTGCGAATAGAATCAATTTTTTCATGACGTGTCGTTTTTCTATTGTTTTATAAAAAGTGTGCTCTTGAGGATCTTGTTATCGTGAACTATCTTCAATTGGTACATTCCTTTTTTCAGATAAGACACATTCAGATAGATCTCCTGAGCATCCAGTTTTTCAAGGGAACCTGAGTAGGATTTCTTCTTCATTGGGTCTGTTCAACAATGCCGCTCGATTGAGGCAGAGAGAAGCATTGATCCAAAAGTATATAGGAGAAGATCAGCGAAGTAACAGCCATGTAACAGATCGTAACACGGGTGTAACAATTGTAGTTTATTGCAGTAAAATATAGGTATTAGAGCCTGTCGCGATATTCGGTGGGAAGAATTCCGAAGCTCTCTTTAAAGCATTTGCTGAAGTATGACGGACTGTTGAAACCTACCCTGAAACAGATCTCATTAATGTTGAGTTCTTTATTCTGAAGCAGAGCTGCGGCAAGTTTCAGTCTTTCGGTGCGGAGGAATTCCGATGCGGATAAACCGGTCAAAGCCTTTAGTTTTCGGTGAAGCTGCATCCGGCTCATATGAAGTTCATTGCTGAATTCTTCTATGCTGAAAGTATCATCCCCAATCTTCTCATCCAGCACTTGCTGCAGTCGCTGAACAAATCGTTCGTCCGCACTGTTGATCGAAATGTCCGTCGGCTTAAGGATCACTTCTTTGCTGTATCGATCACGTAACCTCGTCCTGGATTCAACCAGGTTCCTTATTCGGGCCGACAACAGCTTGACACTGAAAGGTTTCATCACATAATCATCGGCACCTGTCTCCAGTCCTTCATATTTACTCGCATCATCCGCCTTCGCAGTTAAAAGTACAATCGGGATATGACTGGTCCGTATGTCCTGTTTCAGCTTGCTGCAAAGTTCCACCCCATCTATCCGCGGCATCATTATGTCGGAAATAATGATATCCGGAATGTGCTCTATTGCTGAAATAATTCCGGCTTCTCCGTCTTCAGCGACGATCACCTGGTAATCTTTTTTGAAGGAATCCCGGACAAATTCCCTGATGTCCTCATTGTCATCCACAACCAGTAACACAGGGGCCGAACCATCCCGGGTCAGATCAACTCCCAAAGTCTGAACGGCCATTTCGGGAATCGTTTCACGATCTCCTGAAAGCTCTGTCCCGGAGTAATCATCCTTCTGAATGGGCAATCTCACACCGAATCTCACCCTGTTATCCGTAATGTTTTCCGCAGTGATGACACCGCGAGAAAGCGTTACCAGTTCCTTAACCAACGACAGGCCAATACCGCTACCAGGCGTATTTCCTTCCTCCTCCATTTCCCTTCTGCTGAATCGTTCGAAGACCGAATCCAGTTCCTGCTGAGTAAAGTTCGAACCACTGTTCTCAATCTTCAAGTGCATTCTCCCGGATTCCAGCTTTGCATCCATTAGCACTTCTCCACCTTCAGGGGTATATTTAATTGCATTCGAAAGCAAATTGACCACTATCTTCTCCACCGCATCCCGGTCGAACCAAACACTTCCGAAATCATCAATATCCACCTTAAACGCTATGGACTTCTCCGAGGCCGGGTATTCAAATGACGCTGCCAGGGATCTTAATAGTCCCGATAGATCACCTTCAGCAACACGGAGTTGGTAATGCCTCGCTTCCAGTTTGGAAATGTCCAGTAATTGGTCGATAAGATTCATCAACCGGTTGGAATTCCTTCTGATCATTTCGAATTCCTTTCGGTCCGTTTCATCAAGTGAAGTATTCTCCAGGCGTTTCTCCACGGGTCCCGAGATCAAGCTAAGTGGAGTTCGGAATTCGTGGGAAATATTCTGAAAGAAGGTCGTTTTTGCAGCATCCAGTTCGACAAGCTTCTCATGTGTTCGTCTACGGTTCCGATACAGCACGAACAACACCACAAGCCCGATGACACCAGCTCCACCTAAAGTATAGAACAAATTACGTTGGTTTCTTTGTCTTGCGGAAGTCAATTCGTTCCGGGCCTGGAGTACGGCTATTTCCTGTTCCTGCTGCGCCCTCTTGTATCGGGCTTCCAGTTCCCTGGTATTTTTGAGGTTTGCCCGGGTGGCGAGAGTGTCACTCACCCTCTTGTGTTCCTTGGAATACTCGTATGCCTGTTTATAATTACCAAGCTTTTCGGATGCGAGGTATAATAACTTCAAGGATTCTTCCTTATCGATATAACTATCCATCTCTTTGGCGAGGCCATTAGCTTCCTTGGCCAGGTCGTAGCTTTCGGCATAGCGTCCTTCATCATTGAGAATTTTGGCATTATTGATCAGGGCCAGCATCACCCCGAACGAATTGTCATTCTGCCTGTTCATTTCGATGGATGTTTGTCCTGCTTCCAGTGCCTTCGCTATTTGTCCTGCTTCGAAATAGATCTCACTTAATCCTATATGATACATGGCAACACGTACCGGGAAATTATTTTCCCGATAGTAGGATATGCTGGTCTGCATATAATCAATAGCCTTGGAATAATTCTTTTTCTCACGTTCGATGGAAGCCAACAGGCCGAGTACCCGCATCTCCTGGTAGGTATTCCCCCTTTTCTTCCACAGATTCAACGCTTTTGTCTGGTAGATCTCGGCCTCCTCGATGTTTCCCAATTCCTTATAGATATCACCAATTGAGGAAAGCGTAAAGCCTCGTTCTTCATGTTCGGGACCGCGAACCTCGTAGATACTATCCGATCTCAGAGCAAATTCAAGTGACTTTTCCAACATTTTGTAGCCGTAGAGGTACGACTCGGAAACTCCCCCGTAGAGATAGGCGGTGTCTTCCCACAGGTCATTTTCTGTTGAGACAGCTAGGCCTGAATTGGCGTATTCAACGGCGGCATCGTACAATCCGAACCTGGAATTCTCCTCCGCTAACCTCGAATAGGTGTTTGCTATCAATCCAGGATCCTCAAGTTTTTCAGCATATTCCAAGGCGGTTGTCAGGTTGGTATTGATATAGTCTATGGACGACTCGCCTTTCTCAACAAACAAGCCATAATACCCGGCTCTTTGCCGATAAAAGTGATACCATGCAAGATTCGAGCCTGAGCCTTCACCATACTGTTTAAGGCGTTCAAAATACACCTTACAACTGTCCTCGTTGCTCTTCTTATAATGTCGAATTAGAGTAATATAGGTTTCCACCCGAGTACTGTCGGCCGCAGCCGTTCGGGCCAATTGCCTGAGTGAATCTAAACGGGCTTCTTCCTGGCCGATCAGGCCCAAGGGAATCAACAAAAGTAAAAGCAGCAGTCTTTTCAAGGAAAAGTAGTGTTTACATAAATGTAATAAATTCCGAAGTAACACTCTCAGTATTAGAAAGATTATGATTCGTATGAAACCTGTGAGACTCTTTCAGCGATGATACTAGGGTCAAATATCCTATACCGAACAGATCGTCACACCCCTTTGTAAAACTTCAGTTTCGATCTTCTTCCTGAAGACCTCTTTTTCCGCTTCGTTTGCGAGCTGCAACATGCCCTGGGTATTGTTCCAGACGTCCTCTCGCCAGCTTGAGATCAAACGGGAGATTAGGTATTCGTCCACACGCCCGAAAACCACATCTAAAAAAGCAAGGAATCTGCTTTCCGGTTCAAGGATGCTGTCCTGCACCGCATCGATAGTACGCGCGATGATACTGTTCACATGACAATGATCCTCGTATCGGAGTTTCTTCTGTTCTTCTGAAAGTGATTCCCATTCAGGAGCCAGCATATCGTATAAAGCTAACACGAGGTCGTAGTTGATGTGTGCGTTTACACCTAAAACCAGCATCTGAACTTCGCTAAGCTCCTTTTCCAGCGTGGCATTATGCGCCGCCAGCCAAACTTCCGGAGTTCTATCCCCGCAATCAAAACAACTGAGCCCGTCGAAATAGTAATCGGCAAAGTGGTTGAGTAATTCATTCACCCACTCCCGGTCGTGAAACTCTCCTTCGGACAAAGCGAGCAGCATATTGGTGCTCATCATCTTGTAACAACTCAGGAACACAAAACGGGAATCGCCACACTCCTTCCATGCCCTGATGCGGCCATCCATTTTCTCAAGGACCAATTGAGAATCACTCATCGTTTGAAGTTTCTTAAATGAACAACAAGTTAATCAATAATGAGGATTTCAGACTTAAAAAACCCTCAATAGCAGATCACCACAACTTTTCGAAACCCTGAGAATCGAATTTCTTGTTCACATTCTTGAAATTCGTTTTCATCGGCTGCTTCAACCCTAGGCTGTCTGTCCTGCCAAAAAGTTTCGCTATCAAGGCAATGGGTGTGAGCACAAAGAAATAGGTAATGAAAATCAGTAAGGTCGAGATCCCTGTTCCCAACAGGCGAAGCAGTTTTGTCACTAGCCTGTCTATTTGTTCAGCAATAAAAGATGAGAAAAGTGACACCAAGCCTATCACCAGCATAACCGCTGGCAAGATCCTGTAATCTTTCAGAAAAAATAAAACAAGAGCACCTGTAAGAAGCCCTAGGAATATCCTGTGTCCTGCTTTGAGTTTCATAATCTAGAAAAGAGTGTAGATCAAGCTGCTTACTGCTGAAGAGCTGCCAATGATGAACAAAACCGAAAGGATGACCAGGAAAATAATGATCGGCGCCAGCCAATACTTCCTCCGTTCGGAGAGAAACTGCCACATGTCGT
Source organism: Bacteroidia bacterium (assembly GCA_030431695.1). Classification (GTDB taxonomy): domain Bacteria; phylum Bacteroidota; class Bacteroidia; order Flavobacteriales; family Flavobacteriaceae; genus Pukyongia. Next base: position 4,861 of record JAUIIU010000008.1, on the reverse strand, counting down.
TCAGGAATTCCATAAGTTGTGTTCCAAGTGATCAATCCTCGGGGAAGCTATCCGGATTTTCCAACTGCACATCCCCTTGGTTTCGTTTGTTGTAAATATAGTTATGAATCAACAAATAGTCCATGCCGGTTTGCATAAAACATCGGAACGCATCTTCGGGAGTACATACAATTGGTTCACCTCGAACATTAAAACTTGTATTCACCAGCATCCCGGTTCCCGTTATCTTTTTTACTTCGGAAAGCAATGTGTACAATTTCGGATTCTGTTCCCGGTTAACGGTTTGCACCCTGGCAGAGTGATCCACATGGGTTATTGCCTGGAATTCGCTCCTGGGAGTCTCCAGTTTGTCTTTCATGCCCTTTTCAGAATAGTCCTTCGGAAGTTCTTTTCTGAATTTATCAACTACCGAAAATACCTTCAGCATATAAGGAGATCTGTCAATCCCATTAAAATATTCCGATGCGTCCTCTTCCATGACCACAGGCGCGAAGGGCCGAAAATTCTCGCGCTTCTTGATCTTACTGTTAAGAACAACTTGCATAATTGTCGAAGAGGGACTGGCCAGGATACTGCGGTTTCCCAGTGCCCTGGGGCCGAATTCCATCCTTCCCTGGAACCACCCTACTACAGCACCTTCAGCCAGGTATTCTGCTACTCTTTTTATCATTTCATCATCCACCAGTTCTTCACAATCTGCACCATAGGAAACATTCATCTCATTGATCGCCTCATTGCTAAAACCGGGCCCCAGGTAGGTTGAATGCATCCCATCGGGTTGCGCCTGTAGATTGCGTTCCTTATCGAAATACATATGATGGGCTGCCAGTGCCGCACCTATCGATCCCCCGGCATCTCCGGCCGCTGGTTGAATCCAGATGTCCCTGAAGGTTCCCTCACGCTCGAGCTTCCCATTTGCCACGCAGTTCAGCGCAACTCCGCCCGCCAGGCAGAGATTGTCGCTCCCGGTCAGTCGCCTCGCCTCCCTGGCCATGCGAAGCACGATCATCTCGGTGATCTCCTGGATGACCAAGGCCAGGTTGCAGTGATGCCTTTCAATGGGATCCTCTTCTTTTCGCCTTGGAAAACCAAAAAGGCTCTCCCATTTACCATCCGGGATCATACGCATACAAGTTGTATAGCTGAAATAATGCTGGTTCAGCCAAATCGAACCATCCTCGTAGATGTGCAGAAGTCTTTCCAGGATCTTTTCCTTAAATTCAGCTGTTTGCTCTGAATTGCCATCCCCGTAGGGTGCAAGGCCCATGAGTTTGTATTCACCCGAGTTCACCCTGAACCCGAGAAAGTATGTGAAAGCGCTGTAGAGTAAACCTACGGAATGTGGAAAGTGCATTTCCTTTAGTATCTCAATGCGTTTGCCTTTTCCATACCCAATGGTTGCTGTAGCCCATTCGCCAACTCCATCGATGGTAAGTATGGCCGATTCTTCGAACGAAGAGGGATAAAAGGCACTGGCTGCGTGTGACAGGTGGTGTTCGGTAAACAGTAATTTCGGCTTTACATCTTTGGGCATCCCAAGTTTCCGCAACTCTTTCCGGATCACCGATTTCATGAACAGTTTCTTGTTGAGCCATACCGGTATGGCATTCAGAAATGATACAAACCCAATCGGGACCCTTTGAAAACTGGTCTCCAATAAACGTTCGAACTTCAGGAAAGGTTTATCATAGAACACAACCGCATCGAGATCACGGAAATCGATCTCAGTAAATTCCAAACACCAGGAAATGGCCTTTGCGGGGAAATCGGCGCAGTGCTTCTCACGTGTAAAACGCTCTTCCTGGGCAGCCGCCATGATCTCACCATCCACGATAATCGCCGCCGCCGAATCGTGATAAAATGCAGAAATACCGAGTATCTTGCTCATCACATGTAAAGATAATATGTATATTGACATCGACATTCCTCCCAGTGTTAGAATCACCCCATGAATCCGGATCCAGAAAGAAAAAAACTTAGTGGTAGAAAAAAGACCTTGTTGTGGATACTGTACCTGATCGTCCTCACGCCTATTTGTCTTGAACTGGCCCTGAGGGTAATAAGCGCGAAGCCTTATATCCAAACCGACTACCACATAGAGGTCTCCCCTCCAAACGCTTTCTCGGGCAACGACTCCCTGGGAATAGTACTCAATCCCGGTACTTTCGATATTATTCTCAACAATAAAGTTCGCTTCCAAACCACTCATACCCGGGATGGCCTGCGAAAGGTGATCCGTCCCGACAGTCTAACGTGGGAATCTGATATCGCCGTGATGGGGTGCTCATTCACCTACGGATACGGCGTGAACGACAATGAGACGGCTGTTTCAATCCTTCAGAAAAAATACCCGGAGTATAAATTCGACAACTATGGAGTGATCGGTTATGGTACACTTCAATCGTATTTTCAACTTGAACAACTCATAGAAAACGGACACGCACCGGATATCCTAATCCTCAACTTCGCCTCCGATCATCTGGAACGAAATGCCCTCAGTAAGAAATTCCGTAGGGCCATGAAGATAGGCTTCGACCGATCCCTGTCCACGGCCCGGGAAATGATGATCTCGGCACAGTTCCCATATCTCACGGAAGCAGGAGCAGAAATTACATATGAACACTGGAATGAACTTTACGAAGACTGGTGGGGGCGTGAGAATCTTGCTTCTGTAAACTTTATTCAAACGCAATATGATCAGTTTTCTGATAGAAGCAGAGACCTGGTAGGGATCAGTACGGATGCGATCGATCGGTTGCGGCAACGCTGTGCAGAGCAAGACATCAAATTTGTTGTAATGTTGTTGGATAACAATGAATCCATCCGTAAACTCGAATCCGAACTTCGAGCGCGGGATATCATAACGCAACAGGTTGGCTTCGATTTCAACAGTCCCGAATTCACGAACGTACCCCACGATATCCACCCCAACGCCAGAGGACAGCAACTTATCGCAAAGAGGTTAGAAGAGATGCTAAAAAAGGAATTCCTGCATGATTAAAAAAGTATTGTTCATAGGGATACTGATCGTGATTGCCACCGGCATCTGGAGTTCGAACGAACTAACCTATGCCCCGGAATCGGATCCGCTTGCCTTTGCCACTTCGGAACAAATTATACGCTATAGGGAGTACAGGAAGGCCTTTTCCGAAGACAGGGAGACAATCGCCATCGCCCTGGAGAAAAAGGACACTTTCTCAACTGTCGAGGATTTCCGAAAAGTCCACGAACTTACAGAGATCATCAAACAGGTCCCAGGCGTTTCCGAAGTGAACAGCATAGAGAACTTCGATCTGCCGTACTTCAATGGGTTCTTTTCGAGCAGTGAGCGTTTTCTGCCAACTGAAGACCCAGCTGTGTTTCAATCCAAATTCGACAACCTGAACGATTATTCGGATATAACAGAGAAATTCCTTTCGGCAGACCGCACCGCACTTTGTTTTTACTTATTTACCAAAGAGGGCGTGGAGAATTCCGAAGTTATCCGGCAAGTTTATCAGCTACTGGATGAAAGCGATTTTGCCGGGGATTATTACGTGGCCGGGACTCCTGCGGCAAGGGAGGAAGGGGAGCGATTGCTGGTTCGTGAAACTTTGTACATCTCGGTGCTGGGTTGCCTGCTGATCCTGGTATGCATGCTATTCGTTTCGCCCAATTTCTACCTGATAGCATTAACCCTGCTATTTACTGTTTTCAACATCTGCATGACGATCCTTTTTATGTACGTAGCGAACATCGAGGTTACTTCCCTTAGTTCGGCCGTGCCCAGTATTGTGGCTATTTTGTCGTTTACGGATATTACCCACATACTTTACCATTACAATAAGCTGAAGAAACAAGGGCTTGCCCGGGATACGATCAGGAAGGAGTTATTCAGGAAGATCGGACTTCCCCTGTTGCTAACCTCAGCGACCAACCTCGCGGGATTTGTGATCTTCTTCTTCAACGGCGGGATAGAACTGATCACTGAACTGGCACTTGCAGCTTCCTTTGGAATAGTTTGCGCCTACTGCTCATCTCGTTTTCTTCTACCGTTTTTTCTGAATTATAACGAAAACAATGCGATCGAACGACGTCAAAACCAGATCGAGAAATTTGTTTCAGTCAATGTCGAATTTGTCCGAAGGAATCACAATAGGATCGTTCTCCTTTTCATTCTACTAGTCCCACTGCTGGCTGGTGGGGTGGTGTGGTATCAGTCGGTCGATATGTATTATTACGACAAGAACGATCTCGACCTCGGGCTGAACAGGTCCAGTGCATTTTACGACAGCAAGTTCCAGGGGATTCGCGATATCGAGGTAGTATTAGAAACAGGCGAAGGAGACCTGTTATCACCACGAATATTGCGTAAGATTGATTCCATAGAGCAATTCCTGCTTGAGGAGTATGGTTGTAAAACCACATTCAGCATTAATACGGCAATAAAAAGGCATCAGCGCTATACCAAAGGTGGTGACCCAGAAGCATATCGCTTACCGGATACGATCACCAATGCCTATAAGAATGTGCTTTTTCAATGGGAGTCGGAACTAGGATTGCGATCAGTAATTTCCGAAGATGGTGCGATCACACGTATCATCGGGAGCCTGCCCGATATCGGTACACGGGAAGCAAGGATTCGGAACCAGTCACTGGAAGGTTATGTGTCCCAACTGAACAGCGGTGACTTAAGTGCCTACCTTAGCGGTAAAGCCTACATTTTCGATCACAATGTTTATAAACTCAGCAAGTTCGTATTATGGGCACTTGGGATCGGACTGGTTTTAGTGGCCATCATTGTGGGGGTACTGTTTCGATCGGTCGTGTTTGCCTTAGTGACCTTCCTTGCCAACGCCACTCCGCTATTATTTGGGATTTT
>JAUIIU010000007.1 GCA_030431695.1 Bacteroidia bacterium | reverse complement strand
ATTTCAAAAAGGGAGATACTGAAGGATTCGTGAACTACGCCCTGTCCGTGGAAGGCGTGGTTTTCGCACTGATCTTCATTGAAAACAAACAGGAAAAGATCATCAAGATCTCGCTTCGAAGTAAAGGGAGTTTTTCGGTGAACGAATTTGCGCGCAAATATTTTAGCGGAGGAGGGCATACGAATGCCGCCGGTGGCAGAACGACCGATACCTTAGCGGATACCATTCGTTATTTTATTAGTATATTACCGGCCCATAAAAATGAACTTACCAATGCGACCTAGATCAATACTATTCCTGTTTGCGGGTTGTCTTCTCTTTATTTCCTGCAAAACGCCCGAAGCGCGAAGGCCGGTTCAGCAAAGTTCCGGTAGTTTTATAAAGGAGTCGGCCGAAAGGAACAAGAAACTGTACAAGAAGGAAGAAGAGAGGATCACCTCCATCATGGAAGCCAACCCTGAAAATGAGTATTTGTCTTCGGAAAGTGGTTTCTGGTATTACTATAACAAAAAGGACAGCCTGGATGTTCCAATGCCGGAATTCGGTGACGTTGTAACCTTTACATACGATGTGAGATCCCTCGATGGAGCTTCCATCCTTTCGGAAAGTGAGACCGGCTTGCAAACATACAAGATAGATCAATCAAACCAGGACCTGATCTCTGGTCTGAGGGATGGTGTAAAACTGATGAAAGTAGGCGAACAGGTCACCTTCCTGTTTCCTTCATATAAAGCTTTTGGTTACTACGGAATACAGGATAAACTGGGAACAAATGTCCCGATCCAGAGTACTGTAACCTTAAAATCAATTCAACAATCACAATAAATAGAAAATCAAAATGAGAAAACTTTCCCTGTTATTGATCCTGGCCGTGGTTATGGTGGTAACATCGGCCTGTGAGGATAAATATCCGGACCTGCCTGAAGGTGTTTATGCCGAATTTGTAACGAACAAAGGCACATTTGTGGCGAAACTCTACAACGACCAAACGCCGCTGACTACTGCTAATTTTGTAACCCTGGCCGAAGGAACTAACGATTTGGTGGATTCGATCCATATAGGTAAGCCGTATTATAACGGGCTAATCTTTCACCGGGTCATCAAAGACTTCATGATCCAGGGCGGTGATCCAAACGGAGATGGTTCTGGAAATCCCGGTTATCGTTTCCCCGATGAGTTTGTGGATAGTTTAAAACACGACCGCAAAGGAATACTCTCGATGGCAAATTCGGGGCCCGAGACCAATGGAAGTCAGTTTTTCATAACGCTTAAGGAAACACCCTGGCTGGACGGTAAGCATACTGTTTTCGGGGAGATCGTAATGGGTCAGGAAATTGTAGATTCCATTGGGTCAACCCCTACCACCAAGCCCGGAGACAAGCCCGTGGATGATGTAGTTATGGAGGAAGTGAATATTATCAAGAGAGGAAATATCTCTGTACTTGCTTTTGCTGATGAAATGAAGCGTATCGAGGCGGAACGAGAAGAGAGACGTAAAAAACTGGAGCGCCTGGCTATCGATAAAGCGGTGTCTTTCGTCAATATGAAACAAGAGGCCGAAACTTCTGAAACCGGGTTACAGTACGTATTCCAGCAACGTGGTGAAGGACCTAAGCCAAAGGATGGAGATGACATGCTGATCAATTACTCAGGCTATTTCCCAAATGGGCAGATGTTCAATACCAGCCTTATGGAAGTCGCCGAATTGTATGAGAATGTAGATCCTGGCAAGAGAGATAGAGGGCAATACAGTCCGATCATTACCAATACCAACGACCCAAGGCTGATCCCGGGATTCCGTGAAGCACTTCAATTGATGCGTGTAGGTGATAAGATGACGGTCTTCATCCCTTCGCACCTTGGTTATGGTGAGGCTGGAAACAGGCCTTACATTCCACCAAATGCAGACCTTATCTTCGAACTGGAATTGCTTCCTAACGAAGTACAGGAATAATAAAAAGCCCGGTTTTACCGGGCTTCTTTTTTAGGCTGTTTTTTCAGGGATATTTTTGAGTATCTCCTTCACGAATTTCCAGAATTTCCGGAGTGAAGTTATACTGGCCCGTTCATCGGGAGAATGTGCTCCCTTTATTGTTGGACCAAAGGATATCATATCCATCCCGGGGTAATTCTGTCCCAGGATTCCGCATTCAAGTCCGGCATGACAGGCAGCCACATTGGCCTTGTGTCCGTTCATATCTTCATATAGCTTGTCCATCACTTTCAGGATCGGGCTGTCCATATTTGGTGCCCAACCCGGATAGGATCCTGTAAAGCTTACCTCGTAGCCCGCCAGTTGGAATACAGCACGCAGCAACTCGGCCATGTCGAATTTGGATGATTCCACCGAAGATCGGGTAAGGTTATCAACTTGTATGCTTCCTTCGGAAACCAACACCTTCGCAATATTGTTCGAGGTTTCTACAAGGTCGGCTATCGCTGGACTCATTCTGAATACCCCATTGTGGGCCGCATGCAACGCACGAAGCAACTTTTGTTTATCTTCGGAATCCATCACCCCGCTTGGTGTTCCTGTTTCTTCAATGGTGATCGAAAGATCCGGTTCCAGTAATTTATACTCATCGAGAATCGCAGCTCTCATGGCCTCGAAAGCTTCGTTGAATTCGGCTTCAGAATTATTCGGAACCACAACTTTCGCCACACTTTCACGTGGAATGGCATTCCGAAGGCTTCCCCCATGGATCTCTGCCAACTCCATGAATGGTGCTGTTGTATAGAGTAGACGGTTCATCATTTTGTTGGCGTTACCAAGTCCTTTGATGATATCCATACCGCTGTGTCCTCCCTGTAATCCTTTGACCTTGATAACGAATGCCTTGGAATCCCGTGGTGGGTCTACGATGCCATATGTGCCTTTGGCCGTAACATCTACCCCACCGGCGCAGCCCACTCCGATTTCATCGTCCTCTTCGGTATCCAGGTTCAGTAAGATCTCTCCTTCGAGTACACCACCCTGCAACTCCATAGCGCCTGTCATTCCGGTTTCTTCATCTATGGTAAACAATGCTTCAAGGCTGGGGTGAGGAATATCATCGCTGGCCAGAACCGCCATAATGGTAGCCACACCAAGACCATTATCGGCGCCCAGGGTAGTACCATTTGCACGTACCCAGTCGCCATCCACCCACATCTCAATTCCCTGGGTTGAAAAATCGAAATCAGTATCGTTGTTTTTCTGGTGAACCATGTCGAGGTGGGATTGCATCACTATTGCTTTTCGCCCCTCCATTCCGGCTGTCGCCGGCTTTCGGATAATTACATTACCTATATCATCCACAGTAGTTTCGAGCCCAAGGTTCTCACCGAATTCCTTCATAAAGGCGATGACTCGTTCTTCCTTTTTTGACGGGCGGGGTACAGCGTTGAGATCGGCAAAATAAGACCAGACCACAGTGGGTTCCAGGTTGCGTATGGCTTCATTCATTTCAGTAAAATTTATAATTCAAATTTAAGATTTTCAAAAGGCACGAAAAAATAATAGATACAAGAATTCTTTGTATGTTTGGCACATGCCCAAAAAACGGACCCGACTTATCCTTGCACTTCTGCTTCCGGTTCAGATACTGCTGCTTCAGCTGCTTAAGTACTTCCCGGACCTTGTTGAGAATTATTACAGTCGGGGGTTTTATCCCTTCATATCGAAGATCTCCCGCTATTTGTTCGGATGGATCCCGTTCTCCTTAGGTGACCTGTTCTACTTGCTCATCGCCATATTGGCGATTCGTTGGATCATAAAAAATATTCGAAGGTTACGAATAGAGCCCGTTCGATTCATGATCGATATTGCGGCCACCGTGTCTATCGTCTATTTTATGTTTCATATTCTTTGGGGGCTGAATTACTATCGACAGCCGTTGCATGTAACCTTAGACCTGGATTACGACTATACTACCGAAGAGCTGGTGGAAACCACTAAAAGGCTCATCGCCAAATCCAACAGCATGCACCGTGAATTGGGGTATGCAGATAGTGTCAAAATAGACCTCCCCTACACCCAAAGGGAAATATTTAAGAAGTCCACCGATGGGTTTGTGACCCTGGCTAAGCAATACCCGGACCTGGCCTACAGTCCGAAAAGCCTGAAAAAGAGCGGTTGGAGCCTTGGTCTCACATATATGGGGTACAGCGGTTATTACAACCCTTTTTCGGGAGAAGCACAGGTTAACAACCTGATCAAAACCTATAAATTCCCGGTGGTCAGTTGCCATGAGGAAGCGCATCAGATCGGGTTTGCAGCCGAAAACGAAGCTAACTTTATCGCCACGCTTGCAACCATAAACAACAGTGACCCTTATATACAGTACAGTGGTTACATCTTTGCCCTTCGGTATTGTGTGAACGAGATCGCGAGAAGGGATAAAGATACTTATGATGAATTACTCGTGACCATAAACCCTGGGATCCTTGCGAGTTACAAAGAGATGCGTGATTTCTGGAAACAGTATAAAAACCCGTTTGAGAGTATCTCCAAAAGTTTTTGGGACCAGTTCCTGAAAGCGAACAACCAGTCCAAAGGTATCATGAGCTACAGCTATATGGTTGCCCTGGTAGTGAACTATTTTGAGGACCAGCCCTTCTGAATTCTGCTCCGTTGTTAAAGGAAGGTTAAGAGATCCGAACTTGCGAACCAGCTTGCTTATCTTTAGAAACTTTATAATCAACCAAGATGAAAAAACACTATTTACTCCTAATGGTGTTCTTCACTTTAACCATCACCTATGCGCAGGAATACTATCCTAAGAACGATGGTGTTAAAGAAAAGAATACCAACTACACCGCATTTACGAATGCCACTATCCACGTCGGGCCTGCCCAGGTTGTTGAGAATGGAACATTACTGATCAGGGAAGGAAAAGTAGTCGCTTCCGGCAGATCTGTAAACATCCCGAAAAATACAGTGGTTATCGATCTGAATGGCAAACATATCTACCCGTCTTTTATCGATATCTATACCGACTTCGGGGTGGAAAAGCCTAAGCGAGCTGAAGGACGCGGGCGTTCGCCTCAATACGAAGCCTCTCGTGAAGGATTCTACTGGAACGATCACATCATGCCGGAGAACCGGGCGATCTCAAAATTCAAGTACGACAAGAAAAAGGCCGAAGAATTCCGTAAGGCTGGTTTCGGAGTATTGGGAACACATATCATGGACGGAATAGCGAGGGGTACCGGTGTTCTGGTAACCTTAAACGATGAAGACGATGCGTCCACTCGAATACTCGATGATTCGGCGGCTCAGTTCTTCTCGTTCAGTAAGAGCGTTGCCTCCAGACAATCCTATCCTACGTCGCTGATGGGTTCCCTTGCATTGCTGCGACAATTACACTACGACATGGATTGGTACGAAAAAGGCCTTGCCTCGACCCGCGACAGGTCCCTGGAAGCGCTTATAGCCAATAAAGGCCTGCCTGCGATCATCGAGGCAGGAGACAAAGGAAATGATCTTCGCGCCGATAAGATCAGTGATCAGTTCAACCTCAACTTTATTATTGTGGGCGGAGGTGACGAATATGAATCCATAGCCGAGATCAAAGCGTCCAACGCGAGATATATCATACCGATCAACTTCCCGGACGCCTACGATGTGAGTGATCCCTTTGCAACTAAATATCTCTCCCTGGAAGACATGCGTAACTGGAACCAGGCACCCGGTAACCTCAAGGCTCTTGCTGATAACGGAGTTACCTTTGCACTAACCACCCACGATCTGAAATCACCTTCCGCATTTAGCGGGAAACTTTCGAAAGCATTCGAATACGGGTATGATGAGTCTAAAGCGCTCGAATCGCTTACCACCGTGCCAGCAGCTCTGCTGGGTAAGAGTGATGTACTCGGAACCCTGGAGGCCGGTAAATACGCAAACTTCCTGGTCACATCCGGTGCAATTTTCGATAAGGAAACCACCATTTACGAAAACTGGGTACAGGGACGCAAGCATGTGATCAATGACATGAATCAAAAGGATATTCGAGGTACTTACAACCTCAATGCCAGTGGTAAGAGTTATGAGCTGAAACTTTCAGGTGAGGTTTCTAAACCCAAGGCAGAAGTCAAACTCGGGGAGAAGAAGTTTACCTCCAAACTGGAGTACGAAGCAGACTGGCTCATACTTTCCTTTAAGGATGATGAAAGTGGTGAATCTTACCGATCCAGGGCTTTGATTCCTTCGGAAGGAACCACATTTGCGGGTAAAATGGTATTACCGTCAGGAGTTGAGACACGCTTTACGGCAAGCCGTACCGGGGAAATGGACGCTTCAGAAGAAGACAAAAAGAAAGAAGACAAGGCCGCGCCCGAAATTGTTCCAATCACCTACCCAAATGTGGGCTATGGTTTCAGTACAAAACCGAAAGCACAGAATATGCTCTTCAGGAATGCTACGGTTTGGACGAGTGAGAATTCTGGTGTTTTGAGCAATACCGACGTGCTTGTAAAGAACGGAAAGATCGACAAGATCGGTAAGAACCTGAGTGCTTCAGGCGCTGTGGTGATCGATGCTTCCGGAAAACACCTTACCGCCGGGGTGATCGATGAACACTCTCACATCGCTGCACTTTCCATCAACGAAGCGGGTCATAATTCTTCTGCTGAAGTCTCCATCGAAGATGTTGTGAACCCGGAAGATATCAGCATATACAGGAACCTGGCGGGTGGGGTTACCTCCATCCAGATCCTTCACGGATCGGCCAACCCAATTGGGGGACGTTCGGCCATCCTCAAACTGAAATGGGGTGAAGATGCCGATGAACTGCTTTATGATAATAGTCCGAAGTTCATCAAATTCGCTTTGGGTGAGAACGTAAAGCAATCTAACTGGGAGAGCTACAGCAGGTTCCCCCAAACTCGTATGGGTGTGGAACAGCTTTACGTGAATTACTTCAGCCGAGCTCTAGAATACGAAGCGGCGAAGAATAGCGGCAAACCTTATCGCCACGACGAAGAGATGGAAGTCCTTGTCGAGATCCTGAACGGTGACCGATTTATCAGTTGTCACTCTTATGTTCAGAGTGAGATCAATATGCTGATGAAGGTAGCAGAGCGCTTTAACTTCCGGATCAATACATTCACACACATACTTGAGGGATATAAATTAGCCGATAAAATGGCCGCTCACGGTGTGGGAGGTTCTACCTTCAGTGACTGGTGGGCCTATAAATACGAAGTGAACGATGCCATACCGTACAACGCAGCGATAATGGCAAGCCAGGGCGTTACCGTAGCGATCAACAGCGATGACGGTGAAATGTCTCGTCGTTTGAACCAGGAAGCCGCCAAAGGAGTGAAATATGGAGGAATGACTGAGGAAGAAGCCTGGAAAATGGTCACCATCAACCCGGCTAAGCTGTTGCATATAGACGATCGTACCGGTAGTATCAAGGAAGGTAAGGACGCCGACCTGGTCTTGTGGAGCGATCATCCGCTGTCGGTCTATGCGAAAGCCGAAAAAACCATCATCGACGGAACGGTCTACTTTGACCTGGAACAGGACAAAGCAAAGCGACAAGCCATACAGGCCGAGCGTACCAAACTCATCAATATGATGCTAACCGAAAAGAACGGCGGAGCCAAAACCAGGCCCCCGAGAGGAAAAGATAAGATTCATTTCCATTGTGACACCTTAAACTAATTCAACCATGAAGACAATGAAAAATATACTAGTAGCCTTTATTGTGAGTGTTGGATTACAGGCATTCGCACAACAGACACCCGCACCTGAACAATCCGGGGCAATTACAATCAGTGGCGCGACGGCACATATCGGAAACGGTGATGTGATTGAGAATAGTGTTATCGTATTCGAAGATGGAAAAATAACCGCAATCGGCAATTCGGGAACTGCAACCAAGGGAAGGGTGATCAATGCCAGTGGAAAGCACGTTTACCCCGGCTTCATAGCACCGGCAAAATCGCTCGGACTTATTGAAGTGAACGCAGTTCGCGCCAGTAACGACCAGGATGAGATCGGTGATTTTATTCCGAACATCAGATCACTGATCGCCTATAATGCCGAAAGCCGCGTGGTGGAAAGTATGCGGCCTAACGGCGTACTGATCGGGCAGGCTACCCCACAGGGTGGACGAATTTCAGGGACTTCATCCATTGTCCAATTCGACGCCTGGAATTGGGAAGATGCCGCAATTAAGGTGGACGACGGTATTCATATGAACTGGCCAAACAGCTTCTCACGCGGTCGCTGGTGGCTGGGTGAGCCAAGGGGATGGAAGCCCAACAAAGACTATCCGAAACTTCTGGGTGAAATCCGTGAATACTTTACGAATGCCAAAGCATATGGAAATGGCAGCGGCCAGCCAAACAATGAAGGGTTTAAGGCCATGCAGGGGTTGTACAACGGGAGTAAGAAACTTTATATCTACGCCGAAGGCGAGAAAGAGATGATCGATGCCGTTACGTTTTCCAGGAGTGTCGGGGTAACAGACGTGGTCATTGTAGGTGGATACGAAGCGTACAAGATCATTCCCTTCCTGAAGCAGAACAATGTTCCGGTGCTGGTTCGACAGACTCATTCTGTGCCATTTCGGGATGACGACGATTATGATCTTCCATACAAAATGCCGAAGATGCTTGTTGATGGCGGACTACTTGTTGGACTCCAGAATGCCAGTATGTCCAATTTCCAAACCAGGAACCTTCCCTTTTATGCGGGTCAGTTGGTTGGACAGGGTATGGACAAGGAAACGGCTTTGCAGTTAATTACCGGTAATACCGCGAGGATCCTGGATATTGACAGTACTCACGGAACCCTCGAAACAGGAAAAAGTGCTACGCTTTTCATTAGCGAAGGGGACGCGTTGGACATGCGAACCAATGTGTTGACACATGCCTTTATCGATGGTAGGGAAGTCTCACTGGAAACGCATCAGACCGAGCTATGGCGGCGCTATATGGAAAAGTACTCCAGGAAATAACATAGTGTTTCAAAAAGGCGGTCTTCGGGCCGCCTTTTTGATGATCTATTGTTTTTCAGAAGTGATCCAAAGTAGTTATCTTTAATGTTTGAGTTTGAAATTTTCAGCATGACCGAACGAGAACAGATCACGGAAACGATCAACAGGCTTTTTATTTATACAGATGAACAGAACTGGCCGGGCTTGAGATCCGAAGTGTTCACAGATCAGGTATTCCTGGATATGACCTCCCTTGGTGGAATGGCTTCCGAAGTAACTGCCTTTCAAATTTGTGATAACTGGGAAGAAGGATTCAGGGAACTCGATGCCGTGAATCATCTCGCCGGTAATTATTTGGTCAGGATCGTGAATGAATCTACCGCAGAAGTCTTTGCATATGCTACAGCAACCCATTTCAGGGAAAAGGCAAAGAATGGAACCACCAGGGAATTCGTGGGCACTTACAACATAAAACTAACTTATACATCACTGGGTTGGCGCATCAACTACCTGAAGTACAACCTGAAATACACCCAGGGCAATATGAGCCTGGAATAACCACTTCTACCCTATGCGAAATTTCCTCTTCCTTTCCGGTTCGATCCTCCTGCTCTTTTCTGGCTGTAGTAAACAGTTAGAAGGATCGTCGTTTGAGGAGATCCTGGAAGACAGCCCGTCGTTAACGGGAAAAGCAGAATACCTGGACTCACCTTATGTCACAGCCGGAGACAGGGTCTATATGGTAGGCAACCAGGACGGATCCTTTACCGAACTGGGATGGCATATCACCGGCGAGATGAGCGGTATTTGGGATCACCCCATAAAGCTGATGGACGGTTTCGAATTGGAGATCGGGGTCGATGATACCGTAATTTCATTAAACCAGGCAAGTGAGTTCAGGAACTTTCCGTATGCCAATCGACATGAGTTCGAATTGTCATCCCTGGGATTAACTGCCAAACGAACTCAATTCGTCCCTGATGGTATTGAAGGGATAGTTGTACAATTCACCTTCACGAATACCGAATCCATTGCAAAGAAATTAAACCTGGGGTTTCGGGGGTATGCCGACCTCAGGCCTACCTGGCTGGGTGAGCGGACCAATATGATAGACGAGGCCGATTCGGGGACATTTAACACGATCGAAGGAAGTATGACCTTCAAAGATGCAGGGAATCCCTGGTTCGTCAGGTTCGGCTCCGACCTTGAAGTGTCTTCCGAAGGATTCATGGCTTCGAAATACAAGGGAAAAGGACAGGGCGGTTTCCTCAATTATCAACTTGAGCTGGGAGCAAATGAAACCAGCCAGATACATTTCTATATCGCGGGTTCGTATACTTCCGAAGTAAACCTCAACAAAACCTACCGGGCTATAAAGGAGAATTCTGTCGGGATGCTTCAGCAAAAGAAAGAACGATACAAAAAACTGGCTTTTCAGAGTAAACTTACCGTACCCGATAAAGAAATCGAGCAGGCCTTCGAATGGGTAAAATACAACTGCGACTGGCTGGTGCGAAGCGTTCCGGAGATCGGTACTGGTATCGGTGCCGGTATCCCCGATTATCCATGGTGGTTTGGTGTAGATAGTGAATACGCCTTACAGGGCTATATGGCGATCGGACAAAGAGAAGCGGTTTACAACACCATAAAATTACTGGACAGCGTTTCTGAAGCGGTGAATGGGAACGGGCGGATCATTCATGAAATGAGCACAAATGGCGCTGTTTTTAATCCTGGGAATATCAACGAGACCCCACAATTCGCTACCCTGATCCGGAAGATCTACCAATGGAATGGTGATAAGGAATTCCTTCGGAAATACTTTCCTACCGTAAAAAAAGGATTGAACTGGCTGATGACCGAAAAGGACGCCGATGGGAATATGTTCCCGGATGGCTTCGGAATGATGGAGATCCACGGCCTGGACAGCGAGATGATAGACGTGGCTGCCTACACCCAGAAAGCGTTCAGGGATGCGTCTTTTATTGCCGATGCACTGGGCGACTATTCGCTTGCCCAGCAATATTTTGAAAAATCGGAACAACTTCAGAAACGAATAAACGAGAAGTTCTGGAGTGCTGAATTCGGCTCTTATGCCGACTTCATCGGTACGGACGAACAAGCCCTTCACCTTATCGAAGACGCCATCGTGCGGGCAGATACGCTCGACAAACCCTGGGCCGTGGAAGAATTGAAGCAGACACGGGAAACCATAAAAAACAATCCCTCCCCTAATCCGAGGCCTTTTGTACTACATCACAATTGGGTGGTCAATACCCCTATGGAGGTTGGCCTGGCAACAGAAGACCAGGCACTTATCGCCCTGGAAACGGCAGAAAGATATGTCAATCCCTTCGGGATGTTCGTAACCGGGATCGACAGAGATGAATCGGCGGGATCGGATGATGGTTCCTTCAAGGGAAGTAAGATTTTTTCGTATACGGGAGCGGTGATGACCCTTCCAACCGGGGTTCAGATCGTTGCTGAAAACAACTACGGAAGACCAGACAAGGCCCTAAATTACCTGAAACGGATGACACGTTCGTTCGGGTATGCGCTTCCGGGTAGCTTGTATGAGGTATCCCCGGACTATGGAATGATGACCCAGGCCTGGAATATCTACGGCTATGCCGTGCCAGTAGTGGAGCAGTTTTTCGGGATTCGCCCTGATGCAGCTGAAAAGAAAATAACCATTGAACCACGGATGCCTTCAACATGGGGGGAAGCATCTCTCAAAAATGTAGCTATTGCAGATAACGAGGTTTCCGTGTACTTTTCCGAAGGAAGCAGTGCGCAGCAAATAAAGGTCACTCAGTTAAAAAAAGATTGGCTTATTGAGCTTCGATTACCGCTGTCCGAAGACTCACAACTGTCATCCGATTCAGAAAACACAGAGATCACGGAAGATACAGAATCCGGGATTTATATTGTAAGATCAACCGGGAAGAGTGTCGAACTTTTGTACAAAAAATAGAATCATGCTGAACAAACTTGTCGTTCTGATTTGTTTCACATTACTATGCGCTTGCAAGGAAAGTCCCGTAAAAGTTAAGGGTGAAGTAAAAACACTTTCCCTGTATTCCGAAATTTTGAAGAGAGATGTGGAATTCACTACCTACAGGCCAACTGAAGTTCTTTCTGAAAATGAAGGCCCGGACCTCATCTACCTGCTGCACGGGCACGGGGGAGATCACGAAGACTGGTTCCAGCCGGAAGAAGGCAATGCAGGACATCTCCTGGACTCCCTCATTTCTGTGAACGCAATTCCACCATTAGCCGCGGTAAGTGTCAATGCCGGTAATTCTTGGTATGTGGACAGTGTTGAAGAGATGGAACGTTTTTACCTGGAGGAATTCATGCCCTATGTGGAAAATGCCTTTGGTTTTTCATCGGAAAATCAACGATACATCGCCGGGAATTCGGCCGGCGGTTATGGAAGTTTACGTTTCGCCCTGTCCCGGCCGGAACTTTTCGAGGCTGTTATCCTGCTTAGTCCGGCATCCTATGAACCCCTGCCCCCTGCGATCTCCTCTTCCCGGAAAGTGGCGGCTTTTGCGAAGGATGGAACCTTCAATGATTCTGTCTGGAGTTCGTATTCATACAAAAAGCGTGTCGCGTCATTCTTAGCATCGGAGAAGAAGCCTAAGATCTATATGTCGGTTGGAGATGACGACGCCTATAATATTGTACCTGTGGTGAGTAGTCTTCAGCAGTTATTCCTGGAGAATAAGATCCCGAATGAACTTAGGGTCACGAATGGGGGCCACGACTGGCAATGCTGGCAACGTTCCTTTGTGAATTTCCTTAAGGAGATCCATTTGGATAAAGCTAACTAATTTCCGGAAACTACTTCTGCATTCTCCGGGATAGTAAACAGCCCGTCATCCGCCTTTATCACCGAAATACTTGCGTTCTCAAAAATCCTGAAATTCCTTGCCTGGACAGGTTTTCCATCCTGAACCGTATACCATGTGAGCTTTTTTGGTAGCTGAAATCCGTTCACATCCTGCCACTCACTGTATTCGATGAATCGCCAATTCTCATTAGGCTGATCATCTTCATAGGTCACGGTATAAGCCAACCAGGTCATTCGGTGAGTACCCAGGTCGTAGTAGAGAATATAATTGTCTTTTGGTGAATTTCCCACACCTGCGTCGTAGCTGATCTTGATCGCTTCATACACCTTGCCATTTAGTTCGGTGGCTTTCATTTCTTCATACTGAATTCCAGCATCCCCCAGCACAAATGGCATGGCATAAAAATAGAACATCAGGTTGTAATAAAAGATCGGATCACCCTTGTAGGCACCTTCGCTACGCTCCGCTTTCCAAACATCCCGCCCATCGAATCCTATGTCCCAGTTTTCGGTTTCGATCCTGGTGCGCCTGTCGGGCAGAGAGATGGTGTGAGTTTCCGTCCCGGTACGTGTATCAAATTCGAAACTCAGTTGTTTCATATCTGTCCATCGATCCATCCCACCGTGTACTCTCAGTACTTCCTCCAGGGGCACAGGGTAGTTCATGGAAGTCTCCTCCGCATCAGTAACAGGAATTGTATCCACATCGACCCGCCCGGGGTCTTTGTTCTCATTTTTACAGGAATAGAGCAGGCATAAAGCCGCGATCGACAGGTAAACGAACTTCATTAGTCTCATTAGGTTTGTGAGTTAAAGATACTAAAGCGGCAGGTTTGTCGAAAATATTTTGGAAACCTTTATGAAATACCAAAGCTGAATAAGTTGTTTCCCTCTCAAGATTGAAATACTCCTTACCTTTACACTATGATCAAAACGATTAGTAGCCTTCAGAACCCCCTGGTTAAACAGGTCGTTCAACTGCTTGAGAAATCACGGGAACGCAGGAAGTCCGGACTTTTTGTTGCAGAGGGAAAGCGCGAGATCGATCTGGCCCGAAAAGGAGGTTATTCGATCAATACCGTGTTAATTTGCCCGGAAATTTATGGAGAGATTTCTTCGGAAGAATTTTTTGCGGAAGTTATACGGATAAGCTCGGAAGTATACCAGAAACTCGCCTACCGCAAAACGACCGAAGGAATTTTAGCGATCGTTGAAGCTAAAGATCTCGAGTTAGAGGCTCTTGGTCTAGGAGAAAACCCTCTTGTCCTTGTTGCTGAAGCGCCTGAAAAACCGGGGAATATCGGCGCATTATTGAGAACGGCGGATGCTGCCAACCTGGATGCAGTGATCATCGCGAGCCCAAGGACCGACCTCTACAATCCGAATATCATTCGCAGTAGTGTGGGCTGTGTCTTCACCAATCGAATTGCCACGGGAAGCACTGATGAGATCATCTCCTTCCTGAAAACAAAGAACATCAGTATTTTCTGTGCAGCCCTTCAGGCATCGAAGCCATATCACGGTTGTGATTATACCGGGGGTTCGGCTATTGTGGTCGGGACAGAAGCCGACGGACTTTCAGCGGAATGGCTCGAAAACAGTGACCAAAACATCATAATTCCGATGCAGGGAGAGATCGACAGCATGAATGTTTCGGTAGCGGCAGGAATCCTTATCTTTGAGGCCAAAAGACAGAGGGGGTTTGGGTAGGTTCGGTGTTCAGTGTTCGGTGTTCAGCGTTCGGTGTTCGGTGTTCAGTGTTCAGTGTTCAGTGTTCAGTGTTCAGAAAAAAATAAGCAATCTAACATACTAACTTTCTAATAATCTAGTAATCTAGTAATCTAACAATCTAAAATACCAACGTACTAATTGGAACCTCGTTTACTCTTTTACATACTGATAGGTATAATTGTTATCAATTTCCTGATAGACAAGGTTCTCGATTTCCTCAATGCGCGGCATTTCGATGATCCGTTACCTTCGGAGATTGCCGATGTTTACGACCAGGAAGCCTACCGAAAATCCCAGTCGTATAAAAAGGAACGGTTCAAATTCGGCATTTTCACCTCTACGCTCTCCCTTGTGGCCACACTGCTGTTCTTTTTCCTGGATGGATTTGCATATGTCGATGCCCTGGCCCGAAGTATTTCAGAAAACAGCATAGTGATCGCCCTGGTTTTCTTCGGAATCATTGCCGCAGCAGCCAGTATCCTGAGTCTGCCGTTCTCCTACTACAGCACCTTTGTGATTGAAGAAAAATACGGCTTCAATAAAACCACAATGGGAACATTTGTGATGGACAAAGTAAAGGGAATGCTTATGACGGCTCTCATTGGAGGTCCGTTGCTTGCACTTATCATTTGGTTCTACGAATTCGCCGGATCGAACTTCTGGCTGTACGCATGGGCTGTGATCACTGTTTTCTCAATCCTGCTGAATATGTTCTATGCCCGTCTCATAGTTCCTTTGTTCAACAAACAGACCCCACTGGAAACAGGTGAATTGCGATCCAAGATCGAAACCTATGCCGGGAAAGTTGGTTTCACACTGGAAAAGATCTTTGTGATCGACGGCTCTAAGCGCAGTACCAAGGCCAATGCCTATTTTTCGGGCTTCGGAAGTGAAAAACGGGTAACACTTTACGACACCCTGATCAACGACCTGGATGATGAGGAGATCGTGGCCGTACTGGCTCATGAGGTAGGTCATTATAAAAAGAAACATATTGTGATCAACTTGATTGCTTCAGTAATAACCACCGGTTTTACATTGTGGATACTATCACTTCTTGTAGGTAACCCAGAACTTTCCGAAGCATTGGGTGTGACACAAGCTTCCTTTCATATCGGGCTGATCGCCTTCGGAATACTTTTCACTCCAATTTCGGAGCTCACAGGCTTACTCATGAACTTCCTGTCACGAAAATTCGAGTACCAGGCGGATAATTATGCCAAAAAGACATACTCAGGTGAACCTTTGATTTCGGCTTTGAAGAAATTGTCGAAGAATAGCCTGAGCAACCTCACACCACATCCTGCCTACGTTTTCGCGCATTATTCGCATCCAACTCTGTTGCAGCGTTTCAGGAACCTCAAAGGCCGTTAATAGTTAGTCCGAAATTCCGTCAAGGCACAAAATTTGTTGGTACTTACGTACCATTATCGTACATTTATTTTATGACCGAGGAAGTACTGGAAGCGGAGAAGAAGGAGCTTACCAAACAATACAAAGAACTGCTGAAGATCAGCTACCGGACCCTGACTCCGGCAGACAAGCGGCTGATCCGTTCGGCCTTCGATGTTGCCGTTGATGCACACAAGGACCAAAGGCGTAAATCGGGTGAAGCTTATATATTCCATCCATTGGCAGTAGCTAAAATAGTAGCTAGTGAAATTGGACTGGACGCAACATCTATTGCCGCTGCCCTGCTACACGATGTGGTAGAGGACACGGAGTACACATTAGCGGATATCGAGCAGCTTTTTGGGGAGACCGTAGCGCGGATCGTTGACGGACTAACCAAGATCTCTCAGATGCCTTACGATAAAGATGCTTCGCTGCAGGCAGAGAATTTCAGGAAGATGCTTCTTACCCTGAACGAGGATATCCGTGTGATCATTATCAAGATCGCGGACCGACTCCACAATATGCAGACCATGGAATCGATGCCGGAGCACAAACAGGTGAAGATCGCCTCGGAAACCTTGTACATTTATGCACCATTGGCTCATCGTATCGGTTTGTACAACATTAAAACCGAATTGGAGGATCTTGGCCTTAAGTATACCGAACCAAATGTGTACAACGATATCCTTGGCAAGATCAAGGAAAGTAAGGAGCAGCAGGATGCCTATATTCAAGATTTTACAAAAGTGATCAAGGATTCCCTGGATGCGGAAAAGCTGAATTACGAGATCAAAGGAAGACCGAAATCCATCTTCTCCATCCGCAGAAAAATGCTGGCCCAAAATGTTTCCTTTGACGAGGTCTACGATAAGTTCGCAGTTCGTATCATCTATAAAAGTGATGCAGATAACGAGAAGTTCATCGCCTGGAAGATCTATTCGATAGTAACGGATCACTTCCGCCCGAATCCCACCCGGTTGAGAGACTGGATCTCGAGTCCGAAATCTACTGGCTACGAGGCCCTTCACATTACGGTTATGGGTCCGCAGGGCAGATGGGTTGAAGTTCAGATCCGCTCGGAACGAATGAACGAGATCGCAGAAAAAGGTTATGCCGCCCATTACAAATACAAAAACGACGAGAAGGAAGATATCGGCCTGGAGGGCTGGCTGAATAAATTGCAGGAAACCCTGGAAAGTTCCGAGGTGAGCGCGGTGGATTTTGTGGAAGATTTCAAACTCAACCTCTATTCCAAGGAAATATTTGTTTTTAGTCCGAAAGGTGACCTCTATTCCCTTGCGAAGGGAGCTACAGCCCTGGATTTTGCATTTCATATTCACACCGAAGTTGGCCTTCACACAAGAGGTGCAAAGGTCAATGGAAAGCTTGTACCGCTGAGTCATGTGCTGAAAAGTGGTGACCAGGTGGAGATCATGACCTCCGAGAAGTCGAAGCCCACGGCCAACTGGCTTAATTATGCCACGACGGGCCGGGCCAGATCGAAGATCAAATCATCCCTGAAGGATGAAAAGAAACAGATCGCCGAAGAAGGTAAGGTGGTACTGGCGCGAAAGCTGAAATCATTGAAGATCACCATGGACGAAAAGACCATCAACCAGTTGGTGGCCTATTTCAGGTTAAGTACAAGTCTGGATCTGTTCTATCGTGTTGGTGCGGGGATCATTGATAATAAGAAATTGAAGGATTACGCCGCATCCAGGTCCAATGCCTTCGTTTCCTTCTTCAAGAACAGGATCCGCAAACCGGGGAATCAGGAGGAAGTCGACAAGGATGAGATCACGGTAAAATACGACCAGCTGGTGTTTGGAAAAGAAGAGGAAAAACTGGATTATAAGATCGCCAATTGCTGTAACCCCATACCCGGAGATGATGTCTTCGGTTTCCTCACGGTGAATGAGGGGATCAAGGTACACAAGCAGAATTGCCCGAATGCACTCCAGTTGCAAAGCAACTACGGCTATCGCATCATGCAGGCTAAATGGATCGATTCCACCCAGAGTGATTTTAAGGTTGAACTGAAGATCTCGGGGATTGATACCATCGGACTGGTGAATGATGTGACCAAAGTTATTTCAAACAACCTGAACATCAACATGAAGAGTGTTCATTTTGATAGTGACGACGGAATTTTCACGGGTACCATCATAGTGATCGTCAAAAACAAGAATATTCTTAATAACCTGGTTGAAAAAATTAAAAATATCAATGGTATTGATAAAGTGACTAGAGCATAAAATACCTACCTTTGCTCCTTTGATATGACTGCAAGAACGGATCAAAATAATCAGGCGATCGTCAAGAATGTATTTACTGCATTTCTTGAGGAAAAAGGGCACCGTAAAACTCCCGAACGCTTCGCTATTCTTCAGGAGATATACGACAGTGACGAACATTTTGATATCGAGTCGCTCTACATCAATATGAAGAACAAGAATTACCGGGTAAGCCGTGCTACTCTTTACAATACTATTGAATTGTTATTGGAATGCGGCCTGGTAAGAAAGCATCAATTCGGGCAGAACCAGGCGCATTACGAAAAATCCTATTTCGACAAACAACACGATCACGTCATCCTTTCCAGTGGAGAGGTGATCGAGTTTTGCGACCCTCGGATACAAAGTATCAAAAAGACCATCGAAGAAGTGTTCGATATAGAAATAACCAACCATTCACTTTATTTCTACGGAAATAGAAAAAATTCCGACTCAAAAAGCTATTCCGGTCGGGAAAATGCTTAATACTTATGGCAGTAGATCTACTACTAGGATTACAATGGGGAGACGAGGGTAAAGGAAAGATCGTCGACGTACTAACAAAAAATTACGATGTGATCGCCCGTTTTCAGGGTGGTCCGAATGCGGGTCACACACTGGAATTCGACGGAATTAAGCACGTGTTGCACACCATCCCGAGCGGTATTTTCCACGACAGCGCCATCAACCTGGTTGGAAATGGTGTGGTGATCGATCCGGTTATCTTCAGAAGGGAACTCGACAACCTGTCCAAATTCAATATCGACTATAAGAGCAAAATGCTCATCTCCCGAAAGGCACACCTTATCCTGCCTACTCATCGCCTGCTGGATGCCGCCAGTGAGGCTTCCAAGGGTAAGGCAAAGATTGGTTCTACCCTGAAAGGAATTGGGCCTACCTATATGGATAAGACCGGAAGGAATGGTATACGTGTAGGAGACCTTGAAATGGATAATTGGAAAGAAAAATACCGCGCGCTTGCGAACAAGCATGAAGCGATGATCGATTTCTACAAGGCGGATATCCAGTACAACCTTGCCGAAATGGAAACCGAATTCTTCGCGGCGATCAAAGTACTTAAAGAACTTACCTTCATCGACAGTGAAGAATATCTGTTCCGTGCACAGGCAGAAGGCAAGTCCATCCTGGCAGAAGGAGCACAGGGATCGTTGCTGGATATCGATTTCGGAACCTATCCCTATGTAACTTCATCCAATACAACCGCTGCCGGTGCCTGCACCGGACTGGGAGTGGCTCCCTCTAAGATCAAAGAGGTCTTCGGAATTTTTAAAGCGTATACCACCCGCGTTGGTAGCGGCCCCTTCCCTACCGAGTTATTCGATAGCTATGGTGAGACCATGGGTCGGGTTGGAAACGAGTTCGGGGCGACCACCGGACGGCCTAGACGATGCGGCTGGCTGGACCTGGTAGCACTTAAATATGCCGTTCGTGTGAACGGGGTTACCCAGCTGATGATGATGAAAGGTGACGTGCTCAGTGGGTTCGACAAACTCAAGGTCTGTACTGCTTACGAATACAAAGGAGAGCGGATCTCGCACCTTCCCTACAATATCGAAGCGGAGAATGTAAAACCAATATACACTGAAATGAAAGGCTGGGATGAAGATCTTACAAAGCTTAGAGATCCTTCCGAATTCCCTGCGGCCCTTAACGATTATATCGATTTCCTCGAAAAAGAACTTGAAGTGCCTATCAAAATCGTTTCCGTAGGACCGGACCGAACTCAAACGATCCATCGATAACTCAATATTTGTTGGTATTTTCGTTTTAGCATTAAAGGACTTTGATTGAAGATATCAAACTACATACTTCTATTATTAATCCTCCTGGCACCTTTCATCCATGCCCAGGATCAGCAGGATAAGACAAAAGTGTCTGTGCAGTCCGGCTACCTCGAAGTAAAACCAGAGTTACCGGACGCTATCATTTATACCAAAGACAATTCGGGACAGGTTTACATCGTGCACGAAGGAGTCGAGATGTGGTGTGACCAGGCTTATGTCTATCTCAAGGACAACTTTGTGAAGGCCTATGGTAAAGTTCGTATTGAACAGGGAGATACCGTGTCCATGCGAAGTAAATACGCCGAATACAACGGGAATACCCAATTCGCTTTCGCGAGTGGTGATGTGGTTCTCCAGGAACCAAAAACGACGCTGCGCACAGATACCCTCTACTTCGACCGTATAAAACAACAGGCCTTTTACCGCAGCGGGGGAACCGTACGTGACACCGCCAGTACTCTTACCAGCCGGATCGGAAGATATTTCGCGAATTCTAAGAAATACCAGTTCCTGTCTGATGTTAAGATCGTCAATCCCAAATACACCGTTCACAGTGAACAGCTGGATTTTTATTCTGAAACCGGAGGAGCATATCTGTACGGGAAATCGACCATAGTCTCCGAAACCAGCACGGTGTATTGCGAACGAGGGTATTACAACACCCGTACAGATAAGGGGTATTTTGTCAAGAACTCCAGGGTGGATTACAATAACAGGATACTATATGGCGACAGTATCTATTTCGACAGGAACAAGAGTTTTGCTTCAGCAACGAACAACATTAAGGTACTGGATACCGTGAATCGGAGTGTGATCCGAGGGCATTATGCGGAAGTTTTCCGTGAGAAGGACTCGGTGTTTATTACTAAAAGAGCCGTTGCCGTCACACTGCGCGATAACGATTCTATCTATGTTCACGCCGACACCTTACGTGTTACAGGAAAACCCGAAAACCGTATCATCAGTGGGTTCTACAGGGCAAGAATGTTCAAACCCGGACAGCCCGGGGAGGAACCCACCAGTGGTAAATGCGACTCTATCTACGTAAACCAAAAACAGGGCATCACCAAGTTACTTCGGAACCCCGTTTTGTGGAGCGGTGCCAACCAGATGACCGGTGACACCATACATATCCTGTCCAACAAGGAAACTGAAAAACTGGATACGCTTAAGGTTTTCAACAATGCCTTCCTGGTTCAGAGGGACAGTGCCGGCTACAACCAGGTAAAAGGTGAACGCCTGATCGGTCTGTTCACCAATAATGAACTGGACACCGTCAATATCATCAAGAATACCGAAGTGATCTATTTTTCGCGAAATGACAAACAGGAGCTTGTGGGGATCAACAATACCGTATCGAGTTCCATACAGATGTACCTGGAAGCTCAACAGATCACGGGCATTAAATTCATCAAACAAGCCAAGGGAAAAGTATACCCACCTTCCCAGTTTCCGGAGAATGCACGAAAACTCCCGGGTTTTATCTGGCGGGGTGACGAGCGTTTGTTAAAGGTCCAGGATCTGTTCAAGGGTAAACCAGCTCCAGTTCTTCCGAAGATAAAAGGTATTCCGCTCCCCGAGGACGAAGGAGAATTCTTTGAAGATGTACCGGAGGATGAGATCGAACTGCCTGAAGCTTCCAAACTGAAGGCCAAAGACCTCAGGAACAGGGAAGATGATCCAAAGGCGGAGACCAGGGAAGAGCAGGATGAAGGCGATAAGGGCGGCAAAGATGAAGGATGATTTCTTAAAATACCAGGCACAAACGACCCCCCACCCACTGGGAATGGAGGTGTCTCATGCCGAAGGAAGCTATATCTATGATACCTCCGGCAAAGCTCATCTGGATTTTATCGCAGGTGTATCGGCCTGCAGCCTGGGACATCGGCATCCGGCAGTAGTTTCTGCTGTAAAGGAACAGCTGGACAAATACCTGCATGTGATGGTGTACGGAGAATACATCCAGGAACCAGCCCTGCAATTCACAAAATTACTTTCAGAAAAACTCCCGGATCCACTGGAGACCACTTACCTGGTCAACAGTGGTGCCGAAGCTATCGATGGCGCCATCAAACTTGCCAGGAGAGCCACAGGGAGATCGGAGATTCTATATGCTGAGAACGCCTACCACGGAAACACCTACGGAGCCCTGAGCGTGATGGGCCACGAGGAACGTAAAACCCCGTTCGGACCGCTCCTGCCCGATTGTCATGCGATTCGTTTTAATTCTGAAAAGGACCTCGATCGCATAACAAACAAGACTGCCGCAGTGATCCTGGAGACCATCCAAGGTGGTGCGGGATTCATCCTTCCGGAGAGCAACTACTTGGAAAAGGTTAAATCGCATTGTGAAGCCGTTGGCGCACTTCTTATTATGGATGAGATACAGCCAGGTTTTGGTCGAACAGGAACCCTATTCGGCTTCCAACATTTCGATGTGGTCCCGGACATACTGGTCATGGGCAAAGGCATGGGAGGTGGCATGCCTGTTGGGGCCTTTACAAGCTCGAGAGAACGGATGCTACTCCTGAGCGATAACCCGAAGCTTGGCCATATCACCACCTTCGGAGGGAATCCGGTAATTGCCGCTGCTGCGCTCGCAACTCTGAAGGAGATCACAGAAGGCGACCTGATCCCACAAACCCTTCAGAAAGAAAAACTGTTCAGGGAACTACTTCAGCATGAACTGATCGGTGAAATCCGAGGTAAAGGATTAATGCTCGCCATCATGACGGAATCGGCCCTAATAGCCACCGAGATCATCCTGGAATGCCAGGGTCGCGGACTCCTTCTTTTTTGGCTACTCTTCGAACCCAGGGCGATACGAATAACACCACCCCTTACGATTAGCGAAGAGGAAATACGTAAGGGATGTGCCATTATAGCAGAAGTGATGGACTTCGTAGCGCAAAAAAAGAATAAGCATAACTAACTGTTTTTCAGTGTTTTAATTTCTAAAAATTCTGTTAATAAGCTTGTTAACAATAAACACGGCACAACTATTGAACTGCTCCTTACATTACTATCTTTAAATAGAAGAAACCGTTAAACAGTCGCGTATGCACTCAAGCCCTGATGAGTATAACAATTTCTCTCTCGCCCGTTTCGAATCCATGCTGAAAACAAATAATGTCCTTTTCTTCGACTCTGCTGAGTTCGAGGAGATCATTCAGCATTACCTTGAGAACGGAAAGATAGCCCTTGCAAAAAAGGCTGTGAAACTCGGCCTTGAACAACACCCTACTTCCACCAACCTTAAATTATTCCAGGTTGAAATGTATATTTTTGAGAATGAACTGGATACTGCAGAGGAAATGCTGGATACCTTGGAACCTCTCGAACAGTCTAACGAAGAAATTTACATCCAAAAAGCTAATATTCTATCTCGCAGGGACAAGCACAAAGAAGCCATTCAATTACTTGAAAAGGCACTGGAGATCACCGCAGATGAGGCCGATGTCCTTTCTTTGATAGGGATGGAATACCTCTTCATTGAAGATTTTGAGAATGCGAAGTACAACTTCATGAAATGCCTCGAGCAGGACGAAGAGGATTACTCTGCACTTTACAACATAATTTATTGCTTCGATTATCTCGAGCAACACGAAGCCGCCATCGATTATCTGAACGACTTCCTGAACAAGAACCCTTATTGCGAGGTAGCCTGGCACCAGGTTGGGAAGCAGTATACCAATCTTGAAGAGTTTAAAAAGGCCCTGGCCGCCTTCGATTTTGCTATCATCAGCGATGACAGCTTCATTGGTGCCTATCTTGAAAAAGGAAAGGTACTTGAAAAAATGGGAAGATATGAAGAGGCCATCGAGAGCTATACCATCACCCTTGGGTTGGACGACCCCACATCCTTTGCACTACTGAGGATCGGGAAATGCTACGAAAAGCTTGCTAACAGTGAAATGGCGCTGCAGTTCTACAACAAATGTGTTGAGGAAGATGCATTGCTGGACAAGGGATGGATAGCCATTACCGACTTCTATTACAAACGCAAGAATTACCAGAAAGCCCTCTACTATATCGATAAGGCTATCAACATCGACAGTGAGAACGTGCTGTACTGGAAACGTTATGCGAAGATCAACAACAAATTGAATTTGTTCGAGGAAGCGGAGCACGGTTTCCGAAGAAGTATCGAACTGGGCAATTACGAACTCGATACCTGGATAGCACGGGCGGATATCTTACTGCAATTAGGTGAGTTCGAAGCTGCCATCAACAATTTACACCAGGCGGCAGAGTTTTATGCTGAATCTCCTGAGATCGAATACCGACTCGCGGGAGTGCACTATATGCTGAACGAGGATAACAAGGGTGAGTACCACCTTAAGAATGCGCTTCGTTTCGAACCCGAATTCGCCATGATCATCGAAGAGATTTTCCCTTCCATTTACGATCGTAAGTCGGTGAGAGAATTAATTAAAAATCAGCAAAATCCTTCACTTTAAATTGCGTAATTTTGGCGGAATAAACCTCTGCTATGCCTTCACGTAATTTTCTGCAATACCTCCTGATCTCCGCAAAAGGAGTGGCTATGGGGGCTGCCGACGTCGTTCCCGGTGTTTCGGGCGGGACCATCGCTTTTATTTCCGGTATCTATGAGGAACTGATCGAAACCATCCACAAGCTGGACCTGGGATTCTTCCGCTTGTGGCGAAAAGGCGGGTTTCGGAATGCCTGGGGGGCCTACAATTTGTCATTCCTGCTGGCACTTTTTTCAGGAGTGATCATTAGCATATTATCCCTTGCAAAGCTCATCGGCTGGTTATTGAAAAACCATCCTGTACTGGTGTGGGCATTCTTTTTCGGATTGGTTTTGGCCAGTATAGTATTTGTTGGTAAACAGATCGCCAAATGGAATCTCAACACCATCGTTGCAATCGTATTGGCCGCCGCCTTTGCTCTCTTTATCACGCTGGCAAAGCCTGTTGGGTCTCCGGACAGCATCTGGTTTTTATTCATTGCAGGATTTATTGCTATTATCGCGATGATACTGCCCGGCATCAGTGGTGCTTTCATACTACTGCTCCTGGGTGCTTATGCCCCGGTTATGGAAACGCTGGCCCAACTGAGCGACGGTATTGGAAGTGGAAACTGGAGCATGGCCGGAAAAGCATTACTGCGCATAGGCGTCTTCGCCCTGGGAGCCATTACAGGGCTCAAAGTATTCTCCCGTACCCTGAACTGGATGTTCAAGCATTATAAGAATATTACGCTGGCGGTCTTGACGGGCTTCATGATAGGCGCGCTGAACAAGATTTGGCCGTGGAAGGAAGTATTGCAATACAGGACAAATCACAATGGTGAGCAGGTACCATTCATTGAGAAAAGTGTACTACCTACTACCTACGATGGAGATCCGCAATTGATATGGGCCTTGCTTTTTTGTGTAATCGGATTTCTAACAATCTTCGTCCTGGAGCGGATTTCCGTGAATAAAAAAGACAGTTGATATGTACGAAAAGCGCTCGTTCTGGGATCGATTCTGGCTGGTCATGAAAGGACTTGCCATGGGCGCTGCCAACAAGGTCCCCGGTGTTTCGGGAGGCGTTGTTGCATTTGTTGCGGGGTTTTACGATGAGTTCATCTACTCGCTTCAGAAAATAAACAGAAAAGCGTTTAAACTGCTTATTTTTGGGCGTTTCCGTAGCTTTTTTCAATATATCAACGGTCGTTTCCTGGGCTTGCTTATCCTGGGAATGGTTATAAGCTATTTCAGTGTTTCCAAGCTGCTCGACTATCTCATTGTACGCTACGAATTATTTGTATGGAGTGCATTCTTCGGAATGATCATCGGCTCCATATACTATATCGCCAAAGATTTTGGTGAATGGAACCGGAAGTACCTGGGCTACCTGCTGCTGGGAATACTCGCGGGGGTAAGCATTAGTTTCCTGGAGCCCGCCACTCAGAATGACAACCTGGTTTTCGTGTTTTTCTGCGGAATCATAGGCGTCTCGGGGATGACATTACCGGGACTTTCGGGGTCGTTCATCCTGATCCTGTTAGGCAACTATGTACTCCTGCTTGTGGATTCGGTAAATGCCTTATTCGATACCCTGGCCGAACTCTTCCAGGGAGATACGAGTTTTTGGACCGACCCCGTCAGAATCCAGTTGCTGAAAGTATTGGTTGTCTTTTCACTTGGATCGCTTACCGGCCTGGTTTCCCTGTCGCATTTGCTTGCCTACGTACTGAAAAGATTTCACCAGGCAACCTACGCCGTGATCATGGGTTTCATTGCCGGTTCCTTGGGAGTGGTCTGGCCATGGAAGACCAAGAAATTCGAATACGACGCCCTTGGAAATATAGTTTACGACGCCAACGGTGCGGCAATTATAAAGGACTATGAACGATACTGGCCATCAGAATTTTCGCTCGAAAACCTTTGGGCAATTTTATTTATCATTGTAGGTATTTTAATCGTATTGAGTTTGGATTGGTATCAAAAACACAGAAAACCTAAACATGGCTAAGTACGGATTGATCGGTAGGGACTTGAGTCATTCATTTTCCAGGACCTTCTTCACCCATAAATTTGAAAAGGAAAAACGAAGGGACAGTTATCACAATTTTGAACTCAGTTGCCTTGAAAAATTTCCCGAACTCATCGAAAATACAGAGGGTCTCAAAGGCCTTAACGTTACCATCCCATACAAAGAACAGATCATCCCATTTCTTGACAAACTGGATTACGAAGCCGCCAGGATCGGGGCCGTCAATACGATTAAATTCCGGAAGGACGGAAAATTAATTGGCTACAACACAGATCACTACGGATTTGCCAAAGCCCTGGCGGATCTGCTCCCGGTAAAAGAAAAAACCGCACTGGTCCTTGGCACCGGAGGTGCCTCCAAGGCAGTTCGCTATGTTCTGGACGCCATGGACTTTGATTACGAAATGGTATCCAGGGAATCTTCCGAAGATAATATCGACTACGATTCCCTCAATCGGGATATGATGGAAGAACATCTGCTCATTGTGAATTGTACACCCCTGGGAACAGCTCCCAGGACAGAAGAATGTCCGCCAATCCCCTACCAGTATATAGGCCCGAATCACCGGCTATTCGACCTGGTCTACAACCCCAGGGAAACGGAATTCATGAAACGGGGATTTGTTAAGGGTGCCAAAGTTTGCAATGGACTAAAAATGCTCGAATACCAGGCTAAAAAGGCGTGGAGCATCTGGAAATCCTGATTTTCCATTGAACAATTCAAAATAAGAGTCCCTCCTTTGCCGTTTGCATAGTAGTTACTATCTTACATTCCGTATTTGAACGCTAACATTGAAAAAGATGTCCGACAAAAAATTGCAAGAAGAAAACAATCCCGAAACAAATTCAGCAGAAAAGAATACGGTTCAACCAGAGGCAGAACAAATTTCGGATGAAAAGGAAAAAGAAATAACCGAAGTCGCGGAAGAGAATCCTTCGGAACCGACCGAGGAGAACAAAACGGAACCCGAAGAAACGTCTGAGGTCGTCACTGAAGGTAGCGATTCCGCCGAGGCAGATTCCGAAGAATCCTCCGGGGAGGAAGAGGATGAGGAAGAAGTATCCTCATCGGATGACGAAGAGAAGCACGATGATGATGAAGACGAAAATGTCGTTGACTACCACTCTCTGTCCAAGCAACAACTGGTAACAGCCCTGAAAGATCTGCTGGCAGCCAAGCCGGTGCAGCAGATACGAAACGACGTTGAGGAGATCCGCTCCGAATTCAATGCCAAATTCAACGAAGAACTGGAACACCAGAAAGAAGAATTCCTGGGGGGAGGAGGAAACATAATTGATTTCCACTATACCACGCCGCTCAAGAAGTCGTTCAATTCACTTTACTTCGACTACAAGGAAAAGCGAAACGCCTACTTCAAAAATCTGAAGAAAGACCTTCATGCCAACCTTGAGAAAAGGCAGGAATTGATCGAAGAGTTGAAAAGCCTGCTCAATGCGGAGGAGAATATCAACACTACCTACAAGCATTTCAAGGATATACAGGAACGCTGGCATACCGCCGGGCCTATTCCAAGGGATAAATACAACCTGATCTGGAACACCTACCATCATCACGTTGAGAATTTCTACGATTTCCTTCACCTGAACCGGGAGTTCAGGGACCTGGATTTCAAACATAACCTGGAACAAAAACTCAAACTGATCACCAGGGCCGAGGAGTTGCAGCAGGAAGAGGACATAGGAAAGGCTTTCAGGGAGTTGCAGATGCTCCATAAGATGTGGAAAGAAGACATTGGTCCGGTTGCCAAGGAATACCGCGAGGATGTCTGGGATAAGTTCAGTGAGGCCACAAAGGTCATCCACGATCGCCGTGCCGAATTTATGAAAGAGATGGAATCGGCTTTTGAGGATAACCTGCTCGCCAAGCAAAAACTTGTGGATGAGATCAATTCGATCACCTCAAACACCAAGCCCAGTCACCAAAGCTGGCAGCAGGCGATCAAGAAGGTACAGCAACTGCGCGACGCTTATTTTGAGGTCGGAAAAGTTCCGAGAACCTCCAATAAGGAGATCTGGAACAGTTTTAAGGATGCCACACGTGGCTTTAACAAGGAAAAGAACACCTTCTACAAGAACCAGAAGAAAGAGCAGTACACCAATCTTGAGAAGAAACGGGAACTTATCAGGATCGCCGAGGAGAACAAAGACAGTGAGGACTTCGATGTTGTGACGCCATTGATGAAGAAGATCCAGTCCGACTGGAAGAAGATCGGTCATGTTCCCAGAAAGGAGAGTGACAAGATCTGGAAGGAATTCAAAAATGCCTGCAACCATTATTTCGACAGGCTGCACAGTTTGAAGAATGCCGCCAACAAAGAAGAGGAGGCTCACCTGGAGACCAAGACGAAATTGCTCGAACAAATGAAGCAGATCGAACTCAGTGGGAAGAAGGAAGACGACCTCAGCATGGTGAAGGAAAAGATAAGCGAGTGGAAAGCTGTAGGGCGGGTACCCTTCAAAAAGAAGTCGATCGAGCAGCAGTTCAACAAAGCCCTGGACGAGGTCTTCGCAAAACTTGATCTTAACAAGAAAGAGGCCGAAATGATAAGGTTCGAGAACAAGCTTAACACATTGGTTTCACAGGAAAACGAGCGTAAGCTCAAGAATGAACATTTCTTCATATCGAAAAAGATAGACGAAACCAAGCACGAGATCAACCAATTGGAGAACAATTTAGGATTCTTCCAGCATGTTGACGATTCGAATCCCCTGGTACAGGAAGTCCATAAAAACATTGCACGCCATAAAGAGCAGCTTGAAGTTTGGAAAGCCAAACTCAAGAAGATCAAAAAAGTGCGAAACTCCTGATCATGATCAACTGCCTGCTTTGCAAATGTGAAAGTACGGCTCTTTATTTCGAGAACGAAAATCATCGCTTTTTCCATTGTAGTGAATGTGATACCGTTTTTCGCGACCCCAAGACCTTCCTTTCACCCTCAGAAGAAAAGGAGAGATACCTTACCCACAATAACGATGTAAGCGATACAGGTTACCGGGAATTTGTTAGTCCGATAACTGAGGCCGTAGTGGCAAACTACGGTAAATTTTGTATGGGTTTAGACTTCGGCGCGGGTACCGGACCCGTGATTGCTGAAGTCCTGAAAGAGCAAGGATATACCGTAGAACTCTACGATCCGTTCTTTCACCCGGATGTCTCCGTGCTTGAAGCTAATTATGATTTCATCGTTTGCTGCGAAGTGATAGAGCATTTTTTTCAACCCGAAAAGGAATTCTCTCTACTGAAAAAATTACTCAAACCGGGTGGTAAACTCTTCTGTATGACGGATCTGCTAACCGAAAATGATTTCGAAGACTGGTACTACAAGAACGATCCTTCCCATGTGATCTTCTACAATGCAAATAACCTGAAGTGGATAGTAGAGAATATTGGGTTTTCGAAGGTAGAGACAAACAACCGACTGGTGATTTTCAGTGTTTAACCTACACCTTCTTTGCCTCTTCCCAGTAGACGTCCATCTCGGCGAGGGTCATCTCTTTAAGGGGTTTCCCGAGCTCCTTGGATTTAGCTTCTAGATACTGAAAACGGCGAATGAACTTCTTGTTGGTTCTCTCAAGGGCATTCTCCGGGTCTACTTTCAGGAACCGGGCATAGTTGATCATCGAGAACAGCACGTCCCCGAACTCGGATTCGATGCGTTGTTTATTCCCCTCACCCACTTCGTGCTGTAATTCTTCCAGTTCTTCCTTCAGCTTTTCGAAAACTTGCTGAGGCTCCTCCCAATCGAAACCCACCCCAGCCACCTTGTCTTGTATCCGATTGGCCTTTACGAGGGCCGGAAGTGATCCGGGAACACCTTCCAAAACGCTTTTTTTACCTTCCTTTAGTTTCAGGTTTTCCCAATTCTGTTTTACTTCCTCCTCATCAGCAACAGAAATATCTCCGTAGATATGCGGATGTCTGGCAATGAGTTTCTCACAGATGTCGTTAGCAACATCGGCTATGTCGAAGTCGTTAGTCTCACTGCCGATGCGCGCATAGAAAACAATATGCAGCAAGAGGTCTCCAAGTTCTTTTTTTACTTCGGAAAGGTCGTTATCCAGGATGGCGTCTCCCAGTTCGTAGGTCTCTTCGATGGTGAGATGACGCAGGGATTCCATGGTCTGTTTCTTGTCCCAGGGACATTGTTCACGCAGCTCATCCATGATGGTGAGCAAACGGTCGAATGCCTGCAGCTGTTGTTCTCTGGAGTTCATGGAACAAAGCTAAATCAAAAGCATTTCAGAAGTAAAAAGAGTTATTAAAATTGATTAACAATTCCTCAATTTTTAATACTATATTTAACCAAATCTCCAACAGGCAATCCTATGAAAAATACCTTTCTTTTTTTATTTACAATATTTTCATTTGCAGCAACTTACGGGCAATGGGAGCAACTTGGCAACGATGTAGAAGGTGATATTAATAGGCGATATGGAAGAACTCTCGATTTAAATGGAGATGGTACAATTATGGCTGTAGGTAGTTCTATTGTAAATGAAGTGAGTATTTACGAATACGATGGAACTGATTGGCAACAACTCGGTAATACCATAGACTCCGGTGGATTGAATTTGGGTTTGGGTTTTTCAATAAGTTTGAATGAAATCGGAGACATAATTGGAATCGGAGTTCTCGATGAAAACTCATTAAGAGTGTACGAGTACGATGGGACGAGCTGGAATCAACTTGGTGGCAATATCACGGGTATAGCCATTAGTGAGTTTGGTCATTCTGTTGCATTAAATGCTTCTGGGAACAGGATAGTAGGCTCATCAACCGGGTATGATAGCCCCCCTATTTTTGAAACTGGTCTAGTCGAAGTTTATGAATTCAATGGAAGTGACTGGATTCAACTTGGTCAATCAATAATTGGTGAAAACCAGGATCAACTTGGCTTTAGAGTAGCCATTAACGATTCTGGATCGAGTATAGCAGTTCAGTCCATCGGGTACCAAAGCCCAAATGGGGAAAATATTGGGCTTACAAGGATCTATGAGCTTCAATCCAATAGTTGGATTCAAAAAGGGCAGGATTTACTTGGTGATTCCGCCCCGAACGGTAATAAAGGTGTTGGATTGGCGATGAATTCCGAAGGAAACATTGTTGCTGTAGGTTCACCGGGCTACAATTGGAATTTACTTAATGACGGGATCGTTGAGACTTTCGAATATATTGGAGACTCTTGGACACAAATAGGTCAGACACTTATCGGTCCAGAAGAGTATGATAATTTTGGTTCAGCAGTTGATTTTAGCGACAATGGAGAGTTTATGGTCGTTGGTGCGCGTCAGGTTGTGCCTGGGACAGGAAATATTTCAGGTAAGGGTTATGCTAATGTCTACAGATTTTTTAACAACAACTGGGTTCAGGTTGGGGATTCTATTATTGGGGAGGATATTGACGACATTTCCGGCAATACAGTTTCGATGAGCAACAACGGCAGTATCATTGCCATTGGGTCACCAAATAATGATGATGGAGGATTTAACGGTGGGCAAATAAGAGTCTACGGCAATGACAATGTGCTCGGATATACTGCTATACCTAATAATGAGATATCAATCTATCCAATTCCAGTCAATAATCAAATAACTATTGACCTTGGTTATGTGGTTCTGGATTTAGATATAAGTCTTTATGATGTTCAAGGTCGAATGTTGAAATCTGATAACTTTGACAATACACAGTCTGTAAAATGGGATGTGAGTTTAGACTCAGGGGTTTATCTATTGAAATTACAATTTGGAAATTCAGAAGTTGTTAAAAGGATTCTAGTTCACTAACTATTCCTCCTCTGAATTATCTTCAGGAGTGAATTCAGTAACCCCGTTCTTCTGAAGCAGGTTATACCACTGCACCACTTTCTTGATGTCGCTGGCATAGACGCGATCTTCATCATAGTCTGGTAATACTTCGAAAAAGTACTCTTCCAGTTGATCTTTTGAAGATTTGTGGTTGATGGCGGGACCGCCGTTTTCCTTTTCGGAAATCTTGGAAAAAACCTTTCCAAGGGGAACCTCTTCGGTAAGTGTGTAGATGGCGATCTCGGAAAGTAAGCTTACATTATGGCGACCGCTAACACTGATCTTTTTACCGTCGATAAGGGATTCGGCCAGGAAACCACCACGGGTTTGTGCCTTGAGTTCATAAAGACCCGGTTTACCGGAAATAGAGAGGATTTTTTCTAAGCTCATCGTTTTGATTCCAATTTACGGCCGCAAATATCTACTCAAACTTTTAGTTATGCAAGGCCCTTAACGTTTCTTTTTTGCATTGGGAAATCGCATGCGATAGGAAACGTCGATCTTGCCTTTCGAGATATTTGCAAGCTTTCCTTTGATCAAACGTTTTTTCAGGGGAGATAGTTTATCGGTAAAGAGGATTCCTTCGATGTGATCGTATTCATGCTGAATGATCCTGGCAACGATCCCGTCGAAAGTCTTTGTATGTTTCTCGAAGTTCTCATCTAGGTATTCCAGGGTGATCTGCGGCTGGCGAAACACATCTTCGTTGATATCTGGGATACTCAGGCAGCCTTCGTTAAATGCCCACTCATCACCTTCTTCTTCAATTATCTTCGCATTGATGAATACCTGCCTGAAGGTGGAACAGAATTCACGTTCCTCTTCAGAAAGATCATCATCATCCTCGAAAGGTGTTGCATCTACTATAAAAAGACGAATCGGCAAGCCAACCTGCGGAGCCGCAAGGCCAATTCCCCTGGCACCATACATGGTCTCGAACATATTCTCGAGCAATTCATCGAATTTCGGATAATCCTTTCCTATTTCATTTGCTTTTTGGCGAAGTACCGGATCTCCATATGCAACAATTGGTAATATCATTTAAGTTACTATCGTTAAGGGTTTGTGGTTAGATGTAGGTTGTCGGTTGTGGGTTGTGGGTTGTGGTAAAAATCAGCTGAACCTACCTCCCTCATATTCCACCAATCCAAAAATCCAACAATCTAAAAATCCAAAAATCCAACAATCCAAATATCTAACCATCTAAAAATCTATGTTCTATAATTCAAAAAATCCCGAAGCAAGATAGTCGCACTGATCTCGTCAATCAATCCTTTGTCCTTTCGCTTCTTCTTTTTGAGTCCGCCGTCTATCATCGTCTGAAACGCCATCTTACTGCTGAACCGCTCATCCACACGCTTCACCTCCATATCGGGAAATTGCTTGCCGAACTCCTCCAGGAATTTTTGTATTTCTTCTTCCACGGCACTGTGCGTACCGTCTTTCTGCTTTGGTTCGCCAACAAGCAGCAGTTCTACGGTCTCTTCGGAAAAATAATTTGCGAGATAAGACAGAAGCTCGTCTGTTGAAACCGTGGTGAGTCCGGAGGCGATGATCTGAAGTTCGTCCGTCACCGCTATCCCCGTGCGCCTGGTTCCGTAGTCTAATGCCAGTATACGACCCATTGCTGGCGCAAAAATACCGATTTGTTAAATAGTATGCTAAAATTTACAACGGATTTAATATCTGGCTGTATCTTTGTTAAAACTGAAAAATTCCATGACCAACCTCCAGAATATCATTGAAAAGGCCTGGGACGACCGCTCCCTGTTAACCGATCAGGAAACCATTAATGCTATACGAGAAGTCGTCCGCCTCTGTGATGAAGGCGAACTCCGTTGTGCCGAACCAACCGACGATGGCTGGCAGGTGAACGAATGGGTGAAAAAGGCGGTGGTGCTTTACTTTCCCATTCAGAAAATGGAAACCATGGAGGCCGGCATCTTCGAATACCACGACAAGATCCCGCTCAAAAAAGGCTACGAATCAAAGGGAATTCGTGTGGTTCCGCATGCCGTAGCGCGTCATGGTGCGTACATTTCAAGAGGCGTGATCATGATGCCAAGTTATGTGAATATCGGGGCATACGTGGACGAAGGAACCATGGTCGATACCTGGGCTACGGTTGGGAGTTGTGCCCAGATCGGGAAGAATGTACACCTTAGTGGCGGTGTGGGAATCGGTGGCGTTTTGGAGCCATTGCAGGCAGCACCTGTGATCATCGAGGACAACTGCTTTATCGGTTCACGATGTATCGTTGTAGAAGGTGTTCGTGTGGAAAAAGAAGCTGTGCTTGGCGCAAATGTGGTTCTCACTGCCTCTACCAAGATCATAGATGTTACCGGGGATACTGCTGTAGAAACGAAAGGAAGGGTGCCTGCAAGATCTGTTGTTATACCGGGGAGCTATTCCAAAAAATTCCCGGCCGGAGAATTCAACGTACCCTGTGCCCTGATCATTGGGAAACGCAAGGAAAGCACTAACAAGAAGACCTCTCTAAATGATGCTTTGAGGGAGTATAATGTTGCAGTTTAGGAAAACCCAAATTGCAATTTCCAAAAATCAAATAAGTTCCAAAACATAAATACCAACACTCAAATCTGATATTTGGTTCCTGATATTTATTTGTAATATGATTATTGTTATTTGGAATTTCCACGATTCCTTCGTCTCTTCCTCACCTTTTTAGCATTTACTTTCTTCTGAAACGCCCTGCTGTATTTTGTCATGAGTGAATGCGTAAGCTCGTAGGTATTGTTCGATAAGTTGGCGTAGATTTCGGCCATGACGTTGATCATATGCTTGGAAAGCCACAGGCGTCGAAAGTTCCGCATGCGCTTTTCGAAGGACATAGGCTCGAATCGCATACGATTCAGGTCTATAAGGTAAAACTCAAATCGACCATCCCCCTTATCGACAATTAGTGTATTGCCCGGGGAATGATCCAGGAAATTCACATTGTTCTCATGCAACCTGAAGGTGAACTCGGCTACCTGCCGGAGTATTTCATCCCGATCCGGCCATTTTGGGTTGTGATTGAGAACGCGGAAGTCGAAGTCGTAATTCACATAGCGGCTAATGTAATAGCTCTCTTTCAGTCCTGCTGAATAGGCTTCGGAATAACAGACCGGGAAAGGCGTGTTGATCCCAAGGTCCAGTAGACGGTTGGCGTATTCGAAAGAGCGCCTCGCTTTACTTTTCCGAAGAAAACGATACACCAGCCCCTGGAAAAGTCCGGGAGTTTTAAACTTTTTTATCGTGAAATGCTCGCCGTCGATCTCAAGTTTCTTGATCGTATTCCTTCCCTCCCGAACAATATAATCCTCATTCTCCGCAAAACGCGAGATCGCTTTCTGCAGCTTCGGTTTTATATGCTCAAAATCGGGATGTACCACAAAAGACACGGACATACTAAATTTTATTACCTTCGAAAAAAGAGATACTTTGCGAAGGTAATGCAACCAAAGAAAATACTCGTAATACAGAATAAAAGAATTGGCGACGTGCTGATCAGCTCAGTAATTGCGAATAATATCAAAAAGCTGTTCCCTAAAAGCCATATAACCTATTTTGTGTACGATTATACAGCCGGGGTCCTGGTCAATAACCCCAATATCGACCAGATCATCCATGTCAAGGAGAAAAAGCTCAAGAAGATCCCCAATCTGCTCAAAACCCTGAAAAAGGTTCGGAAATCAAAGTACGACATCATCTTCGACCCGTATTCCAAGTTCCAGAGTCGGATGATGTGCCTGTCCAGCAGGGCAACCTACCGCATAGGTTTCAAAAGGGCTCACAAAAAACTGAATCTTCCTTTCTACACCCACCCGGTGAATTTACTTGAAAAGCGTTCGAGGAATTGTGGTAAGGCCATCGAAGACCGTATCAACCTTGTAAATTCGGTTTTTCCTATCGAAAACCCCGATTTCGAGCCGAAGATCTTCCTTAGTTCAGAAGAAAAGAAATACGGTGTACTGAAAGATGTACAAAAACCCGTGATCATGCTGGGGGTGCTGGGCAGCACGCCTCAAAAATCCATGCCATACGAATATGTGGCTCGTTTGATCAATCATATAACTGAAACATACAACGCTACCATCCTCTTTAACTATGCGCCGCATCAGAAGGACGACGCATACAAGATCTATCATCTATGCCGGGATAAGGAACAGATCAAGCTCGATATTTACGAAGACTCCATTCGCGGATTCATCAAATTGATGAACCAATGCGACCTTTTGGTAGCCAATGAAGGCGGCAGTGTTCACATCACCAAAGCGCTTTACAAACCTACCTTCACGATCTATTCACCATATGTGAACAAAGAACACTGGTCGAGTTTCGAGGATGGGGTCACCCACGATTCCATACATCTCCTGGAGGAAAAACCAGACCTGTTCGAGAGTTTTACGCTGGAGGAACGCCGGCGCATTGAAGAGAATCCTCAGGAATTGTACGAACAACTAACCCCGGAGATGATCCTTCGGAAAATGAAACCATTTTTGGAACACCATCTGAAAAACGCCAGGAAATCCTATGAACCTCATCGATAAATTTCACCACTGGCGCAGGAAACTACGCTGGAACAAACAATACAAGAGCGGTCGCTGGGACAGTCTTGAAAGTGACAAGGAAGCGAAACGCTACGAAAAGATCATCAGCTGTATTTCAAACTATGCCCCTGCAAATCCCTCAGTTCTGGATGTTGGTTGTGGTGATGGTGTGCTGACCCTTCGGATGCAGGGAGGCTACAGTTATTTTCTCGGGGTGGATTTCTCAAGTGTTTCTGTTGAAAAGGCCAAAGCCCGAAACCTGGTGAATTCAGAATTCTTAGCAGCGGACGCCATAAAATTCAAACCGGAACGCAACTTCGATGCTATAGTCCTGAATGAGGTGTTCTATTATATCCACGATTCCGAAAAGATCAATGTCATGGATCGTTTATTGAATGCACTCAACGACAACGGGGTACTCGTTGTTTCCATTTACCGGGAAGGTATCGGGTGCTGGGAGTATTTCAGGGAAAATCCGAAACTCGAGGAACTTGAGTTTGAAACTGTACGGACAGACGAGGAACTGCGCTATTGGAAAGTAGCGGCCTACCGGAAAACCTGATCACTGTTCAATGCCGTAATCGGTCCATTTTTTCTTCTCATCACGCGTCTCTTTCCGGATGGCGCGATTCTTATCGATGGATTCCTGGTTTTTATAACCTCTTGGGTGATCCAGGTGGATCACGACAGCGTTGTAGCGGATCTGCTTGCTTTTCAGCCCATAATTTACCAGGCGTTCGCCCAGTTCACGATCTTGTCCGCCATACTGCATACGTTCGTCGAAACCATTAACTGCGACAATATCTTCCTTCCAGCCACTGGCATTATGACCGTTCCAACTTGCATTTGTTGGTGTTACAGCATTTAAAAGAGATGCCAGGGTGGGCCCTGCGCTCAATTTGTTGTTCTTAAAGGAAGATCTGAGCCCGTGCTTCTTCAACCAGGCGATATCGAAACAGTCTTCCGCATAGATATTATTCCTGCTGATATGCTCCGATATATCCATCGGCAACATAAAGTAACCGCCGGAAAGAAAATATCCTTCCTCCCTGAACTTTACATGCTGTTCCACAAAATCCTTTCGTGGAATACAATCTCCGTCACTCATGATGATGTATGGAGAACGGCATTGCTTAATAGCCTTATTCAGTATCCTCGATTTCTGAAAGCCGTCATCCTCATGCCATACGTGTACGATCGGGTAGAACACTTCCTCCGATATCCTTTTTATAAGGTTCCTTGTCTCTTCCCCGGAGCCATCATCGGCAATAACGATCTCAAAATTCCTGTAGGTCTGGTTGTTGTATCCGAAGAGCACTTTTTCCAACCATACTGGTGAATTGTAAGTGCTGATTATTATGGAAGTGTCGGTCGCTTTCATTGCTGCAAAGATAAAGTTATTTAGTAAGTTTGTGCATGCACAAGCTTTCGGTGATCATTCCTACCTATAACGAAGAGGACTATATTGAAGATGCCCTGAAATCGGTGGCTTTCGCCGATGAGATCGTCCTTATCGATTCCTTCAGCACAGACAGGACACTCGAGATCGCGGAACATCATGTTACCAAAGTTCTGCAAAGGGAATTTGATAATTTCTCCGCCCAGAAGAATTATGCGCTGAAACACGTCACCGGCGACTGGGTACTATTCCTCGACGCAGATGAGCGCGTAACCCACTCCCTGGAAGACGAGATCAAACAGACCATTTCCCATCCGAAGCACGGTGGCTACAAGATCAATTTCCCGCATTTTTATATGAACCGGTTCCTCTACCACCATAGCGACAATGTCCTTAGGCTGGTGAAACGAGCCGGGGCCCATTTTACCGGGACAGTACACGAAAAGTTGCATTGCGAAGGAAGTATCGGGATCTTGAAAAATCATATGCTGCACTTCACGTATAAAGGGCTGGAGCCTTATATTCAGAAAAAGGAATCCTATGCCTGGTACCAGGCGGAGCAACTATATGATAAAGGCAAAAAAGCGACCTGGTATCACCTCTGGATCAAACCGTCCTATAGGTTTTTCAGGTCGTACATCTTGAAAGGTGGGTTTCGGGATGGTATACCGGGACTTAGCGTGGCCATGGTAAATGCTTACGGGGTCTTTCAGCGCTATGTAAAACTCCAACTGTTGCACAAAGGAATGCGTTAAAGGAGCTTGCCGTACTTTACTTTTCTTCTGAATTTTGCCAGGCTGTATTCTCCCTTGATATCCAAACGTTGTACTTCAAATGGTTTGGGAAACGGAAAGGTGTTAACCCGGTTGCCGATCCTCGCTCCGAATTTGAGTCCGCGTTTCCCAAGCATAGCTACAAATTCCTC
Source organism: Bacteroidia bacterium (assembly GCA_030431695.1). Taxonomy (GTDB): domain Bacteria; phylum Bacteroidota; class Bacteroidia; order Flavobacteriales; family Flavobacteriaceae; genus Pukyongia. The sequence goes on along the minus strand of JAUIIU010000007.1, from coordinate 29,482 downwards.
ATTGGCGCTCTTTTCACGGGGAAACTTACCATAGGGATAGGCCAGCACATCAGAGAATTTCAGCCCCGATTGTGAGACGGATTCATAACATTTGTCCATATCGGCCGAAACTTCAGTAATAGAGATCTCGTGATATTTCGGATGCGCGAACGAATGATAACCCAACTCGACCAGTTTCGGATCTAAATCCGCGAGTTGCTCTGCCGAGAGCAGGGGTAATTCACCACTATTCCACTCATCGGTCTTTCCAATAAATCCAAGCGGTACGAAAAGCGTTGCTTTCAAGTTGTATTTCTGAAGTAATGGATAGGCAAATTCAGCAAAACTCACGTAGGCATCATCGAAGGTGATGACCAGGTGTTTTCCTTTCGGAAGCCGGTTAAGCCGCTCCAACTCTCCGAAATGCCAGGTACTGTAACCCTGTTCAAGGATCCACGAAAATTGTTCTTCCAGCCTGGAACTTCCCATAGTGAGACCGGAACTGGTCTCAGGGGAGATATGATGGTACATTAAAATTGGAAGTTTGGCCATTCTCGAACGCTACTCAATCCTTGTAAAATTATTACTTTTACCTAAACTAGCGGCCACTTGAAAGACCATATTCCCATTTCGGCTCTCGCCATCACCCTGAACGAGGAGGATAATATCGATGGATTCATCAAAAGCCTGTGGTTCGCAGATGAGATCGTGATCGTGGATTCTTTCAGCACAGACGAGACAGTTAAACGTGCGCAAGCCCACCCCAATGTGACGGTTCACCAGCGAAAGTTTGACAATTTTTCGAGTCAGAAGAATTTTGCCATCTCCCGGGCAAAACACAACTGGGTGGTGTTCTTCGATCCGGACGAGGAGATCTCCAGGGAATTAGGCCAGGAGATACAGGAAACCGTTCGCAACCCCAAAGCCATCGCCTATTTTGTGAAGCGGCAATTTCATTTTATGGGGAAACGTATTAAGTACAGTGGATTTCAGACCGACTGGGTGATCCGCCTTTTTCACAAGGACCATTGTTCTTACGACGGCAGCCTGGTTCATGAAACCATCCGCACCGATGGTAAAACCGCACGCTTAAAAGGCCGTGTCCCTCATCATACATACCAGGGCATCGACAATTATACCGCGAAATTGCACAGGTACAGTGCCCTGCAGGCCAAAATGTTATACGAGAAAGGCAAACGCCCCACCTTGATGCATTTCTTCTTTCGACCTTTATACCGCTTCTGGCACCAGTATTTGATCCGCCTGGGAATCCTGGACGGCAAAGAAGGATTTGTTCTTGCCTATATCAACGGGTTTTCAGTCTTTAAGCGGTATGTCAACCTTTGGTTATTGTACAGGAAGATCAACTAAAAAGTAAAATTATGGAATCAGCGACCCGATCCGCAGCACACAATGGCACAACCTTTATACATATGGCCTCAAGGGCCTTCGACAGGGCCGGGTACTACGGCATTCGAGGGCTGATCGTTCTTTACATGACAAGTGGGTTGTTCGCCTTCGATTCCGGCGAAGCATTGAATATCTATGGTTGGATCGCGAGTATACTCATCGTTACCGAAATTCTCGGTGGTGTAATGGGTGACCTGGTTCTTGGAAACCGACTAACGGCGATCATCGGGGCCTGCCTGCAGGCGTTTGGTGCATTTATATTGTGTCTTCCTTCGGAAATTATGTTGTACACAGCCATAGGATTCATCGGGCTGGGAAGCGGACTATACTCACCAAACCTGCTCAGCCTTTTTGGAAAGAATTACCTGCGAAAACAAGATCAGCTGGACAGCGGTTATACGCTGCTATACCTGGCAATTAATATTGGCGCTGCTATCGGCGCCCTGCTAGTCGCTTATTTGGGCGATTTAAACTTCAGGATCGGGTTTGCCACGGCGGGTGTGTTCATATTGCTCTCGGCTGCATTTATGCTCCTCTCTCCTAAATTGAACGATTCCGAAGAGAAAACTGGCAATAAACCCTTCTTGAATCGAGCACTTTTTATATTGGCCGCCGCATTGATCTCGGCTATTTTCTGGACCCTGTACGACGCAGGAGGAATGGATGTGAACATGGTGCAGTACGAACTATTGAACGACCGAAAAACAGGCTTTTTTACCTATTATCGCATGTATTCCATCACAGCCTATGTGACAATTTTCCTGTTGATCGTATTTGCGCTGGCTTGGATGTTCTTCCACATGAACAGGTTTTTGAAAATGGCCCTGGGTTTTGTATTTGGTGGTGTTGCTTTTGTACTATACCTGCTGGTCTCTCCCGAGGCCAGTAGCCTTGGTTTGGTTATACTACTCGTTGCCACCCTGTTCATGTGTCTTGCCGAAGTTTTTGTGGGACCAACGGTATTAGCCATGGTAGCCCGATACGCCAATCCCAGGTACCTGGCCATTATTTTTTCCGTGGTCTTCCTGCCGGGTCGTTTCCTGATGTGGTTATCCGGACTGGTTCTTCCTCATATGGATTTTGGGTATGCTCCCGGCCTGAAGATCGGTTGTGGTTTGTATCTGGTTGCAGGTATTGCGATATTCGCACTATCTTTTATTCTGAAACCGAACTCTTCGGCCACAGCGACAAATTCTGATCAATGAAAACCGTATTCCTCGAATCACATAACATAAATAATCCCTACACGGGTTTCGGGCAGTTCAACCTTCACCTGCTGAAGGGTTTTTACAATTGTAAGGACCCGGATATTCAGTTCATTGTTCACACACCTAAGACGAGGTTCCTGAAGAAACAGTTCGGGAATTTCTTCAGGTATAAATATTATCTGGGCCTGAGACGCTACGATTTCGCCCAAATACGAAAGAATTACGATTGCTGGCACTCGCTTAACCAGAATACCAAGATCGAGCCAAGGAACAGTATGCCCTATGTTCTCACCATTCATGATATAAACTTTGTGGAAGAGATCTCTAACGATCCTAATCACCCTCGGAATATGTTGTTTGTTGAAAAACTTCGCAGGGCAGATGCGATCACTTATATTTCTGAATTCGCCAAAAGCTCCACCCACGAGTTCTTCGACATTCCCGACGTTCCCGAATACGTGATCTACAATGGTAACCCCATCGACGAATTTATCGATACCAGCGGGTTCAAACCTCCCGAAAAACTAAAGGAGAAATTTCTGTTCAGTATTGGGGATTTCAGGGAACGGAAGAATTTTCACCTGCTCGTCGAGATGATGCCGCACCTTAAGGATTATCAATTGGTCATTGCCGGAAACGATACACGCGACTATGCCGAAACAGTGCGGGCAGCCGTGGAGAAATTTGGGGTGCAGGACAGGGTGATCTTTGCCGGCAGGGTAGACAATGTTGGGAAACAGTATTACTTCGAAAATTGTGAGGCGCTGCTTTTCCCTTCACTAAGAGAAGGTTTCGGACTGCCTCCAATTGAAGCTATGTCCTTCGGAAAACCGGTGTTTCTCGCACCCACCACTTCTCTGCCCGAGATCGGAGGAGAATACGCCTTCTATTTCGACGATTTCGAACCCGAAAACATGGTGGAAGTATTCAAACAAGGTATGAAAACCTACGGATCGAATTTAGAATTATACCGGTCGGAATTAAAAAAGCAGGCCGCCAGGTTCAACTGGAACGACGCCGCGAAAGAATATATAAAGGTGTACAAATCATTGTTTTGAAAACTGAGATCGAAAAATCCCTGGCAGTCCTCAAGAAAGGCGGACTCATCCTCTATCCTACCGATACGGTTTGGGGGATCGGTTGCGACGCAACGAACCCGGAGGCCATAGAAAAGGTCTATGCCCTCAAGCAACGCCATGAGAGTAAAGCGCTCATCTGCCTGGTATCGGATTTTAAAATGCTGAATCAGTTCGTGGAAGATGTTCCGGAAGTAGCCTACGACATCCTGAAATATGCGGTCAAACCTACGACCATCGTTTATGACAAACCCATTCGGGTTGCCGAAAACCTGGTACACGAAAATAATACATTGGCGATACGGGTCACAAAACACAGGTTTTGCTCTGAACTGATCCGGAAGTTTCGCAGGCCTATAGTCTCAACCTCGGCCAATATCAGCAATGCACCAACCCCTTCCACATTTAATGAGGTCTCTGAAGAGATCAGAGCGGGAGTGGATCATATCGTGGATTGGGACCGAAACAAAAAGGGTGGATCGCCTTCCGCAGTGATTCGTTTAGCCAACGACGGAACGGTAAGCATTATAAGGGAATAAGGAAGTCATACCCTTGGAACAGCAGGCTCTAGTTCGTACCTTTGCGTGAATTTTTCAAGTATGTCCGGATCGTATCCAAACGCGTTAAAAGATCCTGTTTTCAGGGTCATCTCCAAGGCGGCCGCCAGTCTAGGGCTTGAATCCTATGTGATCGGTGGATTTGTGCGCGACCATATACTCGGTCGGGGTGATGCCAAGGACATAGACATTGTTGCTGTGGGCAGCGGGATCGACCTTGCTAATGCAGTTTCGAACTTACTCCCGGGTAAGCCCAAAGTTTCGATCTTCAAGACCTACGGTACAGCCATGCTGAAAACTTCCGGGATCGAACTCGAATTCGTTGGCGCACGCAAGGAAAGTTACAGTGAGGACAGTCGAAATCCGGCAGTTTCCCACGGAACGCTGGAAGACGACCAGAATCGGCGGGATTTTACCATCAACGCCCTGGCCCTGAGTTTAGGAGAAGACGATTTTGGAAAATTGCTCGACCCTTTCAATGGATTGAAGGACCTGGATGACAAGCTTATCCGAACACCCCTGGATCCGGATGTGACCTACAGCGATGACCCGCTTCGGATGCTAAGAGCAATCCGATTCGCCACCCAGCTGGATTTCCGTATTGAGAAGGAGTCCCTGGAGGCGATCTCCCGCAATGCCACCAGGATCGAGATCATTTCCAAAGAACGCATCGTCGATGAGCTCAACAAGATTCTATTGGCCCCGAAGCCGTCGAAGGGTTTCTCATTGTTGCGCAAAACGGGTTTACTGAAGTACATCCTGCCCGAACTGGTAGCTTTGGAAGGTATTGAGGAAGTTGAGGGACAGCGTCATAAGGATAATTTCTGGCACACCCTGGAGGTGGTGGACAATATTTCGAAAACCACAGACAACCTATGGTTACGCTGGGCTGCCTTGCTGCACGACATTGGAAAAGCACCCACCAAGCGCTTCGATCAAAATCTGGGATGGACATTCCACGGTCATGAGTTCGTCGGTTCAAAAATGGTCTATAAACTCTTCAAACGATTGAAAATGCCGTTGAACGAGCATATGAAATTCGTTCAGAAGATGGTACTGATGAGTTCCAGGCCAATAGTACTCGCTTCCGAAGTAACCGACAGTGCCATAAGGCGACTGGTATTCGACGCGGGTGATTATGTCGACGACCTGATGACCTTGTGTGAAGCTGATATCACAACGAAGAACCCAAAGCGATTCAAGCGATACCACCAGAATTTTCAGCGGGTGCGTGAAAAAATTGTCGAAGTTGAAGAACGAGATCATATCCGAAACTTTCAGCCTCCGGTTAGTGGTGAAGAGATCATGGAGACCTTCGGAATCAAACCCTCGAGAGAGATCGGGATCATAAAAGATGCAATCAAGGAAGCGATACTGGAAGGGCAGATCCCGAATGAATATGAAGCCGCGAGGGAATATATGCTGAAAAAAGGAAAAGAAATAGGATTAAAGGTGAAGGGTGTTTAGTCTTGGTGTTCATTGTTCATTGTTCATTGTTCATTGTTTGGTGTTAAGTGTTAAGTGTTAAGTGTTAAGTTGATCAATCTTAAATACCATCAATCTAAAAATCCGAAAATCCAATAATCTAAAAATCCAACAATCGAACCCACGATAATACTACTATGAAAGATAACAAAAAAGTAATCACCTGGCTGCTGATAGGATGTACTCTGATCTTTGTAATGGTAGTAGTTGGCGGGATCACACGCCTGACGCATTCCGGGTTATCGATCTCGAATTATAAGCTGATCTCGGGTACAGTGCCACCGATGAATATCGCTGAATGGGAGGAAGCTTTCGACCTATACAAACAATACCCCGAATACCAGAAACTGAACTACAACATGACCCTTGAAGAATTCAAGGACATCTACTTCTGGGAGTGGATACACAGGGTGATCGGCAGGCTTATTGGAATTGTATTCATTATCCCCTTCCTGTATTTTCTTCTTCGGAAACAACTCTCGCGACCAACCATTAGAAAATCACTAGTTCTGTTGTTCCTGGGCGGTTTCCAGGGGTTCCTGGGCTGGTATATGGTAAAAAGTGGACTGGTAGATCGCCCGGATGTTAGTCATTACCGACTTGCAATGCACCTGACAACCGCTTTCATAACATTCGCCTACACCTTGTGGGTAGCTCTGGACCTTATCTACCCAACCAAAAAAGAAGTGGATAAGGCCTTCAGGAACTTTCTCCGGCTGTCCCTGGGGGTACTGTTGCTGCAGATCATCTGGGGCGCATTCGTTGCCGGACTCGATGCCGGCTGGATACACAATAGCTGGCCTATGATGAGCGACGGGAAGCTCATCCACGAGACCGTGACCATCGAACAGTCACCTGTATGGAAGAATTTCGTCGAGGGGAAAAGCGGGGTACAGTTCGTTCACCGATACCTGGCATATGTGGTTGTTGGGCTTATTATGGCTGCATGGTTCAAAGCGCGAAAACGGCCTTTGACTGGCTCGCAGAGAAAAGGTGTGAATTGGCTGGTAATGCTAGTTTTCGTTCAGTTCGCCCTTGGTGTTTTCACCCTGCTGCTGCAGGTTCCGGTGTGGTTAGGCGTATTGCACCAGGTAGTTGCATTTTTCCTTTTAGCGGCCATGACATTCACCCTTCACAGGTTCTCAAAATAACTTGGAAAGAAGTATCTTTGCGGTTTAAAGCCGAACAAACATGATCTACCGTTTCAGAGTGATCCTAGACACCCATGAAGATGTCTTCAGGGATATCGAGATTGAAGCGTCAAGCACTTTCGAAGATTTTCACAATACCATCACCCAATCCTTCGGTTTCGGAGGGCAGGAAATGGCCTCTTTCTACCTCAGCAATGAACTTTGGGAACAAGGGGAAGAGATCGCCTTGTTCGATATGGGTGAAAAACCGGGAGATGTGCTTGTGATGGAAGAGACGAGCCTGGATTCAATGCTAAACGAGGACCAGACAAGGCTCATCTACGTTTACGATTTCCTCAGTATGTGGACATTTCTCGTCGAACTGGCAGAGATCGCAGAGATTGAAGAAGGCCGCTCCTACCCTAACCTCATGTTCGCCCACGGTCAGATCCCCGAAAATGCCCCGGATAAGGAATTCATAGCCGAAGAACAGGATAGTGACGAAGACGACGACCTTGGCTTCAACCCGGAAGACTTCGATAATCTCGACTTCGATGCGAACTGGAACTAATTTTACACCTTTCAGAATAAAAATAATTACCTCCCAATGATCAACCTATACAATACACATATCGAATCGCTGTCCATTCATCGTGTAGGAAACAAAAGCCGAAACGAAGGCATATTCCTTTCAGAAATACCTCATGAAATCGATGATGAACTCATGCCTTTGCTGAAGGAATTCTTCCTGAAACCATTTCGGGATAAAGAGGAGAATTATTTTCATTTCAGCCACGAGGCCGACCTGGAATTCCACGATTTGTATCAATTGATCACCTCTGTACTCAACGAACCTGAAACGGTCCATGAGGCGAGCAAGAAGATCGCAAAGCACCTCTTCGATCAGTCCATGCACCCTCATATCAAGAATGGAGAAGTGTTTGTCGCTTTCTTAGAAGGCCTTCAGATCGACAATGAAAAGGTAAATGGTATCGGTATATTCAAATCGGAATTAAAGTACGACTTCCTCCAGTTCGCCGAAGGAGAAAACCAATTACAGGCAAAGCTGGAGCAAGGTATCAACCTGAACAAACTCGACAAGGGAGCGATCATCTTCAATGTTGAAAAGGAACAGGGATACAAGGTGCTTTCGGTGGACAGCAATCGATACGACACCCGCTACTGGCTGGAGAGCTTCCTGGGCGTGGACGCATTCGCCGATGAGAATTTCTTTACCAAACGCTACCTTAAATTCTGCCAGGATTTTGCAAAAGACGTGGTACTTCCGGCCGAAGACAAGAAGGAGGAAGTAATGTTCATGAACAGGGCCGTGAACCATTTTGCCAGCAACGACCAGTTCGAGGAGACAGCGTTTATGAATGAAGTGATCGAGAACCCCGAGCTCATCCCCGAATTCAGACATTATAAAACCGAACGTGCCCCGAAATACAGCATCGAGGACCTCACCACCTTTCCAATCGCGAATACCGCGGTAACGGCTGCCAGGAAAAAGATCAAGAACGTGATCAACCTTGATACCAATATCCAGATCAAGATGGATTTCATTAACCCTGAAAGTGCACAGCGATTCGTGGAAAAAGGCTGGGACGATGAAAAGCAGATGTACTATTACCTGGTGTACTTCAACCAGGAACAGAAAAGCTAACGGTTGAATTTTTGTATTTTAAGGCTCGCTTTCAAATTGTAACAAAATTTGGAGGGACTCGTCTTACTCATAACTATCAACCAAAATAGCTTCAGTGAATACAATTCTCACCCTTAACAATATTACCAAGAAGTTTGGCCCGCTAACCGCCGTGGACGACCTTTCATTCAGTATAGAGAAAGGAAATGTGTACGGTATCCTTGGCCCGAACGGTAGTGGTAAATCGACCACACTTGGCATCGTCCTCAACGTAGTGAACAAGACCAGTGGAAATTTCAGCTGGTTCAACGGAAACGAGAGTACCCACAACGCCCTTAAGAAAGTTGGGGCCATCATCGAAAGACCAAATTTTTACCCCTATATGTCGGCGGTTCAGAACCTGGCACTGGTGTGTAAGATCAAAGGTGTTTCTGAAGATAAGATCGATGAAAAACTAGAGATCGTCGGACTTTCGTCCCGTAAACACAGCAAGTTCAGGACCTTTTCGCTGGGTATGAAACAACGCCTCGCAATCGCTTCGGCCTTGTTGAATGACCCCGAGATCCTTATACTCGACGAACCGACAAACGGACTTGATCCCCAGGGGATCCACCAGATCCGAGAGATCATCACCAGGATCGCTTCCGAAGGAACCACAATTCTACTTGCCTCTCACCTACTGGATGAAGTGGAAAAAGTATGTACTCACGTTGTGATCCTTCGGAAAGGAAAAAGCCTGTATTCGGGAAGTGTGGACAACATGATCGCGAGTAATGGATTCTTCGTTCTGCAGGCAGAGAATATGAACGCTCTTGAAGCGGAATTGAAAAATAATGACGCTTTCAGCAATATAAAACGGGAAGGGGAATCATTTATCGCCTACCTCAACGAACCCATGGATGCTTCGGCATTCAACAGGGAAATGCATGCGAAAGGGATAAGCTTGTCGCATTTGGTAAAACGGAAGGAAAGTTTAGAAGAACAATTCCTTGAAATCACTCAAAATCCTAACTAGGCATGCTACGATTACTCAATATAGAACTCCACAAACTAAAATATAACAAGACGGTAAAGGTAATTTCCATCGTCTATTTCGCACTTATTTGCTGCGTCGCACTTTTTGTTTCTATCGAATTCAACTTCGGTGGCGTGAAATTCAGGGTGGCTGACCAGGGAATATTCAACTTTCCCTTTATCTGGCACTTCAATTCGCATATCGTCGCCTGGCTGAAGATATTCTTCGCCATCGTGATCGTTTCCATCGTTGCCAACGAATACAGTTATCGTACCTTAAAACAAAACCTGATCGACGGGCTCAGTAAAAGGGAATTCATCGCATCCAAGTTTCTCACAGTGGTATTGTTCAGCGTGGTCTCTACGATCTTCCTTTTTGTAGTATCCCTGATCCTTGGTTTGATCTTTTCCGACTACAACGAGATCGGGATCATTTTCAGTGACCTGCAGTATATAGGTGCTTACCTGCTTAAGTTGATCGCCTTCTTTACCTTTTGCATGTTCCTTGCGATACTGGTAAAACGATCGGCCTTCGCGTTGGGATTCCTGGTTCTGTGGCAGGTTATCGAAGGAATTATTGCGATCCTGTTCCAGTATATCAAGGTGAAGACGGATGGGGAAGTGAATCTATTCGACAGCGTGTACAATTTCTTGCCGCTGGACGCTATGTCCGACCTTATCGTTGAACCTTTCACACGTTTCGGGGCTGTACAATCTGCGGCGAATCAGCTGGGAGAGAACTTCGATAAGAGTTACGATGTACCCTGGTATTCGGTTCTGATCGTTATTGGCTGGACCTGCCTGTTCATTTACTGGTCGTATCTGCTGCTGAAAAGACGCGATTTATAAATCCCGACCCATTACGAGCTTCGCTCGTGACTTCCTGCAATTAAATCAGTATCTTTAAATGGTATGAAGCAACTGTGGGTTTTAAGGCAGATCGTTCTTTGGGGACTGATCCTCTCCCCTTTTTCGTTGTGTGCACAAGTTGAAGTAAGCCTGTTTGCCCAGTTCAATGGACGAAATGATTACCTGGCCTTCGGGAATACCATGAACACCGTTGAAAATACAGGTCAGAACCCTCCTGTTGTTTGCGAAATACTTACTGAGAGCAGCGCGGAATACACTCTTGGACCCGGACAAACGCCTGTGGCCGCACTTCTGTATTGGGCAGGTGTTGGTGAAGGTGATCTTGAAGTCGAATTGAACGGAACACCAATTACCGCGGAACGCGTTTTCAATTACGAACTGAACCCTCCTTTTGCTTATTTTGCCGCCTATGCGGATGTTACGGACCTTGTGATACAAACCGGACCTGGCACCTATACGCTATCCGAACTCGATCTCACCAAACTTATCCCGGCCTATTGTCCGAATACGACGAATTTCGCCGGTTGGGCGATAAATGTGATCTACGAGGATCCCTCCTTGCCCCTGAACCAGGTAAATGTTTTTGATGGGCTCCAGGGAGTCTCGGCAGCCAGTAGTGAACTTACGATTGTGATCGATAACCTGCTGGTACTGGACAATGAAGGTGCCAAGATCGGGTTTACGGCCTGGGAAGGGGATGCGTCGCTGGCTAACAACGAAACCCTGCAGATCAACGGGAATATAATCAGTAATCTACCACTTAATCCACCGGATAATCAATTCAACAGCACGAACAGTTTTACGGGAAGTTCGGAGCTGTACAATATGGACCTGGATTTTTACGATATTGAGAACAATATTCAGCCGGGGGACACATCGGCAACCATTACACTTACCTCCAGCCAGGACCTGGTCCTGATCAACAACGTGATCACAGTGCTGAATACCGAACTACCCGATGCGACGATAGAGATCGACAATGCCTTTGGAGCAGACGAATGTGGTGATCGCGAAATTACCGTGGAGTATACGGTTTACAATGTAAACAGTACCGACGTTCTGCCCGCCAATACTCCAATAGCATTCTATGCCAATACGACCCTGGTCGGGCAATCGGCTACAGTTAATGAATTACCTATTGGCGGATCAGAAAGCGGTTCTATAGATCTCACGATCCCCCCCGGGATACCGGGTGATTTTGAACTGAAAGCTTTTGTTGACGATGACGGAAGCGGACAAGGGATCGTTCAGGAACTGAACGAAGACAATAACGGCTTCATCCTGGATTTTCACCTGCTTGTTTATCCTGAAATTGTTGGTTTGGAAGACCTGGAAATGTGTGATGTGGTGGGTACTGAATTGTTTGACCTGACGGAAGCAACAAGCCAGATCGACCCTGACAATACGATCACCTATCACAACTCGGAGGAGGATGCGTTGAATGATGTAAACCCAATTGCTGAGCCAACCGCCTATCAGAATGTCACTAATCCGGAAACTATCTGGATACGGGTGTCAAATCCGGATTGTTGGCTGGTGGACAGTTTTGAGATCGAAGTGATCGATTGCCCGTTGCCGGATGCCACGATTGATATCCTTGAGCCGTTGTACGCCTGCCGTGGCAGGGATTTCACCATAAATTATACAGTATTCAACCTGGAATCGACTGGTCCGTTACCTGCGGGGACACCCATCGCTTTTTATATCGGTAATCTGCTGATCGCCCAGTCGGCTACTCAAAACGTCATCCCCATCGGTGGTAGTGAGGATGGCTCGGTTAGTGTGCCGCTGGATCCTTCCATTCCGGATGAGTTCCTGCTTTTCGCCATGGTTGATGATATCGGAAATGGAACAGGAATCGTCCAGGAGTTGAATGAATTCAACAACGATAATGAATCGCTCACCGCCTTCGGCAGTATTCCGCCGCTTGGTGAACTTCCTGATCTCACGGCCTGTGACGAAGGATTCAATATGGCAACTTTCGACCTCACCCAACAGGATGAGAACATCAGCAATGATCCGGATGATGTGATCACGTATTATACCAACGAGGAAGATGCAATAGCGGGTATCAATGCCATTCAGGACCCGGAGAATTACGTGAACAGTGTGGACCCGCAACGTATTTATGTGCGGCTGGACAATATTGTTTGTTTTACCGTAGGGTTTTTCAATATCACAACTGAGAATTGTCCGCCATTTATTCCACAGGGATTCTCCCCGAACGGAGACACTATTAATGACGTTTTCGAGATAAGTGGATTGTTGAATGTTTTCGAGGATTTCAATCTGAAGATCTACAGCCGTGAAGGTAATTTGATCTACGAAGGAGGAAATGACGACGGATTCTGGAACGGAATTCCGAATACAGGGCTGCTATATCGCGAGGAGATCGTGCCTACGGGAACATATTATTACGTCCTTCAGCTAAACGACCCCGAGTTTCCGGAGGCCTTCTTAGGATTCGTTTACATAAATTATTAAGCTCCTCATTGGATTTCAGTAACGTCAATTAGGTTTTAAAATATGATACAACCAGCCAGGCATTGTGAATTATGCGACCACCAACAAGTGACTCTCAAAGATGGTAGTATTTGTGGACTCACGGAACGTAAACCGGAATTCAATCGAACATGTCTGAAAATCACACTTAATGAGAAGTTTCAGGGTAAATTATTGGATGCCAATGTGCATTACAAGCAAATATTTGGTAGAAAATCATGGGTTTCGGCCTATTTCATGGTTTTTATGATCATCGGGATAGCCGTAATACTCGGGGCTGCATGGTTTACCTATTATCTCTACAACCTTACAGAAACTACCGGTGTTATCTCTGTAATTCCCTTTATCATTGGAGGTGTCGGTTTTGCAGTAATGGCCATGGCCAATGGTACCAGGAACAAGTTTAGGAAGGACCTTGATGAAGCAAAACACAAGAAAGAAAAAATCGATTCGGTCCTTGAATTGTATAACATCAACTACGACATGAATATCGAATTAGGGCAAGTTTACCATGGTAAACAGGAAATGAACGTTGATGTGAGGTTTAGTGGAGGAATGATAAACGACTTTTCATGGTCAGGCGAAGGGCCCTCACGTCGCTGGTGACTTCCTATCCTCGAGAAATTTCCAAATAATACCACCGGCAATGACCTCGGTCATGAATTAAGATCACGTTCGGCAGTACCTTTATCTTTTTGAGCTTCAAGATATTGAGGCATCTAATTCATTGAATATGAAAAGATCAAGGAAAAATTTCATTACCGACAGCCTGGCATTCGTATTATTCCTGTTCCTGGTAACCACAGGGGTGCTCCTTCACTATCTTCTACCACCCGGAAGCGGGCATTCCAGTACGATCTGGGGACTGGGTCGGCACGACTGGGGCGATATTCATTTCTATATTGCCATAGGGTTCCTAGGTATTCTGGTCATCCACCTATTTCTTCACTGGAATTGGATCGTAAATCTCATCAAGGGAAGAAAAAAGATCGCATCCGGAAGAAGAGCCCTTTTGGGTTTTGTTGCGGTGCTGGCAATTGCTGCCCTGGCCGTTTCTCCATTGTTATCCCCGATTGAGAATTCCGAAGGAAACAGGACAGAGGAAAATCATCAAATGCACACATCGGAAGCTGAAAGTGATATAGACGGATCCATGACCCTCAGTGAGCTCCGGGACAAAACAGGAGTACCCGTATCCTATATTTTAGCTGAATTGGGGCTCCCCGAGACCACTTCAGCAGAAACAAAGCTGGGAAAACTGAGAAATCAGTATGGATTCGAGATGGACCGAGTGAGAGTACTGGTCGCGAAATATGAACCGACAAATTAAAATGACCTGTTCTAAAACTCTTAAAAAGAAGGCCTTGAAGTTCAGTTTATGGATACTGACCGTAGTGGTGGTGATGGGATGTGCAGATACAAAAACAGGCAGCACCGATTTCCCGGAACCATTTGGCTACGTAACGGATATGGAGGATCTTTTTAGTGAGGTTGAAGAAAACCAGTTGGAATCCTTTATTGAAGAGTTCGAGTTTCAAACCTCTAACGAAATAGCAATTCTCACCATAAAGGACATCCGGCCTTATAACAATATGATGATCTACGCGACCGATCTCGCCAATCATTGGGGTGTGGGGAAAAACAAAAAGGATAACGGACTTTTTATAGCAATCTCCGATTCCCTTGGAAGAACGGCCATTGCTACCGGCCTGGGAACAGAAAAGGTAATAAGTGATGAGTTCTGCGAAAGGATGATCGATTCTGTAATGATCCCTAGGTTTAAGAAGAAGGAATACTTCGACGGGGTGCAGGAAGCGTTACAACTGCTTACCCACCAGTGGAGTAATAAAAATTAAGGAGCGCTTTTATGTAATTCTGAATAGCCCTTCCATACCCTAATTACACTATTTTACTGATTTTTCCGTTTTTCATATAACTAATATTTGAAAATTTGAAAAACACCATCATCCTGGTTCTTGCCGTGCTTTCGATAGCGGCAACCAGGAAACCTTCAGTTGAACCAACCTTCGACCTGAACGCTGCCCTTGAAAAAGGGTACGTAGATGTAGCCATTACAGGAAATCCTGAAAGCTCCCATTATTTAAAGCCTGTTGTTATTGAACTTCGAAACCTTAGATCGGAACCCGTCTCGATCAGGATTCCAAACGGTTTGCAATTGCACAGCCCGGATGTACAGGATGTGATCGTAACCAAGGAGGAAATGATCGCCCTTGCCCCAAACGAAAAGAAAAGGCATGAGGCCTATGCCATGTGTACACAACAAATTCTGTCTGCCTCCAACAGTAATTCCAAATTCACAGTGGGAGAAGTGGCTACCGGTGACCTCGCCAGTCTCACTGCTGAAATTGAAAGAGCCCAAATGTACAACACGCTGGGACAGTATGCTATCTGGACGCTTACCGACGAACAACATCTGAACACCATCAGTGGATTCGACATGGTGGCGGCAACAGAGCTGAAGACCTTCGTAGCTGATCTCCTTGAGGTTCCCGTTCCTGAATACGACCCGGATGATTATCTTACCAACTATCACGATGACGGCCTGATCCAACGGGCTATTACCAGCAGGTTCAAATTTCGTTCTTTAAGTGGCGCCAGGGTGACCATTGCGATGTTCGATGATGAGGACCGGATAGTGAGGGAACTTTACAACGACCCGTCCGTAACGGCAGGAGAGCATGAATTTGAGTTCAAGTTTGATGCTGAAGTGTACACGGACAAGTCCTATTTCATTCGTATGATCGTGGATGATGAGATCAAGATCAATATGGAAATGAAACCGAGAAACGGTTAGGCTGTACGTTGTCAAGCGGTTGAAAATTGCGTATTTTTGCCGCTTACGACCCAGCTATAATGAAATTCGAGATCGTTTCAGATTTTAGCCCCACGGGGGACCAGCCGGAAGCCATAGAGGCTTTGGTGGAGGCTATTGATTCGGGAGAAAAATATCAAACCTTGTTAGGAGTTACGGGTAGTGGTAAAACCTTTACCGTGGCTAATGTTGTGGAACAGGTTCAGAAACCGACCCTGGTTCTCGCACACAATAAGACCCTGGCAGCACAGCTGTACTCCGAGTTCAAACAATTCTTCCCGAACAACGCCGTGGAGTATTTCGTGTCGTATTACGACTACTACCAGCCCGAGGCGTATATTCCAACCAGCGGAACTTATATTGAAAAAGACCTGTCGATCAATGAGGAGATCGAAAAACTCCGTTTGAGCACAACTTCATCCCTGTTGTCGGGACGTCGTGATGTAATCGTGGTGGCTTCGGTTTCCTGCCTGTACGGTATCGGGAACCCGGTGGAATTTCAGAAAAATGTCATACACCTTGAGCAGGGACAGATCATTTCCCGGACCAAATTACTTCATATGTTAGTCCAGTCCTTGTATTCAAGGACCGAAGCAGAGTTCCACAATGGCCGGTTCAGGATCAAAGGCGATACGCTTGATGTCTATCCCGGTTATGCCGACGACGCCTTCAGGATACATTTTTTTGGAGATGAGATCGAGGAGATCGAGGCCTTCAACCCTCAAACCAACGAGGTGATCGAGAAATACGACCGACTAAACATCTACCCGGCCAATATGTTCGTGACATCTCCGGACATACTTCAGAATGCTATCCGGGAGATTCAGGATGACCTGGTGAAGCAGATCGATTATTTCAAAGATATCGGCAAGCACCTTGAGGCAAAACGACTGGAGGAACGTACCAATTTCGACCTGGAGATGATACGGGAACTTGGGTATTGCAGCGGAATTGAAAATTATTCGCGCTACCTGGATCAGCGAAAACCCGGTACAAGGCCGTTCTGCCTGCTTGACTATTTTCCGGATGATTACCTGATGGTTGTGGATGAAAGTCACGTATCCATCCCACAGGTGAGTGCTATGTATGGCGGTGACCGGTCCAGGAAGGAAAACCTGGTGGAGTATGGCTTCCGACTGCCCGCCGCGATGGACAACCGCCCGTTGAAATTCGAAGAATTTGAAGCCCTGCAGAACCAGGTGATCTATGTTAGTGCGACGCCGGCTGACTATGAAATGGAAAAGACAGGTGGAGTTTACGTTGAACAGATAATTCGACCAACAGGATTACTGGACCCACCGATCGAGGTTCGTCCAAGTTTGAACCAGATCGATGACCTACTGGAAGAAATTCAGCAAAGGGTTGAAAAGGATGAACGCGTACTCGTTACAACCCTCACCAAGAGAATGGCTGAAGAACTCACAAAGTATCTCGCGAGGATCCAGGTGAGATCCCGCTACATCCACAGCGATGTAGATACCCTGGAACGTGTGGAGATCATGCAGGATCTCCGGTTGGGGCTGTTTGATGTACTCGTTGGGGTTAACCTGCTGAGAGAAGGTCTTGATCTTCCTGAAGTGTCCCTGGTGGCTATCCTGGATGCGGATAAGGAAGGTTTTCTACGAAGTCACCGCTCCCTGACACAGACCGTTGGACGGGCTGCCCGCCATATTAACGGCAAGGCGATTATGTACGCCGATAAGATCACGAGGAGTATGCAGGCCACCATTGACGGAACCAATTACCGTAGGGAAAAGCAGATCGCCTACAACCAGGAGAACAATATCACTCCATCGGCTATTAAAAAGTCACTTGAAAACGCATTAACGTCGAAAAAGACCGAGCGATTCACCTTCGACACTGCCGAAGCGCTTGCGGCAGAACCTGAGAACCTGTACCTGACCAAACCCCAGATCGAAAAGAAGATCAGGGATACGCGCAAGGAGATGGAAAAAGCGGCCAAAGAACTCGATTTTATGATGGCAGCAAAGTTGAGGGATAAGATCAAATCGCTTCAGAAACAATTGGAAGAAGTATGAGAAACCTAATAGGAATATTTATTTTGACGATGTTCTCGATGGGAGCATCAGCCCAGGAACTCACTTGTGAGGATTTCAAATTGGGGACGTTTACTATTGAAGGAGAAGTATATGGAAGGATGCTGAGATATGACATTGTCCGTTATCCGGATTTCCAGGAGGAATATTATGAGAATATGGAGCCGATCAAGGTCATGATCGAATGGACAGATGATTGTTCCTATATACTTACTGGAGATCCAAGCAGTTCAAACTATGGTGAAATTGAGAAAGAGATCGATGCCGCCGGTGGAATTAAGGTCTCCTTACTGGAAATTCAGGACAACTGTTTTCTGTTTACGTCGTCATTAACCCTGAACAGTGAAACTATTCGTTTAGACGGAAAAATCTGTAAAGACGGAATTTGATATGAATCATCCCGACTCCATCCGAATCAATAAGGCAATTAGCGACAGTGGCTATTGCTCCCGTCGTAAGGCGGACAACCTTATTGAAGCCGGGCAGGTTACCATCAACGGTAAAGTCGCCACACTCGGTGATCGGGCTATGCCGGGAGATGACATCAGAGTTAAGGGAAAGTCCATTCAGCAAAAAGAAAACCTCGTTTATATCGCATTGAACAAACCTGTGGGGATCACCTGTACTACAGACCGGCGCATCCCCGGGAATGTGGTGGATTTCATCAACCACGAAGAGCGGATATTTCACGTTGGTCGGCTGGACAAGCCCAGCGAAGGCCTGCTGCTGATGACAAACGACGGGGATATAGTGAACAAGATCCTGCGCGCAGGTAACAGGCACGAAAAAGAGTACGTGGTTAGGGTGAATCGGCCGATAACCGATGAGTTCATCAAGCGAATGGGCAATGGTATTCCAATACTGGATACAGTAACCAAGAAATGCGAGGTCGAACAAATGAGTCGGTTTGTATTCAGGATCGTTCTGGTGCAAGGACTTAACCGTCAGATCCGCAGGATGTGTGAATATTTGGAATACGAGGTAGTTTCTTTAAAACGCACCCGGATTATGAACATTGAATTGGGTAAACTCAAGACAGGAGAATGGCGGGATCTTACTTCGGAAGAGGTCCGAGGTCTCCAAAATGCTGTCTCAGATTCCAGCAATGTCCCCCAGGCTGAGCGGGAGAAGTCTACCGGTGGTAGGCGGAGGAGGAAGAATTAGGTTTATTACCTTGAATTTATGAAAATCGTAATATATCGATTGTGGTATTCTTCATTCTGAATTAAATTCCAATTGTCATTCAGAGCGAAGCGAAGAATCTCAACTTATTAATTCCAACATTTCTTAAGTCGTTTCCTTTATCGTTTCTTTAAAGCCATGAAGGAAGATGTTGATCCTTTTGAATAGTATATAAAAAAATAACCGCGTGCCGATTGAGTAGCACGCGGTCGTTTTCAACTAACTAACCAAATTAAATTTCAATTATGAAATCTCAACCATTCTCTTAAGGGCTTTCTCCTCTTCTTTCTTCGGAATCGTCACTGAGAGGATCCCGTTCTCGTACGAAGCCACAATGTTTTCAACATCCACCGTTTCCGGGAGAGTAAATGATCTCGAGAAGTTTCTGAAGTTAAATTCCTTTCGTGTGAATTTACGATCAGCATCCTCAGTTTCGGTTTTGGAAGTAACTTCCGAGGATACTTTCAGTACATTTTCTTCGACTTCTATAGCAATATTTTCTTTCTTGAAACCGGGCACTGCCAGTTCGATTACAAAATTCGTCAAATTTTCCTGAATATTTACGGCCGGTATGCTAAAGTTTTCATAATTAGGCACGTCCAGTCTGTTTTCAGTAAAAAGTTCATCGAAAATGGATGGGAACCAACCTGTATTTCTTTTAACTACTTTCATATCGATTTATTTTAATGAGTTCAACTTTTTTAACTCTACAGCAAAATAAATTCCAAATACAAACGCAGGTCAAAATGACCGATAAAACTGTTTTATAACTGTCTTTTTGTCTCTTTTCGAGACATTTAGTCCTATTCTGGTGAAGATCTTAGTTGTAGTAGGTCTGAAAGATCTTGATCAATTCTTCGGAAGGGATCACCCGGTTCTCGTATTCCTGGGTGCGAGCCATGATCCTATCGATAGCAGCAGGCCGAATTCCGAGTTTGAGTCCGAAATTCCGAAGAACTTCTACCTCCTTTTTATGAGCTTCCCAGTCGACGTTCATCAGCAAGATCAGTTTATGGAAGTGTGTGATCCGTTCTATTTCTGAAACCAGTGGTAAGGATGGTAATGGATTCTTGATCAGTTGATCCACTTCCTCCTGGGAAACGTCCATCCTTTCCGCGATCCGAAGGATGAAATCATATTCGGAGGCCATGATCTTCTCATCGGCTTTGGCGAGAATGATCAGGTCGCTGATAAGGGCATGGTTTTTAGCTTTATCCATACTACGAAAATAAAAAACCCCGGTTGATTAGACCGGGGTTCTTCAGAAAAAATTTTTCTATTTCTCTGCCTTGATCTTGAAAGGTACCAGGTATTGCTTTCCTGTTTCCAGTTCGCTATCAAGCGTTTCCTTGTTCAATCGTGACTTTACATAGTTCACAAGTTCTGTGTTGTCTGAAGCCACGGAGAGCACTTTGATCTCTTTATCATCGGTAATGGTGAATAGCACTTCGGCGTGCATATCATGCTCAACGATGAATTCAGGACCATTTAGCAATTTCTTAAGTTCTTTGGAAGTCTCAGTTCCTTCACTGATAGGAGCGGGATTCGTGGCAAATGCCGACGTACTGGCTACGAGCCCTAGAGCTAGTAAAAACAATTTGAATCG
This sequence comes from Bacteroidia bacterium, assembly GCA_030431695.1. GTDB lineage: Bacteria > Bacteroidota > Bacteroidia > Flavobacteriales > Flavobacteriaceae > Pukyongia. The sequence goes on along the minus strand of JAUIIU010000007.1, from coordinate 8,928 downwards.
TTTCATAGTTGTTCGTTTTAAGATTAATGAATAATTGATTGACTGAATGATTTATACTATAGACGCCTCTAAAAAAGATATGTTACGCAGATATTTAGCTTTTAACGCTATCTTAACCTTCGTTAACACTCGTTAAAACTGCCAGGAAATAAAAAAAGCCCCTCTCACGAGGGGCTTCCATATGAAGTTTTGATTATTAGGACATTACCGCCTGGACCTTGTCTGCGGCCTCCTGGAATTCAATCGCACTCTGAACGTCAAGACCACTGTTATCAATGATCTCCTTGGCCAGGTCGGCGTTCGTACCCTGGAGTCGGACAATGATAGGTACGTTTATATTTCCCATGTTCTTGTAGGCGTCAACTATCCCTTGTGCCACGCGGTCACATCTTACGATACCACCAAAAATATTCACGAGGATCGCTTTAACACTCGGATCTCTAAGTATAATCTTGAAGGCAGCTTCTACCCTTTCTGCATCCGCAGTTCCTCCAACATCGAGAAAGTTTGCCGGTTCACCTCCAGCCTGCTTGATCAGATCCATGGTTGCCATTGCCAGTCCGGCACCGTTTACCATACATCCTACATTACCATCAAGGTCAACGTAATTCAAACCAACGGCTTTCGCTTCCACCTCAATCGGGTTCTCTTCCCGCTCATCACGAAGCGCAGCGTAATCCTTATGCCTGAACAATGCGTTATCATCCAGGGTTACCTTCGCATCTACTGCTATGATTCTATCGTCACTGGTCTTAAGAACAGGATTGATCTCGAAAAGGGATGAGTCGGATTTAATGTATGCCGTATACAGCGCACTTACGAATTTAGTCATCTTCTTGAACGCTATACCGCTCAGGCCCAGGTTAAAGGCTATTCTTCGAGCCTGGAACGGTAGCAAGCCAACAGCGGGATCGATCTCTTCGGTAAAGATGAGGTGTGGCGTTTCTTCGGCAACAGCTTCGATATCCATTCCACCTTCGGTTGAATACATGATCATGTTCTTACCTTTAGCGCGATCGAGTAATACGCTCATATAGTATTCCTCCGGTTCACTATCACCGGGATAATAAACATCTTCAGCAATCAACACCTGGTGAACTTTCTTTCCTTCGGCACTGGTTTGCGGTGTTACCAGGTTCATCCCGATGATCTGTCCGGCAATTTCTTCCACTTCCCCCAGGTTCTTAGCGAGCTTCACTCCACCTCCTTTTCCACGGCCCCCGGCGTGCACTTGTGCTTTGATCACATGCCAACCGGTTCCGGTTTCTTCAGTCAATTTCCTGGCAGCTTCAACCGCTTCCGAAGGAGTAGTCGCTACGATCCCTCTCTGTATTTCAACACCAAAACTGTTTAATATCTCTTTTCCCTGGTATTCGTGTAAATTCATGCGATGTTAATTTTTCTGAGCAGGACAAAAATAGTAAATGCAGGGCTTTTGAACCAATGTTTTTAAAGTTTCCTATTAACTTATTTTTTACGAAAAAATGATGAAAGAATCATCCAGACTCTTAATTTTAAAGCCTGATGATCAAAACACGGTAATTATGACTGAAAAGGAACTTCTCTCGGTAGTTCAGGACTATGGAAGTCCGGTGTATGTATATGACAGCTCGGTAATGGAACGACAGTACAAACGGTTGATCAATGCTTTCCGTGATGTAAAACAGCTCCGCATTCACTATGCTGTGAAGGCGCTTTCTAATATTTCAGCATTGAAATTCCTGCATTCCCTTGGTGCCGGGATGGACACGGTCTCTATTCAGGAAGTTCGTCTTGCACTTGAGGCGGGCGTACCAGCGGGACATATCATATATACACCAAACGGTGTATCGATGGCAGAGATCGAGAAGGCTGCGAGTTTGGGAGTTCGCATCAATATCGACAACCTTTCCGTACTAGAACAATTCGGGACGCAACATCCGGATATTCCGGTTTGTATACGTATTAACCCCCATGTAATGGCCGGAGGTAATACTAATATTTCTGTTGGTCATATCGACAGTAAATTTGGGATATCCATCCACCAACTGCCACATATCAAGCGAATTGTCGATAACACCGGAATGCACATAAATGGAATTCATATGCACACGGGTAGCGACATCCTCGATATAGATGTGTTCCTGTACGCTTCGGAAATTTTGTTCAAGGCTGCCGGAGAATTTGATTCTCTTGAATTCATTGACTTCGGAAGTGGTTTTAAAGTTCCGTACAAAGATGGTGACATCGAAACCAATGTTGAAGAACTGGGCAAAAAGCTCAGTGAGCGTTTCAATGATTTCTGTAGTTCCTACGGAAGAGAACTCACACTGGCCTTCGAACCCGGAAAATTCCTGGTGAGTGAATCCGGAAAGTTCCTGGTGAGTGTGAACGTGGTAAAACAAACCACATCGACGGTATTTGCACAGGTGGACAGCGGATTCAACCACCTTATTCGCCCCATGTTGTATGGAGCCAAACACCATATTTCGAACATCAGTAACCCATCGGGAAGAGAGCGGTTCTATACCGTGACAGGGTATATTTGTGAAACAGATACCTTTGCCAATAACCGCAGAATTTCGGAGATCCGCGAAGGAGACATCCTGGCTTTTCACAATGCCGGCGCATACTGTTTCACCATGTCGAGCAACTATAACAGCAGGTATCGTCCGGCGGAAGTCCTGTGGCACAATGGCAAGTCACATCTCATTCGTGAAAGGGAGAAATTTGAGGATCTTACAAAAAATCAGAAGGTGTTGGAATTCTGAATGGTATCCCAAAAGAAATCCCTAACTTTAAGTGATGAAAGATTTCGATACGAATTACCTTGTCGGAATTCGAAAACAATTCCAGTATTACAAACTCCTCGGTGAACGCACCTTCGAACAGTTGGATGAAAAATCCCTTTTCTGGCAATATAATGAAGCCAGTAATTCGATCGCTGTCATGGTGAATCACCTATGGGGAAATATGATGTCGCGATGGACAGATTTTCTCACTTCCGATGGCGAAAAGGACTGGCGTAACAGGGACATGGAATTCGAGGATGTCATCCGCGATAAGGACCAAATGATGCTTAAGTGGAACGAAGGCTGGAAGTGCCTGTTCGATGCACTTGACACGGTAAATACCACGAATTCAAACACGCAAATCTTCATAAGGAACCAGGGCCATAGCATCCCGGATGCGATCAACAGGCAACTGGCGCACTATGCGTATCACATTGGACAGATCGTATACGTTGGCCGAATGATCCGTGATACGGAATGGAAAAGCCTGTCCATCCCGAAGGGTGATTCTAAAAGTTTTAATGCTGAAAAGTTCGCGCGAGCAAAACATGAAGCTCATTTTACCGATGAGTTCCTGGATGACAAACACAAATCAAAAACAAGCTGAAATGAACAGTATCATTCCATATATCGCCTTTCCCGGAACCTGCAGGGAAGCAATGCACTTCTATGCCGAGATCCTGAATGGCCGCATTACCGCCATGCAATCCTTTGCGGAAGCTCCTATGGATGTGCCTGAATTGATACAGGACCGAATCTTTAATTCCGAACTGAAAGCAGGCGGACTTACCATAAAGGCGTCGGACGACCTGCCAACACACCCAGTAAGCCAGGGTAGCAATATGTCTTTGTATGTTGTTTTCCAGGATTCGATGTTGAAATCGGAGGTGTTCGCAAAACTATCGGAAGGCGGACAGGTACTATTCCCGATCACCGATAACTTCGGGATGCTCAAGGATAAGTTCGGGATCCAGTGGATGGTAACCCACCAGGAAGGTCGGGACACAGAAGACTGAATATCTACTTTTTCAATTTAAATTTCGGCTCATGAAAAAACCATTAGTAAAAATACTTTCCATCGCAATTGTTTGCACACTATTCAATACGCAAATGAACAGCCAGAACAAAGATATCGAGAAGAAGATAGATTCGCTTATGAACCTCATGACCCTGGAAGAGAAAGTGGGACAGATGAACCAGTACAACGGCTTCTGGAATCTCACAGGGCCAGCACCAGAAGAAGGCAACGCGAAATTAAAATATGACCACCTTCGTAGTGGGCTAGTGGGTTCAATGCTGAATGTTCGCGGAGCAGAGAACGCCAGAAAGATCCAGGAGATCGTTGTTAACGAGACTAGACTGGGTATCCCGCTAATTTTCGGTTATGATGTGATCCACGGCCAGAAGACCATTACCCCAATTCCTCTTGCCGAGGCAGCCAGCTGGGATCTCAAGGCTATAGAAATGTCGGCCCGCGTAGCGGCAACTGAAGCAGCCGCGGAAGGTATTCACTGGACATTTGCCCCAATGATGGATATCTCACGAGATGCCCGATGGGGCCGAGTGATGGAAGGTGGTGGTGAAGATCCCTACCTGGGAGCGAAAATTGGGGTCGCCAGGGTCAAGGGCTTCCAGGGTGACGACCTATCTGCACCAAATACCATAGCCGCCTGCGCTAAACATTTTGCAGCCTATGGTTTTGCTGAATCGGGCAAGGATTACAATACGGTTGATATTGGTACATCCACCCTCTACAATATTGTTTTTCCACCTTTCAAAGCAGCCGTTGATCACAATGTACGGACGGTGATGAATTCTTTCAACATCCTGAACGGCATTCCTGCTACAGGCAATAAATTCCTGCAAAGAGATGTGCTGAAGGAGATGTGGGGCTTCGATGGCTTCATAATCTCCGACTGGGGTTCGGGGAAGGAAATGATCGATCACGGTTTCGCAAAAGACCTGAAAGAGGTCGCACGACTGGCGGCCAACGCGGGTTCCGATATGGACATGGAGTCCTACGCTTATGTCGCTCACCTCAAAGATTTGGTTGAAAGTGGGACGGTTAGTGAGAAAGTCATCGACCAGGCAGTACGTCGGATCTTAAGAGTAAAGTTTGAACTGGGTCTCTTCGATGATCCATACAGGTATTGTGACACCGTGCGGGAACAGGAACTGATGAATCATCCCGATCATCACGCCGCAGCACTGGATATGGCCCGTAAATCTATAGTTTTACTGAAGAACGAAGGCAATCTCCTGCCGCTGACTAAAGACCAGAAGAAAATTGCAGTGATCGGGGCACTTGCCAGTGATAAGAATAGTCCTTTGGGCAGCTGGCGACTCGCATCCGAGGATAACAGCGCTGTTTCAGTGCTGGAAGGCCTTCAGCGGTACTCTTCCGAGATTACCTATGCCAGGGGCCCGGAACTTGTGGTTGGGGAAACGACCTTTATCAATGAGGTCAGGATCAATGAAACAGACCGTTCCGGCTTTCAGGAAGCGGTACAGCTTGCGAAAAACTCGGAAGTCGTTATCATGGTCCTGGGCGAGCACGGTTTTCAAAGCGGTGAAGGAAGGAGTCGGGCCGAGTTAGATCTTCCCGGCCTTCAGCAGGAACTACTCGAAGCCGTTCATGGTGTTAATAAAAATGTGATCCTTGTTCTCAATAATGGCAGGCCACTGGCATTCCCATGGGCATCCGAGAATATTCCTGCCATCCTTGAAGCCTGGCAACTTGGGAGTCAGACCGGGCACGCCGTAGCCCAGGTACTGTTTGGGGAGTACAATCCGAGTGGAAAATTGCCTATGACCTTTCCGCGAAGTGTTGGGCAGGTACCCATTTATTACAATCATTTCAATACGGGGCGGCCGGGCCCTATCGAGTTGGTGTTCTGGACGCACTATATTGACGAAAATAACGCACCGTTATACCCGTTCGGGTATGGTCTCAGTTATACCGAATTCAGTTATTCTGATCTTAAGATCGATGCTGCTAACCCTAAGGACGTCAAGGTTTCCGTAACTGTGACCAATAAAGGTGACAGGATGGGTGAAGAAGTTGCCCAGTTATATATTCGGGATAAGGTTGCGAGTAACGTCCGACCCGTAAAAGAACTCAAGGGCTTTGAAAAATTCAGTTTGAAACCAAACGAAAGCAAGAAGATCACGTTCAGTCTCACCGAAAACGAACTTGGCTTTTATATGCCGGACGGGGACTTTGTGGTCGAGCCGGGGGAATTCGATGTAATGGTGGGAGGCAGTTCGGTGGAAGGGTTGAGCGGTAGTTTTGTACTGAAATAAAATTTACAGTTCAGTAACAGATCTTTTAGCCTCCTCGAATTCGGCAACCATTTCCTCTACGATTCGGGCAGCAGGTTTGATATCGTGTATGAGTCCGGCGATCTGCCCGATCTCAAGTTCACCCTCAACCAGGTCGCCTTCGAACATACCTCTTTTGGCTCTGGCACGCCCCAGTAGTTCCTTCAGTTCTTCCTTTGTGGGATTGGTTTCATACAATTTCATCACATCCTCGAAGAACTTGTTCTTCAGAAGTCGGACGGGTGCCAGTTCCTTAAGCGTAAGAAGCGTATCTCCTTCCTTGGCTTCAACCACCATTTTTTTGAATGCGATATGTGAACTGGATTCTTTCGAAGCAACAAAACGACTTCCTACCTGAACCCCATCAGCACCCAACACCATGGCTGCCAGCATACCTCGCCCGGTAGCAATGCCACCTGCCGCGATCAAAGGAATGGAGACCTGTTCTCGAACCATGGGGATAAGCGTAAAGGTGGTTGTTTCGTCACGACCGTTATGTCCCCCAGCTTCAAAACCTTCAGCCACCACAGCGTCTACACCCGCTTCCTGCGCCTTGAGCGCAAATTTTACGCTACTAACAACGTGAACCACTGTAATACCGGCATCCTTCAATCTTGAAGTATACGTTTTAGGGTTTCCGGCAGAGGTAAAAACGATCTTAACACCTTCGGAAATAATGATCTCGATGATCTCTTCCAGGTTGGGGTAAAGCATTGGGACGTTCACACCAAAGGGTTTGTCTGTTGCTTTTTTACATTTCTGAATATGCTCAAGCAGCACATTAGGGTACATGGACCCTGCCCCGAGCAATCCCAGGCCTCCTGCATTGCTCACAGCGCTCGCCAGGCGCCAACCACTATTCCAGATCATCCCGGCCTGGATGATGGGGTATTTGATATTGAATAATTCGGTGATGCTGTTCTTCACTATTGCTTTATGATCTTAAAAGTATTGGTCGCTTCCCCTGCCCAAACCGTTACCATGTAGAGTCCGGGTGCGATACCGGCAAGTTCAATCATGTTATCTTCTCTATGAATAACTGTCTTTCGTATCAATTTCCCGGAAACGCTGTAAATGTAAATCTCGGCCGAATTGACCTCCTTCGGAAAGGAAATAATGAAGGTATCGATGACCGGATTCGGGTAAATTGCAAAATTGCTATCGAGGAAGGCTTGCTGTATCCCGAGAATTTGTATGGCGTTGTACGCATCTTCGAAATTCGGGATGCCGTATCCCATCTCGGCGGTTGGATTATTGAACAAACTGGCCGATTCGCGGACGATCTGCATTACCTGGTAGTTCCTTGCTTCCGGCCTGCTTTGCCACAAACAGGTTACCGCACCCGCCATGATAGGCGAACTGAAGGAGGTTCCGCTATTGGTTGTGATGTTTCCATTGGTATCCACAACAACCGCACTTGCGCCCTGAGCCATTATATCCGGCTTCACTCGCCCATCGACCGTCGGGCCAATCGAACTGAAACTGGCATAATTCCCACTGCTGTCAACCGCGCCAACAGTCAGTACCCCAAACGCGTCTGCCGGTGTTGCCACAAAGGTGAAACCTCCGCCGTCGTTTCCTGCGGAAGTTACCAACAACATTCCCTTTTCGAAAGCATGGTTCGCCGCTCTTGCTCCAAGGGTGGTCTGTCCGTCTAGATCAGAATAACTGTGATCGTAATTCGAATTGTCGAAATCCTGGTAACCAAGGGAGGTATTGACAACATCCACACCAAGGCTATCTGCGCGTTCCAGTGCTTCCAGCCAATAGGCTTCTTCAACAGGCTTTTCCGAACCTGCGTCTTCAGTCCTGAAGAGGTAATAGGAAGCCTTAGGTGCTGTTCCTACAAACTGACCCTCCATAAATCCAGCCATATCGCTCAGTACTTTGGTGCCGTGAGTGTGGCTCCCTCCGATAGTTGTCTGGTCCAGAACAAAATCAAAAGTCCCTAACAACCTGTTTTCCGATATCATGTCGGCGAACGCAGGGATTCCGCCAATATTGGGGAAACCACTGTCCAAAACCGCTATCACCATACCCTCTCCACTGAAATCCTGTTCGTGGAGAAAATCACCTGCCAACATTTCGATCTGATTTGCAGCCGCACCATAATCGTAAACGACACGGCCCTGCATGTTCTCCAGTTCAAACTTATCGGGAACAGGAATTGGTTCCGGGAATAAATTCAGGTCGGGATCCATAAATTCAACCTCAGTAACGAAAGCCAGGTTGAGCAGGTTCTCTATTTGTGCCTGGGAACCACTGACATAAGCTGCATTCATCCACTTGCTTTTCGAGTGAACGGTAATACCCGGTTGTGATTTCAAGGTAGTGATATAGCTTTCAGTGACTGGCACATCACGTTCGTCAATTGCAACATCGTGCATTTGTTTACGATCGATGGCATCCTGTGTTAAGATACTTATGGGATCGGCAATCGAAGCTGCAACATTTTCCTTGTCCGCAAGAAACACAAGAGCTTCCTGGGTTTGCGAACGAACTGAATAGGCAATCAGGATCATCACAATAAGTATAATTTTCTTCATGGATTTCAATTAAGAGATTACACCACTACCCAGCAATTCCTCACCGTCATACCAGGCTACGAACTGCCCCTCGGTGATGGCCGATTGTGGTTTCTCAAAGATAACATAAAGTCCGGTTTCCGTTCGGTGTAAAGAGGCTTTTTGAAGTTCCTGCCGATAGCGTATCCTCGCCTTTACTTCCAATTGTTCATCTATCTTCAGTTCCAAATCCTCACGAATCCAATGGATCTCCTCGTCCTTTACAAAAAGGCCGCGCCTGTACAGACCCGGATGATCTTTACCCTGTCCTG
>JAUIIU010000124.1 GCA_030431695.1 Bacteroidia bacterium | reverse complement strand
CTCGCTGGGCTACTTCACGCTTTGGATGCCGGGGAAGAAAAGTGGCGGATACTTGTACGGAAGGCCAATAAAAAGAACAAAAGGAGCACCTGTACAGCTGATAGTAGGTCACTGTGATACTGTATGGCCGTTGAAAACCATCCAAAGGCTACCCATTCGGGAAACAGGAGATAAACTAAAAGGGCCCGGTGTATACGACATGAAGGCCGGACTTACCCAGATCCTCTTCGCGATCAGGGCGATTCGGGATCTTGAACTCAATACTGAACTGACTCCCGTGATCCTGATCAATTCGGATGAGGAAGTAGGAAGCCGGGAGTCCACACGAGCAATAGCACGCCTGTCGAAGATCTCGAAACGTGCCTTTGTGCTGGAACCACCACTCGGACTGGATGGAAAATTAAAGACCAGCAGAAAAGGGATCGGAAGGTTTGAAATTACCGTAAGGGGAAAAGCGGCCCACGCAGGACTGGATCCAACAAAAGGTGTTAATGCCATAGTTGAACTATCACACCAGGTTCAGAAATTATACGCAATGAACGACCTGAAACAGGGTATCACGGTAAATGTAGGTATGATCGAAGGAGGAATATCGGCTAATGTGGTCGCCCCCAGCAGCAAGGCGGTGATAGATGTAAGGGTTGAAGACGTGGAAGACGGAAACTTTATCACCGAAAAGATCCTCAACCTGAAACCAACCTTGCCCGATGTTCAACTGCAAATCGAAGGAGGAATTGGTCGTCCTCCGATGGTTAAGAACAACCGAAATAAGTTACTTTGGGAACACGCTCAAAAACTGGGCAAACAGCTAGGATTGTCCTTGGAGGATGCGAAGGTTGGTGGCGGATCGGACGCTAATACGACCAGTCAGCATACAGCTACCCTGGACGGACTCGGAACACCGGGAGACGGGGCTCATGCCGACCATGAGTTCATCTTCTTCGGAAAACTTAAAGAACGAACTGCTTTGTTGTCGTTGTTACTGATCTCAGAAAGCATTGAAACATGAATTATGGATCACCGGTTTGTACATACCTCTCTTTGCAGGATCTCGGATCTGGACAATTCGGATTTCAAAGTCAAGGTACTACCCAAAAAAGATTGGGAAAACGGTGATTATGTCGTAGCCCGGATCCTCGAACCGGGAGGTATGGACCTGAAGATAGAACTACCTTCGGGACGTATGCGCGGAGTAATTGGCGGTGATCTGCTTATTGGGGCGCTGGGAGAGCGATTTGCCACGCTGGAAGCTACGGGAACATATCGGAAAGTTGAGGCAGACATGCGTATGCATGTGCTGACAGCCGCCGGACTGCTTGGTAAGCTCACTTCTAAATCCGTCTTTATGCCTCAAATGATGGAGGTTGAATACAAGGGACATATACTTAGGGATGGAGAGAAGAAATGTATGGAGGAATTTGTCAACATCTACCCGGACCTGGATTACCATACTCCTACAGTACTTTTTGTCGGCACATCTATGTCGGCAGGCAAAACAACCTCAGCCAGGATCGTCACCCACTTGCTGAAAATGGCCGACCTCAAGGTAGTTGGAGCGAAGCTGACAGGTGCCGGACGCTACAAGGACATTCTGGCTATCAAAGACGTTGGGGCCGATGCCGTTTACGACTTTGTGGATGTAGGATTACCCACTTCGATCTGCCCCCGGGATGTATTCGGAAGGAAAGTGAAGCAGATACTCAACAGGATGTCTTCGGAAGAAGCGGATATTGCGGTAGTGGAGATCGGTGCTTCACCATTGGAACCGTATAATGGTGACATCGCCATCGAGGCAATACGTGAGCAGATAAAGTGCGTGATACTAAGTGCTTCGGACCCGTATGCGGTTTTCGGATTAATGAAAGCCTATGATATTGTACCGGATATTGTAACCGGAATATCGACAAACACGCTGGCCGGGCAAACCATGGTTGAAAAATTATGCAATGTTCGCGCTATCAATATGATCGATGCGAAGACCATGCCCGAAATCAGAAAGATTCTTTCAGAAAAAACAGGATTTAATATTTAGTGAGATGAAGAATACAGGAATATGGATCGATAAGAAAAAAGCGGTCGTTATAACGATCGATCCGAATGGAGAAAAAGTTCAGG
>JAUIIU010000079.1 GCA_030431695.1 Bacteroidia bacterium | reverse complement strand
CACGGCCCTTGCAGGTATTTCTCTTGGTTTCATAAACGACATCACCAAAGGCCCCAAGGCAAAAGCAAAGCTGGAGAAAAAGATCAACGCCCTGAAAACGGTTCTCCCTGAATTCAACAATAACCCTGTGGAATCTGTAAAATTGGTCAAACATGAACAGGCCCGCGACAGTGTGGAGATCTATCTGGCTAAAAAAGACAACATTGCTGTGGGTACCGCAGTGGTGAGTACTTCCGAAAAGGGATATAGCGGATTGGTGAAGATCATGGTAGGTTTTGCGACCGACGGGACCATTACCAATATATCGGTACTTGAACAAAAAGAGACTCCGGGTCTGGGAACCAAGATGAAGGACGACAAGTTCATTCGGCAGTTCCGGGGTAAACACCCTTCGGAGTTCATTCTGAAGGTGAAAAAGGACAAGGGCGATGTAGATGCCCTCACGGGCGCAACCATCACCACCCGTGCTTTCAGTGAAGCCACCCAGATGGCCTATGATGTTTTCGAGGAAGAACGATCAAAATCTGAAAACTGAACAGATGGCAGAAAAAATGAGTCAGAAACAGAATTTCTTAAAAGGGATCATCAAGGATAACCCGGTGTTCGTGATGTTACTGGGGATGTGTCCTACCCTTGGGGTTACCTCCTCCGGCTTCAACGGCCTGGGAATGGGACTGGCCACGCTGTTCGTACTGCTTATGTCGAATATCGTGGTTTCAACAGTGAAATCTCAGATACCATCGAAAGTACGGATCCCGGCCTTCATCATTATAATTGCATCCTTCGTTACCATCGTTGAAATGGTGCTTGAGGCATTCATTCCGTTCCTTTACGAACAGCTTGGAATATTTATACCGCTGATCGTTGTTAACTGTCTTATCCTTGGTCGTGCCGAAGCTTTTGCTTCCAGGAACAACCTCCTTTCTTCCATTGTTGATGCGCTTGGTATGGGTATCGGCTTTACCATCGCACTTACCGTGCTAGGTATCGCCAGGGAATTACTTGGAAATGGAAGCATTTTCGAACTCAAACTGGTTTCCGAAGACGCCAGTACGCTGATATTGTTCATTCTGCCACCCGGGGCCTTTATCGCTTTGGCCTACCTGAGTGCAGCTTTCAACAAGATAACCCTTAAAACGACCTAGTCTATGGAATACGTACTGATCCTCATAGCCGCCGTTTTTGTGAACAATATAGTACTTTCACAATTCCTGGGTATCTGTCCGTTCCTTGGGGTTTCTAACAAGGTAAGTACGTCCGTCGGTATGTCCGGGGCTGTACTTTTTGTAATGACCATTGCCACATTGGTTACCTACCTGTTGTACAATTTTATACTGGTTCCAATGGGGCTGGACTACCTCCGTACCATCACTTTTATCCTGGTGATCGCTTCGCTGGTACAAATGGTTGAAATTATTCTGAAGAAAGTTAGCCCGGCACTATACCAGGCGTTAGGCGTATTCCTGCCACTTATCACTACGAACTGTGCTATCCTGGGTGTGGCCATCCTCGCTTTGGGCATGGAGAACGCAAGTTTGCTGAAGGCCGTATTCTTTGCGATCGCCAACGCACTTGGCTTTGCCCTGGCCCTGGTCTTGTTCGCGAGTATACGTGAGCAGCTGGAATTAATGGACATTCCGGAAGGAATGAAGGGCGTGCCAATCAACCTGTTGGTTGCCGGATTGCTTTCCCTGGCGTTCCTGGGCTTTACGGGATTGGCTTAGAATGGGTTAGATCACCTGGTAGACATCGCCCGAATAGAACAAGTCGCTGGTCTTTTTGAATTTCGAGTTTTTCTTTACCTGTTCCCTTTGTGCATTCTCCCTTTCCTCGAAAGTAAGATCCTTGACTCTCCTGATAATTCCGGTGATCATGGGATAATCCATCCGAACCAACATCTGGTGTAAGGTAGGATCCTTTTCTTCAGCATCGTGAACAAGTATATCCTCCTCGGTGATTCCGTTCTCCCCAATAGTGACCACCTCCAGTTTCAAACCATTCAGGATCAGTCCTTTGTCTCGATTCGTTCCGAAGATCATTGGCTTTCCGTGTTCTACAAATAACTGCCTGTCGGCACGGACCTTTTTATCGGTATACTGATCGAATGCGCCATTGTTGAAGATAGGGCAGTTCTGTAACACTTCGACAAGTGAGGTCCCTTTGAAATTATGACAATCGATAAAGATCTGGGTCATTTCCTTGGGAGTATTCCCTCCAATCCTCGCGAAGAATCGTGCCTGTGCACCAATAGCAAGTTCCCCGGGAGAAAAAGGCGGTTGTGTATTCCCGTAGGGTGAAGATTTCGTCTTCTGGCCCACCAGGGATGTAGGTGAGAACTGTCCTTTGGTGAGACCATAGATCTCGTTATTGAAAAGTACGATATTCAGATCGACATTCCTTCGGAGCACATGAATAAAATGATTCCCGCCAATAGCCATACTGTCCCCGTCTCCGGTGATCACCCAAACACTAAGGTCGTTATTAGCGAGTTTTACCCCCGTAGCGATGGCAGGGGCCCTTCCGTGGATACCGTGCATTCCGAAGGTATCCATATAATAGGGAAAGCGAGATGAGCATCCTATTCCTGAGATAAACACCACGTCCTCCTTTTTCACGCCCATTTCGGGCAGGGCCTTTTGCATGGAACGAAGGATCACGTAATCGTCGCATCCCGGGCACCAGCGTACTTCCTGGTCGCTTTCAAAATCCCTGAAGGTATATTTTTTATCGGCTGTTGCTTCCATGCTATTTTAATAATTGTTTAAACTTCTCCATGAGTTCCGTATTTCCAAAAGGCAGACCCTGGATCTTATTGAATTGCACGATATCATAACCGTCGAAATGCATTCGAAGTATCTTGGCGAACTGACCGTTATTCAATTCACAAACAACGATCTTCTTATATCGTTTCAGCAGCTCTTCGGTGTTCTTTGGCAATGGGTTCAGGTAGTTGAAATGTGCATAGCCAATTGTATCGATACCTTCCTCGGCCAGATGGTTTACTGCGGAATGTAATGAACCGTAGGTTCCACCCCATCCTACAACCAGCAGGTCACCATTTTGGGCGAATTCCGGCTCAAGCTCCGGTATGTAGTTCTGGACCCTTTTGATCTTCTCGGCTCGGATCTTTGTCATGTATTCGTGATTCTCGGGAACGTAAGAAACATTTCCCGTAACCTGGTGTTTTTCCAATCCTCCTACACGGTGTTCCATTCCCGGAGTACCTGGGATAGGCCATCTCCTCGCTAGTGAATCAGGGTCGCGGTCGTAAGCATGCCATTCCTCACCATTGCTTTTAAAGCGATGGTTATTGATCTCAGGCATCTCATCCACGGTGCAGATCTTCCAGGGAGCCGATCCATTGGCAATGTACCCATCCGATAGTAACACCACCGGGGTCATATGCTCGAGCGTTAGCTTGGCAGCCAGGTAGGCATACCTGAAACAATTTGCAGGAGTACTGGCAGCAATCACTATTACGGGGCTTTCTCCGTTACGTCCGTACATCGCCTGTAAAAGGTCCGATTGCTCCGTCTTTGTAGGCAAGCCAGTCGACGGTCCGCCACGCTGCACATTAACTACTACCAGCGGTAATTCGATCATCATTGCAAGTCCCAGGGCCTCACCTTTCAGCGCCAATCCCGGTCCTGAAGTTGTTGTGATGGCCAGATCTCCGGCAAAGGCCGCACCTATGGCCGATGAAATCCCGGCGATCTCATCTTCAGCCTGCAGGGACTTGACACCAAAATGCCCGTGTTTTACCAGTTCATGAAGAATATCCGAAGCGGGCGTGATGGGATACGATCCGAGGAATAATTCCATTCCCGATTTCTCGGCAGCAGCGAGAAAACCCCAGGCGGTCGCCTTGTTCCCCATGATGATACGATACGTACCCGGTTCCATCTTAGCCGGTGAAACGGTATAAGCATTTGGTATAAGTTCGAGGGTCTCGGCAAAATAATAGCCCGTTTTAAGGACCTTGGTGTTTGCTTCAACGATCTCGGGCCGTCCTTTGAATTTGGTATTGAAGAATTCTATCGTGTGTTCCATGGACCGGTTGTACATCCAGTACACCATCCCAAGTGCGAACATATTCTTTGTTCTGGTGATCGATTTGTTATCCAGCCCGTCCACATCCTTGAGCGCTTCTTTTGTGAGTGAGGTCATTTCGACTTCTATCACCCGATAATTGGCCAGGCTCCCGTCTTCCAGGGGATTGGATTCGTACTGGGCCTTATCCAGGTTCTTCTGGGTAAATGCATCGGTGTCCACAATTATCGTATGGCCCGGTTTAACCGCATGAAGATTGGTTTTCAGGCCGGCCGGGTTCATAGCAACCAGGAGATCAACATCGTCTCCGGGTGTACTGATCTGAACACTCCCTATATGCACCTGGTATCCTGAAACCCCATACAGGCTACCTTGTGGAGCACGAATTTCTGCCGGGAAGTTAGGAAAGGTGGCAATATCATTCCCAAACATAGCTGAAGTATCCGAGAACTGGGTTCCCGTAAGTTGCATCCCGTCACCAGAATCACCCACGAAACGAATGACAACAGCCTCTAGAGGTTGAGAAGGACGCTTAGATTCTAAAACATCCATAAAATATCTTGATTGAAATAATTAACCAGATCGTAAGCGGTCCAAAATGCACTTCAGATCAGGATTCAAAAATAATCTCAACGGAACTAATGAAACCTGATTTTCGTCACATTTAAAGCACAAAAGGAGGCTTAAATTTATACTTACAAATTTAGTTAAATTATGGCTATTAAAATAACAGATGAATGCATTAACTGCGACGCCTGTATTGCAGAATGCCCGAACAATGCTATCTATGAACCAGATGACAATTGGTCGTATTCTGATGAGACGGCCTTATCTGGATCGGTAACCGGCCTTAATGGAGAAGAAATTGATGCCGATGTCGAACACGAGCCAATTTCCGATGAGTTTTACTACATCGTTACCGAGAAGTGTACCGAATGTAAAGGGTTCCACGACGAGCCTCAATGTGCAGCCGTTTGCCCGGTAGACTGTTGCGTACCGGACGAGGATCACGTTGAGTCCGACGAAGAACTACTCGCGAAGAAAGCCTGGCTCCACGGCGAATAATTCCGTTAGAGCATTTTCCACACTTAACCAAAGGGTTATTTCATTCTGAAGCAGCCCTGGCCTGACGTACC
The DNA here is from genome assembly GCA_030431695.1 of Bacteroidia bacterium. Classification (GTDB taxonomy): domain Bacteria; phylum Bacteroidota; class Bacteroidia; order Flavobacteriales; family Flavobacteriaceae; genus Pukyongia. Next base: position 6,365 of record JAUIIU010000079.1, on the reverse strand, counting down.
TGTTATCGGGACTTCAATAAATAGACTTGATTTCCAGGATGACGATAACTGATATGTGTCATAGATTTTCTGACACCTGCTTTATATTTTCACTACCACAAGTACACAATAAGAATAATAAAATCAACGGATTATGGAAAAGGCATCCCATAAGCTAATCTGCGACGGTAACGAAGCGGTTGCCAGAGTGGCTCACAAGACCAACGAAGTTTGCGCTATCTATCCAATTACCCCCGCCTCTCCAATGGGCGAACATGTTGATGTTTTCAGTGCAAAAGGAGAAAAGAACATTTGGGGAAATGTCCCGAGAATAGTTGAAATGCAAAGTGAAGGCGGTGCCGCCGGTGCCGTACACGGATCGCTGTTAGGAGGCGCTCTTACCACGACCTTTACTGCCTCCCAAGGATTACTCCTGATGATCCCAAATATGTACAAGATCGCAGGAGAATTACTCCCAACTGTGATACACGTTGCATCGCGAACGGTAGCCACACATGCTCTTTCTATTTTCGCAGATCATTCGGATGTCATGGCGGCCCGGCAAACAGGTTTCGCCATGCTTTTTGGCGGTTCGGTACAGGAAGCCCAGGATTTCGCACTGATCTCGCAGGTGGCAACACTTCGATCCAGGGTTCCGTTCCTCAATGTATTTGACGGATTCCGGACATCCCACGAAATCTCAAAGATAGATGCCATCAGCGATGAGACCATCCGCAGTATGATGCCGGACGATAAGGTTTTGGAGCACAAAGCTCGTTCACTTGATCCGGACCACCCTACAGTAAAAGGAACTTCCCAAAACCCAGACGTGTTCTTCCAGGCCCGTGAAGCCGCGAACAATTACTACAGCAATACCCCGGAGATCGTTCAGCGTACGATGGACGAGTTCTACCAACACACAGGGCGCAGATACAGCCTTTTCTACTATCTTGGCCATCCCGAAGCCGAAAAAGTAATGGTGATCATGGGATCCGGACAGGGGCCGGTTCTTGAAACCATAGACACCATGGTGAAGAACGGGGAGAAAGTAGGTGCTATCATCGTTCGGCTATATCGTCCGTTCTCGGTAAAGCACTTCATTGATAAACTGCCCCAAACTGTAAAAAAAGTAGCTGTTCTGGATCGTACAAAAGAACCAGGAAGTACAGGAGAACCGTTGTATCTCGACGTTGCCACAGCACTAATGGAGAGCGGAAGGAAGATCGATACCATCATCGGTGGGCGATACGGACTTTCTTCCAAGGAATTCGATCCGGCAATGGTGAAAGCCGTTCTGGACGAACTTGACAAGCCTTCTCCCAAAAATCATTTTACCGTGGGAATCAATGACGATGTCTCCTTTACCAGCCTTGAAGTTGGTGATCGACTGAGAACTGCTAAGAAGACGTTCAACTGTATGTTTTACGGATTGGGATCCGACGGTACTGTAGGAGCCAATAAGAACTCTATCAAGATCATCGGGGAAACAACCGATAACTACGTCCAGGGATACTTCGTATACGATTCGAAGAAAGCGGGGGCACAAACCGTGTCTCACCTTCGCTTTGGCCCGGAACCGATCTATTCCACTTACCTGATCCACAAAGCAGACTTCGTGGCTTGTCACCAGTTCAACTTCATAGAGAAATACGACATTCTGAAATCTGCCAAGAAGGGGGCTACCTTCCTGTTGAATTCACCATACTCCAGGGATGAGATATGGGATCAACTTCCGAAGAGAGTTCAGGAAGAGATCATTGAAAATGAACTGGATTTCTATGTCATCGATGCATCGCGCGTGGCTCACGAACAGAACCTCGGCAAGAGAACCAACACCATACTGCAAACCTGCTTCTTTGCCATCTCAGGTATACTTCCAAAGGATGAAGCCATCCAGAAGATCAAAGATGCCATCGAGAAGACCTATTCTCACAAAGGTGACGATGTGGTTCAAATGAACTTCAACGCTGTGGACGCATCGCTCGCAAATCTGGAAAAAGTAGATTATCCGAAAGAAGTTACCAGTGATAAACCTTTCAAACCGATCATGAGTGGAAACCCCGACCCATTTGTGCAGGAAGTACTCGGTAAGATCCTTGCGGGGAAAGGCGACGAACTCCCGGTGAGTTCCTTCCCTGTGGACGGAACCTTCCCTATGGGTACTACCCAGTATGAAAAACGAGGAATTGCAGATTTCATTCCGGTGTGGGATGATATCAATCTCTGTACACAGTGTAACAAGTGTGTTGCTATTTGTCCGCATGCTGCAATTAGGGCTAAGGTGGTTTCAAATGTTGAATTGTCTGATGCCCCCGCTTCACTTAAATCCGTACCGGCCAAAGGACGTCCGTTCAATTCTACTGAAGACTCTTATGTGCTTCAGGTTTCACCGGAAGATTGCACCGGATGTGATCTGTGTGTAGCGGTTTGTCCTGCTGAAAGCAAGGAAGTAGCCGATTTCAAGGCGATCAATATGCACAAGAAGCTCGATGTTGAAACTGAAGAGAACCTTAACTGGGATTACTTCACTAAACTGAAGAATTACGACAGGTCTGCCCTGCAGGTCACCAATGTTAAGGGTTCGCAGTTCCTCGAACCTCTGTTCGAATTTTCAGGAGCCTGCTCCGGATGTGGTGAAACACCCTATATCAAGTTGCTTACACAATTGTTTGGTGACAGTATCCTAATTGCGAATGCAACCGGTTGTTCCTCAATTTACGGAGGGAACCTTCCAACAACACCTTATAAGACCAATGCTGAAGGCAGAGGACCGGCATGGGCAAATTCCCTGTTCGAGGATAATGCCGAATTTGGTTTGGGTATGAAACTCGCTCTTACAAAAAAACAGGAGCTGGCCGTTAATTTGCTCGAATCCCTGAGAAATAAGCTCGATAAGGAGTTGATCTCCTCAATTCTCGAGAATCCGGAAACCACAGAAGCCGAAAAGGCCGGAAAACTTGAAGATATCGACAAATTGCAGTCTGCACTTGCGAATATAGACGACCCGGATGCTGCCAAACTACGGGAAATCGCCGATTACTTGCGTAAGAAAGACGTCTGGATCGTAGGCGGTGACGGTTGGGCCTATGATATCGGTTATGGTGGTGTGGACCATGTGTTGGCTTCAGGAGAGAATATAAACATTATGGTCCTGGATACCGAGGTGTATTCAAATACCGGCGGACAAACATCCAAAGCCACTCCGCTGGGTGCCAGTGCCAAGTTCTCCGTAAGTGGTAAACGAACCGGAAAGAAGAGCCTTGCCCTTCAGGCTGTGTCTTATGAGAACGTTTATGTCGCCCAGGTGGCAATGGGCGCCAAGGACATGCAAACCCTTAAAGCTATACAGGAAGCTGCGGCCTATCCTGGTCCGTCCATAATCATTGCCTATTCACATTGTGGTGAGCACGGCTACGACCTCAAAGATGGCGCTCTGCAGCAGTCGAAAGCAGTCAGTTCAGGCTATTGGCCGCTGTTCCGTTTCGATCCTGCCAAACCCAAGGGTAAGAAGTTCAAACTTGATTCCAAGGAACCCAGCATTCCATTGCGCGATTTCATGTATGGGGAAACACGATTCAGCAGGGTGGCCAAAGAAAATGCCGAACTGGGTGCTTCACTGCTGAAAGAGGCACAGGAAGAAGTTCAGACCAAATGGGAGCGATTGGAACTATTCAGAAATATGTAAACAAAATATAAAACCGAACATAATGGAAAACGATGTAAAAAAATTATTTGCGAATGCCGTGGCCAAACTGAAAGAGGCCAACCACGAGCTTTGTCGGCCGGAAGAGGACGTTGTGTCCTGGCTGGTATGCCAAAAAGCCCAGCACGCCATTGAAAATTACCTCAGAGGTTACTTGCTGAATATGGGTGTGGATCCATCAGGATACGATTCCATTGAAAGGATGTACCGCGAATGTCTGAAATTGAATAGTGAATTTGAGAAAGTAGATCTTAACGGCTTTACCTGCGACTACACCCAGGACGACATGGCCTATTGTAACGACATCAACAAGATCAGTAATTGTTACAATCTTGCCGACGGACTCGACACGTTACTTCGGAAGGAGAAATTGATCGTTTAACCACACAAATAAGACGTTGTTTTCCTTTCTAAAGAAGCCTGCCTCATGGAAATTTACGTTAAATGAGGTAACGGTGAGTTAATCAATATTAATCACGCTCTCTATTTGGGGAGCGTGTTTTTTTATGGTCATTTCCACGCCGCTTTTCAAGGTCATCTGGTTAACCGTACATCCCACACAGGCTCCCTGCAACTGCACGGTCACAACCTTCCCATCATCGATGCTCACCAAACATATATCCCCTCCATCACTCTGAAGGAAGGGGCGTATCTCATCCAGGGCGAGTTCAACTTTCGACTGCAATTCCTTATCGGTCATCATTATTTGTTTACTGCACTACAACCGGCCATGGTTGTTATTTTAATTGCCTCCGTTGGAGGTAGCGAATCATTTCTACGAACGGTCTCTTCCACCACACTTCTGGTCACTTCCTCGAACGCCATTGCCGTTGCCGAATCTTCCTGCAAGGCTGCCGGGCGTCCCACATCCCCTGCTTCACGAATGCTTTGCTCGAGTGGGATCTCACCGAGAAAAGGCACACTGAGGTCTGTAGCCAGGTTTTTCGCACCCTCTTTTCCGAATATATAATACTTGTTCTTTGGTAATTCTCCCGGAGTGAAATAAGCCATATTCTCCACGATACCTAAAACAGGCACCTGAATACTTTCCTGCTGGAACATTGCAACTCCTTTACGTGCATCGGCCAGGGCCACATTCTGTGGCGTACTTACCACCACTGCTCCTGTAATAGGTAGGGATTGCATGATACTTAGATGGATATCTCCTGTTCCGGGTGGAAGGTCGATCAGCATAAAATCCAGTTCTCCCCAAGCTGCATCGAAGATTAGCTGGTTTAAGGCTTTCGCTGCCATCGGACCCCGCCAGATCACAGCCTGGTCCGGCTGTGTGAAGAATCCAATGGAAAGCACCTTGACACCGTAGTTCTCGATGGGCTTCATCTTGCTCTTTCCGTCCACTTCAACCGAAAGAGGCCTCTCATTGGCAACATCGAACATGATCGGAATAGACGGGCCGTAAATATCTGCGTCCAGTACTCCAACCTTAAATCCCATTTTAGCCAATGAAACGGCAAGGTTGGCAGTTACCGTAGATTTTCCTACGCCTCCTTTTCCGGAGGCCACAGCCACGATATTCTGAATACCGGGAATTGGTTTCCCCTTGATGAGGTTCGGATTTTCCTGAACAGGCGCCTCTACCTTGATATTGACCTGCACCTTGGCATTGGCATCAACCTTTTCATGGATTGTCTTAACGATGTCTGCTTCAGCTCTTTTCTTAATATGCATTGCCGGTGTTGATAGGGTGATATCTACCACAACCTCGTCGGCAAATGTCATTACATTTCTAACTGCTCCACTTTCAACCATGTTCTTTCCCTCTCCTGCAACAGATACGGATTCCAAGGCTTTCAGAATTTCATTTTTGTTTAATCCCATCCCTGTATATGCTTCTAATTTAGATGAATTCTAAGTTACAAATATACGTCTTAAAGTTCGAATTCAGAAGGGTTGAGATAGAATTGAATGAAAGTAAAATAGCGAATGATTATACAAGACCAGCGTGTATAATTCAGCCCAACTCAAGGGTTGGATCCCAGAACAACTCAGAGAAGTTCTGTACCTGGTTATCGATCACTTCCACACCTTCACTCTCCAGCAACTGTTGCATGAGATTGGTGCCCTCGAAGTGGTGTTTCCCGGTGAGCAGACCCTTCCTGTTCACAACGCGATGTGCAGGAACATCTGGATCCTGGTGGGAAGCGTTCATGGCCCAGCCTACCATCCTGGCACTGCCTGCTGCACCAAGGTAGCGTGCAATAGCACCATAGGAGGTTACTCGCCCAAAAGGCACTTGTTTAGCTACTTCATGAACCTGTTTGAAAAATCCTTCCGATTGCATTAAAAATCATTTATGATCTTCAGAAACGTGATCACAGCAATGATCGCAGTGATCAGACCGATGATGTAGTTCATATTGATCTTATGACGGGACGAATTTCCTTTTTTTCTAAAGAACTGTACGTAGACCATCAGCATGACGAAGGTACCGATCCCCGAAGCCAGGACAGCCGCCCATATTCCATGTTGCTCGAATTTAAACCAGCCAAATCCCGAAAAAGTAATACTGATGTATACCCAATACGGCAGGGGAAGTAAATTCAGTACAGCCAGTAACATCCCCGACAATAGACGATTGGTTCTGGACCGATTCATATCCTCAGGGATATGCCTTCTCGTATCCTTTGCAAAAAAGAAAAAGAAGATCGTGATACAGATAAAG
>JAUIIU010000078.1 GCA_030431695.1 Bacteroidia bacterium | reverse complement strand
GTAAGCATAGGAAAAAGAGAGACCATGGCCAGGGTTCCGAACAAGGCATAGAAGATGTTCGAAATGATGTTCAGCCAGGCAAACCGCTTATAAGGCAGTGCGTACTTAAGTATTTTTCTGAAATAATGCATTAAAGCTGCAGTTCGGTTTTTATGCGTTGTATTTTCTTCTGAAGTTCTTCCATGGGCGAATCACTGTCCGCGCCATCGGATTTCACACTCATATAGAATTTGATCTTGGGCTCGGTTCCACTTGGTCGCGCAGCGATCTTACTTCCGTCTTCGGTATAATAGATCAGTACATTCGACTTTGGTATATCGATCTCACTAACCGATCCGTCTTCACAATTCGTTGCCAATCCGGCCTGGTAGTCTTCCACACGGATCACCTTACTGCCATCGATTGTTTCCAATGGGTTCTCCCGCAGTGATCTCATCATGGCCTGGATCTCTTCGGCTCCTTTTTTTCCTTTTTTTACGAAGGAAACCAATTCCTCCAGGTAGTAGCCGTATTCTTTGTACAATTCCCGGATATAGCTGAACATACTGCCTCCTTTTTGCTTTTGAACGGCAGCGATCTCGCAGGCCAGCAGGGTAGCTGTTACGGCATCCTTATCTCTCACAAAATCTCCAACCATAAATCCGAAGCTCTCTTCACCGCCCCCGATCAGTTCAAGGTTGGGATGGTCCTTTACCATTTTAGCTATCCATTTAAAGCCCGTTAGCCCTTCCATGTATTTCACTCCAAACGATTCAGCGATCACCTTTACCATGGGCGTCGACACTATAGTAGATGCAACAAACTGGTTTCCGTTGAATCTTTCCTGCTTTTTCCACTGATCCAGAAGGAAATGGGTCATCACCACCATGGCCTGGTTGCCGTTCAGCAGAACGAGCTCACCTTTGTCGTCACGTACCGCTATACCAAGCCGGTCACAGTCGGGGTCTGTACCAATAACGATGTCTGCACCTTCTTTTTCGGCCAGTTCCAGTGCCATTTTCAAAGCTGCGGGTTCTTCAGGATTTGGCGATTCCACCGTAGGGAAGTCTCCATCCGGCTTTGACTGTTCCTTTACAACACTCACATTGTTGTACCCCGCCTTTTCCAATACCCTCGGTATCATCGTGATCGATGTACCGTGTAAAGAAGTAAATACGATCTTTAGTTCGTTCTTTGCTGCCTGCTGAGTACTGAAACTCCCGTTTCTTACCGAAGCAGCCTCGAAGGTGGCGTCCATGGCTTCATCCATGTACTCGATCAGCTCTTCCTTCCCTTCGAAATTGATATTTCCGTATTGGATCGCATTGATCTCAGCGATAATTTCACTATCCTGTGGGGGAACAAGCTGCCCGCCATCCTGCCAATATACCTTGTAACCGTTGTACTCGGGCGGATTGTGGGAAGCTGTGAGTACGATTCCGCAATGACAACCTAATTCGCGCACCGCGAACGAAAGTTCAGGGGTTGGGCGAAGGTCTGAAAACAGGAACACCTTTATGTTGTTGGCCGAAAATACATCTGCGACCACCTTTGCCAGGGTTTTGCTATTGTGCCGGCAATCGTAGGCGATAGCAACTTTAAGAGATTCCCCCGGGAAGGTTTTTTTAAGGTAATTCGAAAGTCCCTGTGTGTTTTTACCCAGGGTATACTTGTTGATACGATTGTCCCCAACTCCCATGATCCCACGCATTCCCCCGGTTCCGAACTCAAGATTCTTGTAGAAACTGTCCTCCAGGCCTTCGGGATCGTAGGCGATCATTTCTTTGATAGTGTGCTGTGTTTCAATGTCGAATACGGGAGTGAGCCATTGATTTACTCTTTCCAGTATTTTCGGGTCCACATAGATCATGAGATGATTTTAGGTGTTTTGGGTAATCGTGCTGCAAAAATAACGAAACTTAGCCTCAATCGGTTATGTTTACATCTTCTTTAATAATGTAGTTTCGGGCTCCTTTTTTGCTTCTCAGGATCAATTCACCCAGGAAACCTGCGAGGAAAAGCTGGGTCCCAAGTATCATGGCGGTGAGGGCCAGGTAGAATTCGGGCCGCTCGGTGATGAGTCGTCCGGTTGTGTGGATAAATAGTTTATCGATCCCAAGGTAGGCCGCAAAACAGAAGCCAATAAAGAGCATTATCGCTCCCCAGGCCCCGAAAAGATGCATCGGGCGCTTACCGAACCTGGACAGGAAGGAAATGGTAATAAGGTCGAGGAATCCACGGATAAAGCGTTCCATGCCGAATTTCGTTGTTCCGTATTTGCGTTTCTGATGCTTAACCACTTTTTCACCTATTTTATTGAAACCCGCATTTTTGGCAAGCACCGGAATGTACCTGTGCATTTCACCGGTCACCTCAATGGTTTTTATAACATCACTGCGGTAAGCTTTGAGTCCGCAATTAAAATCATGCAGCTTTACTCCGGACGTCTTCCGGGCGGCAAAATTGAAGAGTTTGGAAGGCAGATTCTTTGTGACCACGGAATCGTAGCGTTTCTTTTTCCAGCCTGAAACCAGTTGATAGCCTTCCTTAGTGATCATTTCGTAGAGTTCTGGAATCTCCTCGGGGTTGTCCTGGAGGTCGGCGTCCATGGTGATCACCACATCTCCTTCTGCTATTGCGAATCCTGCATGCAGAGCCTGGGACTTCCCGAAATTTTTTAAAAAACGGATCCCTCTCACCTCCCTGTGCTCATTCGCCAATTTTTCGATCACTTTCCAGGAGTCGTCGGTACTTCCATCGTCTATGAACAGAATTTCATATAAAAAACCATTGGACTGCATCACCTCTGCAATCCAATGGTACAATTCGTTCAGCGATTCTTCTTCGTTAAGAAGTGGAATAACGATGGATAGGTTCATTCGCTATGATTCTTAGTTCATCGGCGGGTTACGCTTCATGATAAGGCCGGCAACCAGCGAAATGATAAATCCGAAGAAGAGAGTCACAATTATTCCCAGGGCTGCCATAATTCCCGGACTCATAAACTTTTCAGTCATGCTCAGGGCCATTTCAGCCTGTTCCTGGGTCATATTAGGATTTTGTTCATACATACGCTCTTCGGTGAGTTCTAGGGTCTTTGCAACTACATCAGGATCGATATAGCTTACGAAGATAAAATTGAAAATAACACCAAGTATCCCGGCGATAAGCGAAATAGCTAAACCAGCCTTGAGAGCTTCACCCAGCGACATATATCCGCCATTGTCCTTTTTAAAGGCCTTCAGACCAATCACCAGGATCAGGATCATAAGGAGGAAACTGATCACACCAGACCACCAGGGTCGATCGATGTGTTTGTCCATGACGAATAATAATATCGACCATCCAATGGATGCTAGTCCAAGTAAGAGTCCGTAATTCAGGGCAATTTTTTTAATTGATGCTTTGGGAGTGTCCATACGAAAAAGTTTTTTGGTCCGCCGATGGCGGAGAGTTGATTTCGGTTGGTTAGTAAACAAAGATAGTAAATCGTTACATTCGGACTGAGCGAATAGTTTTATAATTATCCGCTTCGAGACAAAAGAGTTCCATGTTGTAAGATACCGGGCGCAGATCCGGGTTGAGGGTCGTCACTTCGATATATCCGCCTTGCTTCGACTCCGCTCAGCAATCAGGCGGACACTCAGTGACCATGGTTATGGGTTCTCGGTTCTCGATTCTCGGTTGTCCGTTGTCATTCAGAGCGTAGCTAAGAATCTTATCGTGTTGAATTGTTTACCCTGGTTCTGGGTTCTGGGTTCTGGGTTCTCGGTTATCTGTTGTGTGTTTTGGGTTGTCAATTGTAGGTTGTACCCTTCACCCTTCACCCTTCACCCTTCACCCTTCACCCTTCACCCTTCACCCTTCACGCTTCACCCTTCACACGATCTACTTTTTATCCGGCAACACTAATAAATAACCTAAATATTAGTTGTGTATTTATGAATATTGCTTAAATTTGCAGACTCAAAAATTGAGGGAATACGAAAAAGCAGAAAAGATGAAAAAAGATATCCATCCGGAAAATTACAGACTAGTAGCGTTCAAGGACATGTCGAATGACGATGTTTTTATCACAAAATCCACTGCGGCTACCAAGGAGACCATCGAAGTTGACGGTGTGGAATATCCTTTGGTGAAGATGGAGATTTCAAGAACTTCGCACCCTTTCTTTACAGGTAAGGCGAAACTGATCGATACGGCTGGTCGAATCGACAAGTTCAAGAACAAGTACAAAAAATTCAGCAAAGCTGCTGCAAAAGAGGAAGAGTAAGCTCTTTTTCCATAAGATTTCTGAAGCCTTCGAATATCGAAGGCTTTTTTTATTTAGCTTTGATGATATAATCGTCCCTTATGAATTATATCCTTTTCGATGGTCCTGTTCGTGACCAGCTATTACCTTTTACCTATACGCGTCCGGTGGCCGATATACGTATCGGAATACTCACTTTGAGGGAGAAATGGGAGAACTATCTTGGTCTTACAACTACTACGGTTACGGAAGACCATCTCTCGGGGCGATGGCCTATGGTCGAAATGGAAGAGAACGTACTGATCGATGCTTCCTTTGTACCTACGGCACCTTTGGTTGCCCGAATTAAAGCTCTCAAAGCCAACCAGGCTATCTTCTGCGGGGAGGAGCCTCTTGCCTTTTTTACTTCGGAAGGACAGGAGGTGGATTTCGATACTTACGAGATCACCCAATACGAGGATGACGATGCCTTCCGGGTGGAACATACTTGGGATATCTTCGGAAAGAACCACGAAGCGATCGAAAGGGACTACGAACTCATCACCCAGGGACGAAATTCACAACCCATTCCCGAAACAACAGTGGCCTTTTATCCGGAACGAATTTTTATCGAAGAAGGTGCCAAATTGCCTTTATGCTCATTGAACGCCGAAGCCGGACCCATCTATATAGGAAAGAACACCGAGATCATGGAAGGATCCATGATCCGTGGCCCTTTTGCCCTTTGCGAAGGTTCGGTGGTAAAGATGGCCAGTAAGATCTATACCGGTTGTACCATAGGTCCGTTTTCCAAGATAGGGGGTGAAGTGAACAACTCGGTGCTCTTTGGGTACTCGAACAAAGGACACGACGGTTTCCTCGGTAATTCAGTACTGGGTGAGTGGTGTAACCTTGGAGCCGACACAAATACTTCCAACTTAAAGAACAACTATGCTGAAGTTCGCTTGTGGGATTATGCCACGGAGAGCTTTGCTAAGACCGGACTGCAGTTTTGCGGACTCATGATGGGCGACCATAGTAAATGTGGTATAAATACCATGTTCAACACGGGGACGGTGGTTGGCGTGAGTGCGAACATCTTCGGAAGCGGATTCCCTCGTAATTTCATAGCTAGTTTCAGTTGGGGAGGAAGCCACGGGATGACAACCTATAAGACCGCAAAAGCCTTCGAAACCGCCAAAGCAGCTATGGCCAGACGTAATGTGGATTTTTCCGAAGAAGACGCAAAGATCCTGGAATACGTTTTTGAGGAGACGGCTAAGTACAGGAGGTACTAAGATGGTTTAAACGGGCCACTTGAACGATTTGATGGGGCCTACTTCGTAGAAGAACAGAAGGTAGATCGCGGCTGCGATCACAACGATCATCACAGACCAGAAGATTCGACGAAAACGCCTTCGCTCACGTGCCTTATCTGCAAACATTCGCTTCTGAAATTCGGCAAATTCGTGACCCTTCATCTCTTTATAATCCTGAAAGGAACTATAGGCCGATCCGGACCCCGTCTTCCGATCGGCCAGAGTCTTACGGCCTGAAAGCATTTTTGCATTATTTTTCAGACTGGTGATTGCATTATTTACGAAACCTAAACTCATAATTATCCTAGGATCCAGTATAAAATTTCTGGTAAGAAATAGAAGAAAACGAGCGTCATTGATATAGAGATCAACAAATAAATCCGCTGCTTGCGCCTCTCGAATTTAGCCCTTTTAAATTGGCCTTTCTGAAATTCGGCAAATTCGTGTGTTTTCATAGAAGTATGGTCGACAAAGGTACGATAACTACTTGGCAAGCTTTTTACTTCCTTGTCGTAGATCTTTCTTCGTTTACTTTTCTGAATGTAGTTGACGCGCTGAATCCCTATGTTTCCCCTGGTGCCCATGATGTCTATTTATTATGTGTCGGGAAATATCTGTAATTTGTTACAGCAGGTTCAAGGGGTTGCCTTCTTAACCCGCTTCAACACAAGGAAATTCTGCGGATTAATACCCAGTCCGCTCACATCCTTATTCACAAACCGTATGGCCATATCGTAGTATAGTGGGATCACAGGGGCATCGGCGACCACAATGCTATCCATCCGGGTGTACAACAATTTGCGTTCGTCTATATCAGAAACATTAAGCGCAGCCACATAAAGGCTGTCGAACACCGCATTTTTGTAGTGGGTGTAGTTAGGGCCGTTCGGGGTGAAATTCCTGCTGTAGTATAGTGAAAGATAGTTTTCGGCATCGGGGTAGTCGGCGATCCAACTGGCCCTGAAAATATCCAGTTCTCCGCTGCTCTTCATCTGTCGAAGCGTGGATGGCGGCATCACGTCGATGGTTACCGCCACCCCCAGTTTTTCAAGTTCCCGCTGTATGTATTCACAGATATCCAGGTACTGACTATTGGTACCGATCACGATCTCGGGTTCCGAATCACCCGTTTCCATTTTGTATTGTTCTATGAGCTCCCTGGCCTTGTCGGGGTTGTAGTTATAGCCCTCAATCGCATCGAATCCCGGCAATCCTTTAGGTATAAAACCGTGATTTGCCGGAATACCCATACCGTTTCTGAGGTAGGTGACCATTTTTCGACGATCAAATCCGTAGTTTACGGCTTGTCGGAGAATCTTCGACTGAATTTCGGGGGTATCCGCATCCATAAAGAAGCCCAGGTATTCGGTGTTGAGGTAGGGGGCTGTGATCAGTTCGACCCTGTCCTTGTATTTTTCCTGAAGCGCGCCGGTGGTAGTGATGATCTCATCTTTGTATGAATTATCGAGGCCGGACACGAAATCGATCTTTCCCTGCGCGAATTGCAGAAACTCACTTTGCTTATCCGGCAGGAATGTGACGGCCACAGCTTCGAGGTAAGGGAGCTGCTCCCCGTTCTCGTCGGTTTCGAAGTAGAGCGGATTCTTACGGAGCACCAGTTTTACATTCTCTTCCCACAATTTAAACTGAAACGGGCCTGTGCCCACCGGATTCCTGCGGAATTCACTTCCGTAGAAATCAACGGCCTCTTTAGGCACCACCGAGAGATAGCGCATTCCCAGCATACCCAGGAAAGGAGGAAAGGGACGTTTCAGCACTATCCTGAACACAGAGTCGTTCTCGGCATTGTAGGACTCCACATTGTTCATCACCCAGCTACCAGGAGAAGCAACTTTTGGGTCGGTAAGCCGACTGAAACTATATTCGAAATCGTAAGCGGTAACCCTTCGGGTACCTTCATCACCAAACACTTCATTCTTATGAAAATAGACGTCGTCCCGCAGCGTGAAATAAAAGGTACAGGTACTATCTACGAACGTCCAGCGCTTTGCAATATCAGGCTGTACGTTTAGCGAGTCGTCTAATTGTACCAGTCCGTTGAAAAGTTGATTGGTAGGCCAGATGATCTGCGGATTGCGTGCGAATGCCGGATCCAATGTTGGGATATTGCTGTGCTCGTTGTAGCGGAAGATGAGATGGCTTTGGGAGGAAGTATTTTTGGAGCAGGAATGAAGGATCATCAAAACCACGACAACGAATAACGTTTTATACAGCCGGAAGTCGGAAGTCCGAAGTCCGCAGTAAAAATATGCTGAAAAGGAAGCTATAAAGGATTTCAATTTTGCCGAAAACATTTATTTCAAATTTCTTTTAAAGGCAACCATCATATTCATTAAATTATAAGAGGAACTATATAGCTTTTGGTATTCTGACGACGTGATATAATTCCTATTCTTTGCTTTTATCATGCAAGTTACAACTTCCGCAAGGGACCTTATAGCATAACTCATAAATCTTCTAAACTCCGGGTTTGATTGTGAAATTGAACCCTCTGCTATGTTTAGCGCTATTGAGTCTGCAGCTCTGAGCATTTGACTCGTAATATTGAACTGTTCTTTACGCGGGAATTTTTCGGTTATCACATTCACTCGTTCACCTAAAACCATTGCTTTCTGCCAAATAATTATTCTTTCAAATTTAAATTGCATTGTACATGTATTATGGGGAATCGAACTGCGAGGTATTTTTATAACCCAACTCAACTTTTTCCGAAAGTAAATATCGATTAAAATTAGTCAGTTAAACAGCTTTGAGATGCTTAACTCATTTCTTTTGAAATGATTCTGAGAAAAAAGAGCATTCGCATTGAGACAATTCTATTCAATCCTATTTACAAACTCCCGACTCCCGACTCCCGACTTCAGACTCCTGACCCTTCGGCTACACTTCGACTCCGCTCAGCGTGAAGCTCAGGGCTACGCATCCGACATAACTTCGTATCTTTGTGCCCGCTTGCTAAATTACACTAATGAACGCTAGTAAAAAAGTCGCTTTCTACACCTTGGGTTGTAAGCTGAATTTCAGTGAGACCTCTACTATTGCCCGTGATTTTTCTTCGGAAGGGTTCGAGCGTGTGGATTTCTCGGAGAAGGCGGATATCTACGTGATCAATACCTGTAGTGTCACTGAGAATGCGGACAAGCGTTTCAAAACGATAGTGAAACAGGCTCAAAAGGTCAATCCGAAGGCATTTGTAGCAGCTATCGGATGCTATGCCCAGCTGAAACCCGATGAACTGGCTGACGTACACGGTGTGGACCTGGTGCTTGGGGCAACCGAGAAATTCAAGATCACAGACTATATCAACGACCTAGCCAAGAACGACCATGGCGAGATTCACAGCTGTGAGATCGAGGACGCCGATTTCTATGTGGGATCCTATTCCATTGGTGACCGGACACGTGCCTTCCTGAAAGTTCAGGACGGTTGCGATTATAAGTGTACATACTGCACTATTCCACTTGCAAGGGGTATTTCACGAAGTGACAGTCTTGAGAATGTGCTTAAGAATGCTGCGGAGATATCGGAACAGGGGATCAAGGAAATTGTCCTGACAGGAGTGAATATTGGCGATTATGGAAAGGGTGAATTCGGAAACAAAAAACACGAACACACCTTCTTCCAGTTATGTGAAGCTCTGGACAAAGTTCCCGGCATTGAACGATTACGCATCTCCTCGATAGAACCCAATCTGTTGAAAAATGAAACCATTGAATTTGTGGCCGGGTCGAGGACCTTCGTTCCGCACTTTCATATTCCTCTGCAAAGTGGGAGCAATGATCTACTGAAATTAATGAAGCGGCGCTATCTCAGGGAGCTGTATGTGGACCGGGTTGAGCACATAAAAAGGGTCATGCCGCATGCCTGTATAGGGGTGGATGTGATCGTTGGATTCCCAGGTGAGACGGAAGAACGGTTCCTGGAAACCTATCACTTCCTGAATGAACTGGATATTTCCTACCTGCATGTGTTTACTTATTCGGAGCGCGATAATACCGAAGCAGTGTCCATGGGCGGCGTAGTTCCGAAGAATATACGCCACAAAAGAAGCAAAATGCTCCGTGGTCTTTCAGCAAAAAAGAGACGCGCCTTTTACGAACAGCAACTGGGTACGAAGCGGACGGTGTTGTTTGAAGGGGAGAACAAGGAAGGCTACATTCATGGGTTTACGGAGAATTATGTGAAGGTTAAGACTCCCTGGAATCCTGCACTGGTGAATACCCTGCACGATATTGAACTTACCAGGATAGACGAAGATGGCCTGGTACGTTTTGAATTTGTGAACGAGATCGTTGCGGGCTAAAGGTTTTTTTCCGATCAAATACTGATACCAACAGGCAGCAGGTCTTTGTACTTCCTGCGGTTCTTACGCATGAACCCGGCTATCTCAGGGCTTGTAGGGACCAGGCTGATCCCGCGTTCTCTAACTTCATCAAAGACAGCCTTGATAAAGATATCCCTGAACCCCTGGTCTTCCATATCAGAGGGCATATCGTACTTGGTTAGGAAGATCTTTCGATCCTGGAGCGCATATTCGATGCGCGCCATATTGTCTCCAACCTCCAGTTCAAATTGTCGTAAGAATTCATTGTCGGTTATTTCCACATCTTCGATCATAGGGAGTCGATTTATTAGTTCATAGGTACTTCTATAAGCAGGACACGACTGTTCCTTTCGGCCGTGATGGTCACCGAATCGGTGTCCCAGATACCTATGGCATCCCTCTTATTAAGTGTCTCATTTTCAACAACAATACTGCCGTCCATTACAAAAACGTATGCACCGTGTTCTTTGTTGTTGAACTGGTATGTCGTTTCGGTTTTTTCTGAAAATTCACCTATGTTGAACCACGCCTGCTGATGGATCCACAGATCGCCGTTTTTGGCAGCCGACCTGGGTTTCACCACGGTACTTAACTGGTTAGGGGATAGTAGGTCTGATATTCGTTTCTGATCGTACCTGGGTGCTACGCCTTCCTCTTCGGGAAAGACCCAGATCTGGAACAGTTTTACCGCTTCATGTGTTCTTGCATTGAGCTCGCTGTGTTCCACGCCGGTACCAGCACTCATGATCTGTATGTCGCCGGCTTCGATAACACCTTCATTTCCCATTGAATCGCGATGCTTAAGGGCGCCTTCCTGCGGAATGGTAACGATCTCCATATTCTGGTGCGGATGCTTCCCGAAGCCCATCGAAGGTGCAACAATATCGTCATTCAACACCCGTAATTTTCCAAACTGAACGCGGTTAGGATCGAAAAAATTAGCAAAACTAAAGGAGTAGCGGGCCTGTAACCAGCCATAGTCTGCAGAACCTCTGGTCGCTGCAGGATGTAAAATCTTCTTCATAGTCCCCAATTAGTGCTGATAATTCTATCTTTGCATTACAAAGTTACGAAAAATCGTTTGCCAAAATCGTTAGTTAGTTGTTAAAGCACTATGTCTGAACAAAAAACGAAGGTTTATTTTGTTCCCGGAATGGCAGCCGGCAAGGAGATCTTCAAGAATATCAAGCTTCCGGAAGAACGTTATGAGATCCACATCCTGGAGTGGCTCATCCCCGAAAAGAACGAATCCATGGAGTCCTATGCGCGTCGAATGGCTGCATCCATCGATGGTGAGGACGTGGTCCTGTCTGGTGTTTCCTTCGGCGGAGTTGTGGCCCAGGAGATGGCTAAATTCGTCAACCCGAAAAAACTGATCATCATTTCCAGCGTTAAATCGCCTTCAGAGTTGCCTCTCCGACTCAAACTTGCAGGCAAAACCGGCGCTTACAAGCTTATGCCAACACGTTTGATGCTGAGCGCGGAAGATCTTACCAAATTCTCGGTAGGACCGAGATCGAAGAAACGACTGAACCTATACCAGACTTTTCTTCATGTGCGGGACAAACGATACCTGGACTGGGCGATCAAAAACATGGTCCGCTGGCAGCAAAAGGAACCCCACAGGAAGATCATTCACATCCACGGCGACAAAGACATTATCTTTCCCATCAAGAACATCAACGACTGTGTGGTGCTGGAAGGGGGGACCCATATTATGCTGCTGGACAAGGGCAAACAGGTCTCCGAAAAATTATTGGCGGCCATTGAAGAATAATTGAGATTTGATGAGACCAGCCGACGGCGCTTTTCTTATCTTTATTAAAAATTTTTATCATGAGTATTTTATCGAAGATTGGGTTGGTAACCGTATTGGTTGCTGTTAGCGGTCTCTGTGTGAATGCGGTTCAGCAGGAACCTGAGATGAGTGTGGAAAACAAGGTAGAGAAAGCAGTAAACGATTACAACGTTTACGCGATCCCAATACCCGAAAGTATGGATTTTGCAGGCGAGCGTGTCCCGCTGGAGAACCCGGATATCCGTGAGCGACTGTACAGAGA
>JAUIIU010000006.1 GCA_030431695.1 Bacteroidia bacterium | reverse complement strand
AATTCTCATTACCGTATTCATCGGTTGAGCAGATAGTAATTACATGGGTTCCATCACCCAGTAGTGTTCCCGGAGCAGGATCCTGAGTGAACACAGTCAATGGATCCGTACAGTTATCGACTGCAGTAGCATCTCCATCGGCCCAGTAGTCTGGTAGCTCATAGAACAGGTTACCTGGTCCCGGATCAACGGTTTGGTCTGCAGGACAAGTAACTTCAGGTCCTAGCAGGTCTACTACTGTGATCATAGACTGACAAGCGGCAAGGTTACCACTGGCATCGGTAGCGAATACCGTTGCTGTAAGTGGTGAAGCTGCGATGTCGTCACAATCTACATCAGTGATATCAACCGCCATAGTGGTAATACCACAAGCGTCGAATCCTCCTGATGCTCCCGGAGTCACCTCAACAAAGAACGCATCTCCATCGGAGTTGGTCAACGTTAGTGTCCAGTTGGCCGGATCGAATTGTCCGTCGAAACCTGGAACAAAGTTGCTCACAGTTGTTGTGGACGCTCCGAAGTTACCATCGAATGACCATGATCTGAATCCAAATACATCTCCAGGCGACAGGGCGATCATGCCACTGTTACCACTTTGAGCCAATCCACCAAGTGGGTCGGTAAGTTCGGTGTATACACCATTGAGAAGGTATCCGAAGGAATCCCACTCTGGTCCGTCTGTGGTTGTATAGTCCCAATCGAAGCTTACCATCTCGGCCGTTGTTACAGGAACGGTAAGATCGGTAGTACCTTCAACTCCTGAGCCATTATTACTACTGATAGTAATCACGTCATAGGTAGCTGGTACACTGGCCAACAGATCCATTGGATCGATAGAAGCCATACCATTCTCATCCAGTTCGATAGTTACATCCTGACAAATAAGTACAGGAGGAGTATTGTCAATTACGTTGACAACTGCCGTACAAGTTGATGTATTACCGGCTGCATCAGTAGCCGTGATAACCACATCTGTAAGACCCAGGTCATCACAAGTGAAATCGACGATCATTCCACCAGGACCAGCAGCGCCAGCTTCGTATACAATGTTTCCATTGAAAACTCGAGGCTGGAATAACGTACCTGTAGTGAATGATTCCTTAGCACCTCCTTCGAGGAACTCTATATTAGCATCACTTGCAAATACATTACCGACACCCGTACCGTTTGTATAGTTAAATCCGCCATTTGTACTGTTTATCGGTCTCAGATAGAATCCGTGAGTCTCTCCGGAAGGAATTGCATAATCCAGAGTAAGGTTGAGTGGTGTAGCTACACCATCACCATTCGATACAACTCCCGGAACAGTAGCTAACAGTGTCCATGCGTTAGGATCGGTTTCACTTCCAACCCAAGTTCCTGATTTAGCATATACTTCCACATCGAAAGTAGTACTGTTATCACCGTGAACATCGAACGATTGGATGGTTACAGCATTTAGAGCGTTAATATCGAAGAAGTTACCAAAGTTTCCATTACCACCGGCCAATGTTGTTGGCAGTGTGAACGGCATTGGAGAACTTGTTCCTCCCGTGATCATCACACCTCCGGGGCCACAGTTATCATCCCATCCGGTCGCAAGAGCGGTAGCAGGGATAGAAGCCATTCCGTTGGCGTCAAGTATAATATCTAGTGGGATACCAGGACTGTCGTAGTCGTAGTTCAGGGTCCAGCTGTTCAGAGTACCTGTGTCACCACCGGCATTATCTGAAACAGTCAGGATCCAGTCACCATTCACTTCTTCCCCGTCGAAAGCAGAAAGTGCTTGTTCAGGAGTAAAGGAACCAGTGATAGGTGATCCACTACATTCATCCTCGATAGGATCGGTAGCTTCGTCGTCTAGAGTTACCTGCAAGTCATTTTCAGAACAGCCGAAGGTACCGGCAGGAACACCCATTCTATCGATGAGGGTCACCTGGGTTCCCATTGGAGACTCAAGAGTAACGATCAGGTCTCCTACCCATGTGTGGGCGATATCCAGGTCAACGTCCATATCCTGAACGGCTCCGGAATCGGTAACAGAGATCGTAGTTGAAACACCAACCGGGTCATTATCAGGGATAGCAACAGCCGGAGAATCGGTTGCTGATCCTGGAACTGTGCCAGGCGAACCGATACATGAAACTGTTGGCGGTTCTACATCGTTTACGG
Source organism: Bacteroidia bacterium (assembly GCA_030431695.1). Taxonomy (GTDB): domain Bacteria; phylum Bacteroidota; class Bacteroidia; order Flavobacteriales; family Flavobacteriaceae; genus Pukyongia. The sequence continues at coordinate 71,686 of JAUIIU010000006.1, read as the reverse complement.
TAACATTGAACGTACACTGAACTGCGTTCCCACCCGGATCCGTGTATTCAAGTGTGGTAAGCGTTGTTCCAACAGGGAATACACCTCCACTTGGGAATCCTGTGATCACTGTGTAAGGAGCACTACTCAGGCTATATTCATAACGAACAGTTCCATTCCATACGCGTGGGCTGAAGACAGACCCGGAGAATAATCCTGATGATGCAGAACCCAGATCAAGAGTTAGATCTGAATTTGAGAATTGCTCATTCGATCCGTTTCCATTTGTGTAATTCACCGATTCGCTCATGAACACTGCTACTGCATAAGTAGTATTCGCATTCAGAGTTATAGGTGTATTTAGAACCAAGGTTGTTGGATTGTTTGTGCCAGCGGATGTTCCGGCAGCTGAAGTGACTACGGCACCCCATGCACCGGCATTCGTTTCATTTCCTGCATAAGTTCCACCCGGAATCAGGTAGATATCCGCAGTAACAGGATTTCCGTTAGTGGCATCAGTATTAATATCGATTTCTGTTACCATAAGATCATTCGCATCTACAGTAGCATCGAAATATACAGTTGCGTTACCGCTGAGACCATTTCCTCCTGAGAAAATAGTTGATAATTCATCATTTACTGTCATACCACCCGAGTAGCAGTTATCCACAACTGTTGGGGCATTATAGGTAACTACGGCACCACAAATACCAGGATCACTATCAACCGTAATATCTGCAGGACAGGTAACGGTTGGTGGCTGGTTGTCCACAACGGTCACGGTGAACTGGCAAGATGTACTATCGCCTTCATCGTCCGTTGCTGTAAACTCAACTATGGTATCACCCAGTGGGAAATCACTTCCGGATGGAGGCCCCATGGTTTGTACTACTGTTACCGGCCCACCGTCAGGGTCTATGGCTACAGCGTCTGCGAACGTAACCTGGGCAGTACAAATACCGGCTTCGGTATTTGCCATGATATCCATTGGGCAATTGATGATCGGTGGTGGTGGCACACATGCGAAGATCTGCATATGGTCTATTGAAATATCCGACTCGAAAGTCGAGATCGCACCGTTTCCTTCATTCATACAAACCTGGATGGTGATCATCATTCCGGCATAGGCACTCAGGTCTATTTCACCCTGAAGCCATGGTTCTTCCTGGTCTGTTTGCATTTGACCCGAAGCGATGAATTCCTGTGTTCCGTTAACATTAATGACTAGGTCACCAATATTGTCCCCAAACATATAGTACCAGAAGGACATATATAACGGAGCGGCCTCAGCGGTAAGGTCAACCGTGGCACTCATACAGTGATCCTCTCCAGCTAAGGTAAATGAACCCTCAAGGAATATGTATTCCGGTCCGGACATTCCTTCAGGATTACATTCTGAACCGGTTCCGGCAGAAGGAGTATCTCCGTTAGTACTTAAAGTAAGGTCGTTGGTTCCTCCCGGAGCAGGGTCTTCAGTAAAAACACCAAATCCTGTGTCGAAGGTTTCTACCCAAATCTCACCGGGCACGTTTACGCCGGGACAAGCCAGGCCTGCCGGTGGATCCGGGAATCCCGGAGTAGGAGCACAACCTGGGTTTTGCCCCAATACTTCCGTCTGCATAAATAAAGCGAAGAACATGAATAACATTGATGTCATCCAAATCCTTACACTCGAAAATGTAGTTTTTTTCATATTGAAAGGTTTAAAATTAATTGTGTGAATTGTTATTTGTTAAAAATAACATAAAATTTAGAGATACAAAGCCAAATGTGGAGCTTAATGAAAAAAGTTTGATCTTGGGAGTAATCAGAAAATAAGCGATCTAATAAGCTGAAGAACAAATAATTATGAATCAGTCTTCAGTAATACGTTGATCTAGTTCAGTTTTTCGGTTAATTTCTGAAAGACTTTTTTAGGGTCCTTTCCTTCGTAGAGTACCTCATAAACCGCATTGATGATCGGTGTTTTTGCCTTCTTTTTCCCTTTTGCCTGGTTCAGTTCGAAAGCACTTTTTGTGGCATAGTATCCTTCGGCCACCATACTCATTTCCATCATGGCACTTTTGACAGTATACCCTTTACCGATCATGTTCCCGAACATTCGATTCCTACTGAATATTGAATAACCTGTAACCAGCAGGTCCCCCAGGTAGGCCGAACCATTGATGTCGCGTTTCATTTTATGTACCTTCTTGACATAACGCTTCATCTCCCTGATAGCGTTACTCATCAGTACGCTCTGGAAGTTATCGCCATAACCCAATCCGTGAGCTATTCCCGCCGCAAGCGCGTATATGTTCTTGAGCATGGCCGCGTATTCGGTTCCGATGATATCATCACTGGTAGTGGTTTTGATGTATTCACAGGCCAGTTTGGAAGCGACTAGTTTGGCCTTCTTCTCATCTGCACAGGCAATGGTAAGATAAGAGAGTCGTTCCATGGCGACTTCCTCGGCATGGCAAGGCCCTGTGATCACACCGATATCCTCGAACGGAATCTTATAGTGAGTGAAGAAATGATCGCCTACAACAAGTTTACTTTCGGGAACTATACCTTTGATAGCCGTAAATATGATCTTTCCCTTCAGTGAAGCAGTAATCTTCTGAAGCTCCTGCTCTACAAAGGCCGAGGGGATGGCAAAGACGAGGTAATCCGCATACCTGACCATTTCATTGATATCGTTGCTCAGGATCAACTGATTCGTATTCAGTTCTACAGAACTCAGGTAATTCGGATTGTGCTGCTCGTTCCTGATATGCTCAAGCACATAAACACTTCGCATATACCACCCAACTTCATGCAGATTCTCACATAACATTTTTACCAGAGCAGTAGCCCAGCTACCGCCCCCGAAAACAGCAAATTTGGGTTTATCAGTCATGTGATAGAATTACTGATTTCAAAAATACAGAATAATAAAGACATCGTAAACAACAGAATAACAGCAGATTACAACTTTGGCATGCTTTTCGTTTTTACATAACCGAATCATAAAACCCGAAGTTATGAAGACAGCAAAACTATTTTTAGGAGCAGCATTGATAAGTGTGCTATTTACTTCGTGCTATACCGAAGTCGTTGTTGAAGATCCTCATGTGGACCCTGTACCTTCCATAACATTACGCGAATTGGTCTCATCGTACGAGTTGTGGTATGTGGATATCCATCGCAGCGGGGGTAATGGTTATGTGCCTTTCATGCAAAAGGCATTCACAATGTCCTTTCAGAATGGAACCGTATACGCAAATAACAATCTCGTAGGGATCGGATCCCAGGGATATGGTTTTGGTATTGATGTCGGATATTACGACACAAGGAATTTTGTGATCGATATCACACACGATCTCGACGGGCACTATGCCTTCGAGGTAACACAACTGAACAACAACGAGATCGAGTTATATTACCGCCCACTGGACTTGTCATATGTCCTGGTAGGATACCAAAGGAACACCTTCGATTACGATGCTTTGTTCTATGACAATATTCACTATTTCCTACAGGAATACGTAGCCTGGGAAAAGATCTATACCAGTCCGTACGGGGAGCCTAGTGAATTCGATTACGAGAATTTCCTGCAGTTCCTGCCAGGTGGAGGTCATGGGAATTTCCAAAGTTCCGAAGACCCAAACGGAACCTATATTTATGACATATACTGGGACTATACAGGTATTTACAATGTGGATGATGTTGTGGGGAATCCCTATTTGAAATATTTAACACTTGATTATGACTTCCTGGGCAATGAATACTTTGAATTGTCCGTTATTAATGATCATACAATAGAATTGTTCCACGAATTTTCGGGAACACTGTATCGATTTACAGGAAAAGGCTACATACAGTATAAGAACAGTGGTGGGAAACTCCGTAAATCGAACGCTGAAATAAATAAGGAAATGATCAAGATCAGTAATTTCTGATCCATTTCAAGCCTGTAATTGCAGGCACTATACAAGTTTTTTTGGTTGGTTATGAATCGCCTCGCACCCACACTTCGGGTAGCGGGGCGGTTTTGTTTAGCGGTAGAAATTCATTTCGTCCAGGTACTTCCAGACGGGTTCCGGTAACATGGGGCGGATGTTCTTTCCCTCTTTTATCCCCTTCCTGATGAAGGTGGACGACAATTCCATGATCGGGGCATTCACATGTACAATTGCAGGGTGTTCCTCGAATTGATTTTCAACCTTTCCTTCGGAGATCCTCGGGTAAACATATACTGTGTATCGCTCCAGGATTACTTCGAAATTCTTCCATTTGTGAAAACTCTTCAGGTTGTCCTCACCCATGATCAGGCAAAAATGGTGTTCCGGATACTGCTCTTCAAGGTGAGCAAGCGTATTTACCGTGTAGTTGGGTTGCGGAAGGTTGAATTCGATATTACTCGCCTTTAGTTTTGGGTATTCTTCCACTGCAATCCGAACCATGGTGAGCCGATGGATATCGTCCAGCAGAGAATTCTTCTTCTTGTGCGGATTATGAGGTGTTACCACCATCCATACCTCATCCAGGTCGCTGTATTCCACAAGGTGATTCGCAATGACAAGATGGCCCACATGTATGGGGTTGAATGTTCCGAAATACAGTCCTATCTTTTTCCCGGAGGCCATTTATTCTTCTTCGGAATTTGGTGTTCCTTCTACAAAATCACTTACGAGCGACTCTGCTTCCTTCAACGCCTTTTCAAGGCTGTCATTGACGATGATATGATCGAACTGCGGAGCTGTAGCCATTTCGATCGAAGCTTTCGCGATACGCATATTGATCTTCTCCTCGCTTTCGGTCTTTCGTTTCTTTAAACGGATCTTCAGCTCGTCCACACTGGGTGGTTTCACGAACACTGCCAGGGTCTTTTCGGGATATTTCTTTTTGATTCGCAGACCGCCCACGACATCGATGTCGAATATCACGTTCTTCCCCATCTCCCACAAGCGGTTCACTTCGGAATGAAGCGTTCCGTAGAAATTATCCCTGTACACTTCTTCCCACTCAAGGAAATCGTTGTTCTTGATGTGTTTTTTGAATTCTTCGATGCTGATGAAGTAATAATCTTCCCCGTTCTTTTCGGTTCCCCTCGGGCTACGCGAAGTAGCCGATACAGAGAACGCGAGATTCAGTGGCTCCTGTGCAAGAAGGTGTCGGACTATCGTTGTTTTACCGCTGCCGGAAGGTGCCGAGAAGACTATTAGTTTTCCGCCTTTCATCAGAGTACGTTTAGTGCTTGTTCCTTGATCTTTTCCAGTTCATCCTTCATCTGCACCACGAGTTGTTGCATAGGAGCAAAATTCGCTTTACTACCAATGGTGTTGATCTCCCGACCTATTTCCTGCGAGATGAAACCAAGTTTCTTCCCATTGGAATTGTGTGTTTCCAGTGTTTCCCTGAAATAGTCCAAATGATTTTTCAGTCGGACTTTTTCTTCGGTTATATCATACTTTTCAAGGTAATAGATCAATTCCTGTTCGAAGCGGTTCTGATCTACGGATTCTTTTAATTCTGAAACGGCCTTGTGTAATCGTTCTTTGACATTCTCTATTCGCTGGGGGTCCATTTCAATCACCTGTTCCAGCAATGCGCTGATGTTCTTTACCCGCTGAAGGAAATCACTTTCCAGGGCGGCTCCTTCGGAGGTTCTGTAGGCATTGATAGCTTCCAGCGCTTGATCAACAGCCTCGGTAATCTTTTGGAATTCCTGGTCGTCGATCTCCTCGCGCTCCGTTTTCAGGGCATCGGGTAACCTGACGGCCATCCTGAGTAGTTCCGAAGCATTGCAATCTGCAATCTCCGACAATTGGCCCATATACTGTTTTACTACGGCTTCGTTTATAGTTGAACTACTGCTCTCGCCGGTGAGCTCCACGAAGAGGTTGAAATCGACTTTCCCCCTGGATAGATTCTTCGAGATGCGATTCCGAAGGAAGAGTTCTTTTTCCCTGTAGGCCGAAGGTACCCTCGCATTGAGGTCCATGTTTTTACTGTTAAGGGATTTGATCTCTACTGTGATCTTTTTAGAAGGCAATTCGATCACACTTTTGCCGTAGCCTGTCATGGACTGGATCATAGACGATGTGTTTATGCCCGCAAAGGTACATAATTTACCTCATCGGTTCCTATTTCAAAGGGTTGCCGTCTTTATCAAAATATTCCTTCAGGTGTTTTTCGGTATAATAAAGGATCAACACGATCAGTATTGAATTTCCTGCCACGGTAATGATGAAATTCCATTCAGGAAACACAAAATAGCATAGCGGTGGGATAAAAAAACTATACAGACAGAATCGAACCATCAGTTCCGAAGCATACTCGTTTCCCGCTTTCCAGGTAGCAGGATTCTTCATGCTCAGACGGGTCCGGTAACCATAGATGGAATTGATCCGCTTTGGAGGGTATTTCCCCATTATAACAGCAAGTATCAGCATAAACAGGCAGTAGCCAAGAGCCAAATACAGCTGATCCGTATTTCCCCAACCCATTACAAAGACTTAAAGGTGCTAATCTAACTTCTTGATCTTAATGTTCCTGTACCAAACTTTATCCGAATGGTCCTGAAGTCCGATATGCCCGGTGGGATACTTCCCGAATCCTTCCCAATCCTTGAACTTGGAGTTGGCAACCATATTATCCCAGTCTTCTCCATGAACAGGGAACGAAACGATTTCCTTGCCGTTCATACTCACCTTACCCGTATTCGTTTTGTGGTTGACCTCGATCACACATAGGTTCCATTCGCCGGCTGGCTTGGTCGCATCTTCCGATGGTTTGATCATATCGTAAAGCGCTCCTGCGGTATGGGTTCCATCTCCTACAAAGGCATCAGGGTGTTTTTGGTTGTCCAGGACCTGGATCTCCGGGCCGGTCTGGTAGGCTTCCGTATATTTCTCATCCTCGTACACACCCCAGAAAATACCGCTGTTTCCACCTTCGGAGATCTTCCATTCCAGCGAAAGGACGAAATTGGTATACTTATCCTTGGTGATGATATTCTTACCTCCTTCTTCATCCGGAGTGAACGCCATAGCTCCGTCCTCTATCGTCCAATTTTCGTGCATGTCTTCAGACAAATAACCTCTCCAGTTGTCGTATGAGGTTCCGTCGAATAGGATGATCCAATCAGAATCTTCCGTTTTCATTTCTTTTTCCATGGCAACCGTTTCTTCTTCTGTTACTTCTGTTTCGGCCTCCTTCTTCTCCTTGCAGGCAACCGTAGTTAGTATGATGAGTGATAGTAATAGATATTTTTTCATTTCTGAATTTTTTATGATTTACAGACCTAATATTCTCTTTAGTTTTTCTTTGTCGATCTCTGCCCCGGCAAAGTCGTCGAACCGCTTGGTTGTAGCTTCGATGATATGATCGGCGATGAATTTTGCGCCTTCTCTCGCACCTTGTTCCGGGCTTTTGATCACACATTCCCATTCCATAACGGCCCAGACATCACAGCCGTACTCCGTAAGCTTACTGAATACAGTTTTGAAGTCGACCTGTCCATCTCCCAGGGAACGATACCTGCCAGCCCGGTCCTTCCAGTCGCCGTATCCGCCATAAGCTCCTTTTTTGCCTGTTGGATTGAACTCCGAATCCTTAACATGGAAAGCTTTTATGAATTCATGGTAGTGATCGATATAGGTTATGTAGTCGAGTTGCTGTAACACAAAATGACTTGGATCGTAAAGGATATTTACGGCTTCGTGGTTTCCGGTCGCCTCGAGAAAGCGTTCAAACGTAACACCGTCATGCAGGTCTTCACCCGGATGGATCTCGTAGCATACCGCTACCCCCTGTTCTTTGAACTCATTGAGCAGGGGCATCCAACGCCTGGCCAATTCCTCGAAACCCATTTCCACTAATCCCTCGGGAAGCTGAGGCCATGGGTGCCAGGCATGCCATAAAAGCGCTCCACTGAAAGTAGCATGAGCCTTTAATCCCAGGTGGTTACTCGCTCGCGCCGCACTTATCATTTGTTGCCGCGCCCATTCTGTTCGCTTTGCAGGATTATTCTTGAAATCGTCCGGCGCGAAGTTGTCAAACATCACGTCATAAGCAGGGTGGACAGCCACAAGCTGGCCCTGCAAATGAGTGGCTAGTTCTGTGATCTCCAGTCCGTATTCGGCAATTTTGCCTTTGAGCTCGTCGCAGTACGTCTTGCTTTCACCGGCCAGGGTGAGGTCAATTAGCCTGCTCTCCCAGGTTGGGATCTGAATACCTTTATAACCCAGCTCCGACGCCCACTGGCAGAGTCCGTCAAGTGAATTGAAAGGCTCTTTGTCGTCCATGAATTGGGCCAGAAAGACTGCGGGTCCTTTTATCGTTTTCATTCCGGGTTGTTTATAATGTTTTCCAAATATTGCCCTCCATATGTGAGGCAACTACGGTTTCAATGAATTTCATTCCGCGTACCCCATCCCGCATACCGGGAAACTCCATCGGATCGTATTCCTCACCGCGAATCGCCCTGGCAACACCTTTATATATATTCCCCATGGCGTCGAAGATCCCTTCCGGATGTCCGGGAGGCAGCTTTGTACCATCAAGTGAAACCGGGCTGTTGTAATCGTGGCCGGGTTTCAAGGTTTGGGCTGGTTTTCCTTCCTTCAGTAAATAAAGATAGTTCGGATTTTCCTGATCCCATTTCAAAGTTCCTTCTCGTCCAAAAACAGCGATCGAAAAATTATTCTCTTCGGCCGTAGCGATCTGGCTGGTGCGAAGTACTCCCTTGGCGGAATCGTTCAGCCGTAGCAGGACTGTTCCGTCAATGTCCATTTTATTGTCTTCATACAGGTAATTCAGGTCGGCCAGAACGGATCGAATATCCATACTGGTCACATATTCGAGCATTTGGTATGCGTGAACACCTATATCACCCATGCAGCAACTGATACCGGACTTTTCCGGGTCGAGTCGCCAGGTCGTACTGCGGAGGCTTGGGTCGTGAATGATCGGGTTGATCCAGCCCTGGTAATACTGCGCGTCTACTTTCTGAACTTCTCCTATCGCTCCTTCGGCGATCATTTTCTTCATTTGTCGGATCATCGGGTAACCGGTATAAGTATGTGTAAGCGCAAATACGTTGTTGTTTTTATTCTGAATTTCCTGTAACTCGAGTGCTTCCGCGTAATTCATGGTCATAGGCTTTTCACAGATAACGTGAAACCCGGATTCCAATAATTTCTTCGCCATCGGAAAATGCAGGAAGTTCGGGGTAAGCACCGAAAAGACCTGAATGCGTTCCTCTTCCGGAAGTTCAAGTTCCCTGGCTACCATGGTATCGAAGTCCTCGTAGATCCTGTCGGTTGGGATACCGATCTCCCTGGCGAATAAGATATTCTTTTCAAAGTCCGGATTAAAGACTGCCCCGGTTAACTGGTAGCTGTCGAACATACTTGCAGCCACACGGTGCAAAACACCGATAAGTGATTCGCCGCCACCTCCAAGCACCCCCCATCTCAATTTGTTACTCATAGATTATTCTTTGTATTCTACTTTTTCATTCTTGAACAGCAGGGCAAACAGTATAAACACGCCCCCCGCAAATATTGCCGGATACAACCAAACCTGGTCCCAGCTGTGTTCGGTAGCACTGATCGCAAATTTGTCTGTGATCTTTCCGGCAACCCAAAACCCGACCAGCATACCTACTCCATAGGTTGCCAGGGTGATCAGTCCCTGGGCGGCACTCTTGTATTTTTCCCCCGCCTTACTGTCGGTATAGATCTGTCCCGAGACAAAGAAGAAATCGTAACATATTCCGTGAAGTGCGATACCCACCAGCAGCATAAAGAACATTTCGCCGGAATCGCCATAGGCGAATAGCACATAACGAAGCACCCAGGCGAGCATACCAACAAGCAAGGTCATCTTAAATCCAAACCGTTTGAAGAAGAAAGGCAGCAGCAGCATGAAGACGACTTCGGACATCTGCCCGATGGTCATTTTTTCAGCGGGTTTGTCTACCCCTATCTCCCCGAGGAACTGCCCGGCATGTTGATAGTAGAATGCCAGTGGAATACAGATTAGGACCGAGGCCAGGAAAAAGACAAGGAAATTCCTGTCTTTCAGAAGTTTCAAAGCGTCTAATCCTAAAATGTCGGAGATCGTGACCTTATCGCCTTTGTTCGGCGGAGTTTTCGGGAGGGTAAAACTGAATACCCCAAGTACTGCCGAGGCGATCGCGGTCATGAGGAAGGTATTCTTCAGCATACCTTCAGCAATACCTGTTTCAGAATCCCACAGGAAAACCCGGCTGATGACGATTCCGGCAACTATCCAGCCAACGGTTCCCCAAACCCGAATGAACGAAAATTGTTTTGAGGGATCTGTAAGCTGATTGAAACTTACAGAATTTACCAAAGCCAGTGTGGGCATATAAGCGATCATATATCCCAGGACGTAAGGATAAAATACCTGGAAATCGGTAGCCTTGGACATTTGGTACATCAGGAAGGCTCCAACCAGGTGGAGCACACCTAGTATGCGTTCGGCGTTAAAGAACCTGTCGGCAATAAGCCCTATGATAAAAGGTGCCACGATCGCGCCCCATGACTGTGTGGAGTACGCCATGGCGGTTTCGGCACCATCGGTACTCAGGGAATTGGTTAAATAGATCCCCATGGTTACAAACCAGCCCCCCCAAATAAAGAATTCGAGGAACATCATAAAGGACAGTCGGATATATGTCAATGTTTTCATCGCTGTTTATTTAGTTGCGGCGGCAGCCTTTTCGATTAATTCCATAGTTGCACGGATCCCCTCTGCTTCTCCTATCTCCCTTCCTTCATATTCAACACCAATATAACCACGGTATCCGGCGTCCTTTACGATTTGTATCATTCTGAAATAATCCAGTTTCGTTTCATTACCATCTGCATCAAAGTTGTAAGATTTTGCACTCACTGCCTTGGCCTTCGGCATCATAAGTTCAATTCCTTTGTAAAAGTCGGCGTATTCTTCTTCACATTCGCCCCATCGTTCACCCTCGGCTCTTTTAATACACCAGTTTCCGAAGTCGGGCAGCGTTCCGCAGTTTTCCATGTTTACTTCGGAAATCGCAGCAACCAGTTTGTCGGCATCCGAAGACAGCCAGCCGTGGTTCTCACACAGCACATTGATATTCTTAGTTGCAGCATATTCTGAGAGTTTTCTTAGCCCATCGACAACTGCATCGTGCCATTGGGCAGGATCATTTGTTCCGAAGGTATTCACTCGAATGGAATGCCCACCAAGAGCAGCAGCAGCGTCTACCCATTTCTTGTGATTTTCCACAGCCTGATTTCGGACTTGCTCATCAGGGTCGGCCAGGTCTCCTTCATGATCCACCATAATAAGGACACAGCTAACTCCGTGTCTTTCGTTTTCCGCCTTAAGTGAGTCCACGACGACTTCGAAACCAAGCTCTTCAATTTGGTCGTTGTACAACTGGTTTACGTATTCGATCGCCTCAAACCCAAGTTCCTTTGCATCTTTCGCGAAGTTAAAAGGGTTTCCATCGTCGGCATTATATCTTTTATTCAAAGACCATTGTGCCAGGGACAGCTTTACTTCATAAGCCATTTCCAGGGTATCTGCAGTGGCGGTCTCGGGGGATTCCTCCTGTTGTTTTTCTTTGCATGATAATACAATTAGACCAACGAGGAGTAAGAGGGATAATCTATTCATAATTGTCGTAAATTATTTAGTATTTAGCAGTATGCTTTAAGGAGTTCTAAGGTAGGTTTTTTTTGAAAGAATCATATCATATTGACAATTGTGTTGTACATATTGCACTCGAAAACGTTTTCGAGTGAACATTATCTCTTTTAACTTTCAGAATTTTGTAAAATCAATAAAAAAACAAGACCTTAGAAAGCCCTAAATCGATCGAAAAAATTATTTCGCCAGGTTACCCGGCGATTGGATTCATTCTAAATCTAAACAATATTTTAACAATGAATAACCCAAGTGAAATGTACGATGCCATAGTAGTTGGCTCGGGGATCAGTGGTGGATGGGCCGCTAAGGAACTGTGCGAAAATGGCCTGAAGACCCTTGTTCTTGAAAGAGGTCGAATGGTAGAGCACGTAAAAGACTACCACACCATGAATATGGATCCGTGGGATTTTGAGTACAAAGGCCAGCTGCCTAAGTCGGAACGCGACAAACAACTAAAACAAGCCCGTTCCGGTTATACCACCGATGAGGCTCACCGTCATTTCTTTGTGAATGATGTAGAGCATCCTTATAATGAAAAGAAAAGGTTCGATTGGTTAAGAGGGTATCACGTAGGGGGACGATCCCTCGTTTGGGGAAGGCAGAGTTATCGATTAAGTGATTTCGACTTCGGGGCCAATAAGAAGGAAGGGATCGCGATAGACTGGCCTATACGTTATAAAGATATAGCTCCCTGGTACGATAAGGTTGAAGAGTTCATCGGGGTTAGTGGCGAAAACCTGGGATTGCCACAATTACCGGACGGAAAGTTCTGTCCGCCTATGGAACTGAATTGTGCCGAGGAGGATCTGAAAGGTAAGATCGACGAGAATTACGACGATGGTCGGTTGTTGACCATTGGCCGTGTAGCGCATATCACAGGGACACAAACCTTCCAGGGCCGTGCGAACTGCCAGTTCAGGAATCGATGTATGCGTGGATGCCCTTTCGGAGGGTATTTCAGCAGTAATTCTTCCACACTTCCTGCTGCGGAACGAACGGGTAATCTTACTATTCGTCCTCACTCCATCGTTGCCGAAGTGATTTACGATGAGGCCAGCGGCAAGGCCAGTGGTGTTAAAGTAATAGATTCGGAGACCAAGGAAGTTCATATTTTCAACGCAAAGGTGATCTTCCTCTGTGCCTCGGCAATCGCTTCCGCATCTATATTGATGCAATCCAAGAGTGAGCGATTCCCTAACGGAATGGGCAATGACAGCGGTGAATTGGGCCATAATATAATGGATCATCACTTCAAGGCAGGTGCAATGGCAACGGTACCCGGTTTTGAGGATAAGTATTATAAAGGTCGGCGGCCAAATGGTATATATATTCCGCGATTCCGGAATGTTGGCGGAAAGACAGATCAGCCTAACTTTAAAAGAGGATACGGTTACCAGGGAGGTGCCAGTAGGAGTAATTACGAGGAGTTGATCGCCGAACTTGCCTATGGTAAAGACTTGAAAGCCGCCGTTACCAAGCCGGGTGATTGGCGTATGATGCTGATGGGATTTGGTGAATGTTTGCCTTACCATGAGAACAAAATGGAACTGGATTATGATAACCTGGACCAATGGGGGCTTCCCACTGTGACCTTTGATGTTGAGTGGAAGGAGAATGAATATGAAATGCGAAAAGACATGGTTGCGGAAGCAATGGATATGCTTTCCAAAGCCGGATACAAAGATATTGAGCCATGGGATGATCCCGGAGCACCCGGATTAGGGATCCATGAGATGGGTACGGCCCGAATGGGGAAAGACCCGAAAACCTCAGTTTGTAATAAGAACAACCAGTTGCACGCTGTGCCAAACGTATATGTTACGGACGGATCGTTTATGACCTCGGCCAGTTGTGTGAATCCATCATTAACTTATATGGCCTTCAGTGCCAGGGCGGCAAATCACGCAGCTCAGCAAATTAAAAAAGAAGCATAATGGACAGAAGACAAGCATTGCGAAATATTGGATTGGGAGCAGGTGCTGTTGTGGCTACTCCTACAGTGATCAGCCTATTACAGAGCTGTAAGAACGAACCGGGATTTGTACCTGTATTTGTCTCGGTTCCCGAAGGCTATGCCCTGGAGCAACTGGTGGATCTTATCATCCCGGCCGACGAAACAGTGCCCGGTGCTGTAGCTATTGGGGCGCATAAATTCATAGATGCCTATTGGAAGAATGTTACACCAAATGTTCAGGGCCAGATATGGGAAGAACGATTTGAGCCGCTTCAGGATCACATGAAGATGTTCTTCCAGGCATTCGGCGAAGAATTTACGGCAACTTTCGATAAAGAACTTCAGAAAGGAAAGCCGGAGGAATTTGATCAAATGCTATCCAAATACCTCACCTTAGGTAAAGAAGAGCAAAGAAATCACTATATGGCGATGAACGAATTCTACCAAAGTTATGAAACTGATAAAACGGCCACTCCCCCGAAGGAGTCGGCTGTTTTTACCCTGCTTTCCGGAATTCGTAGTATGACGATCTGGGCCTGGAAGTCCAGTGAACAAGTTGGTGAGAACGTATTGTGGTACGACCCGGTTCCGGGACAGCAAAAAGGATGTATTCCCCTTGACCAAGCGGGTAACGGAAATGCCATGGCTTTATAATCAATTGGTATGAGAAGAAGAGAATTTTTAAGAAAGGGAGCCCTGGCAGGTTCCCTTTTTTCATTTGGTGGAAGTGTACTGGCTTCGACAAATATATTGGATCCATTCAGCAGTAAACATACGTTCAATCTGAAATACGCACCACACATTGGTATGTTCGAAGCACATGCCGGTAAAGATGTTGTAAGTCAGCTCGAATTCATGGCCGAGCAGGGGTTTACTGCCTTCGAGGACAACGACATGAGGAAACGCCCTCTAGCAGAACAGAAGCGAATGGCAGCTGCGATGGACCGATTGGGAATAGAGATGGGGGTTTTTGTTGCACATAATATTTATTGGAAGGAGCCGAACCTTGCAAGTGGAAAGCAAAACTGGCGTGACGAGTTCCTGGCAGAGATCAGGGAGTCGGTGGAAGTTGCGAAAAGAGTGAATGCTAAATGGATGACGGTAGTGCCCGGTCATCTTGACCTGAGGTTGAATTTGAATTACCAGATGGCAAATGTGATCGAAAGCCTGAAACAGGCCAGTGCGATTTTAGAACCTCACGGACTGGTAATGGTCCTGGAGCCCTTAAACTTCAGGGATCATCCCGGACTGTTTCTTACAGAATCTCCACAGGCGTTCGAGATATGTGAGGCTGTGGATAGCCCATCGTGCAAGATTCTATTCGACATCTACCATCAGCAGATACAGGAAGGCAACCTGATTCCCAATATTGATGCCTGCTGGGATGAGATCGGGTATATCCAGGTAGGAGACAATCCGGGTCGCAATGAGCCTACTACCGGCGAGATCAATTACAGAAATGTTTTCAGGCATATCCACAACAAAGGGTTCAAGGGAATTCTCGGGATGGAACACGGGAACTCGATCGAAGGGACAAAAGGTGAACTTCGGGTAATTGAAGCCTACAAAGAGTCGGACGATTTTCTGTAATTACTCAACTATGAATTTCCCCTTCATCAGTGCCGAATGTCCAGGGAAACTACAGATATAATCATAGGTTCCGGCTTCCGGAGCAGTGAATGTTATCGAAGTGGACTGCCCGCCACCGATCATTTTGGTGTGCACTATTACCTCTGCACCGTTATCCGGGATCCAGTCGGCAGTTTCTCCAGCCTCAGCCGCTTTTAGTGAAAATTCGGTTATAGACACACCCGGTTTCAAAAGAACAAAATTGTGTCCCATAACCTTAATGTCCATTTTACCAATGTGCCTGAGGTTGATGGTTACCTCCTGTCCGGCCTTGACCTTGATTTCCTTGATATTGTACTGCATCAAGTCGTCACCCGTAAGACCTATTGTGGCGGCTGCACTACTCTCACTTTTCGACTCTTCTTTCTTTGTGCCGATCTTGATCTGCTCTTTGTCTTCTTTCTTTTCCTTTTCACCTCCGCAACTATAGATGAGGACCAATAAAACGGCTAACAGGCTGTAACGTAATGTTTTCATGAGTTCGGATTTAAATTATTTCTTTCAGAAACCTGGAACTACGAGCTTCGTTATAATAGATATTCTTCGGTTGATAGAATCCTACATGACCCCCGTATTCAGGAGTTTCAAGATAGATGTTTTTTGATTGGGATGCAAGTTCAAAAGGGATACAATCCGGGCTCAGGAAACTATCGTTCAGGGCATTCAGAATTAAGACCGGGACACTGATATTCGACAGGAATTGGAGGCTACTGTTTTTGGTGTAGTAATCGTTGGCATCGGCAAAACCGTGAGCCGGTGCTGTATAAATATTGTCAAAGGCCAGGAGGGACCTGATCTTTTTTAATTCGGATCGGGTTGCTTTATCGGGAAATTGGACGGTTTTCTGTCTGTATTTCTTCCGAAGGTCATACAGGAAATGAGTCCTGTACGGCCAGTTATACGCTTTGTTGAGAGAGTCCAGCGAGCCTCTCAAACTCAAGGGAGCAGAAACCGCGATCCCACATTTTATTTCCGCAGGTATAATATTTCGTTCTCCCAGGTATTTCAGCAGTAGATTTCCTCCCAAACTAAACCCGATGAGAACGATTTCCCGGTAATTATCCTTTTCTGTTAGATGGTCGATCACAGTTTCCAGGTCATCTGTTTTTCCTGAATTATAGGAGATATATTTTCTGTTGGGTTCCCCGCTACAGCCCCGATAGTTCATTGCGCAGATATCCCAGCCATCTTCCACCAGCACCTTCCCCTGTCCTTTGATATAGGTTCGTTGTGCGTTGCCTTCAAGTCCGTGCAGAAGTACGGCCAGGCAGTGGCTTCTTTTTTCTGAAAATGAAAAATCCAGGTCTATGAAATCACCGTCCTCCAGCTCAAGGCGTTCCCGGGTCTGTTCCAGTCTTGGAGAAACCCTCAGTTTTGCTGAATATATAGTAGAAAAATGGCCGTTTTTGAAGGCTCCCTTCGGTTGGTAGCTAGAGGAAACTATCGGCATTTATGATCTGAATTACTATTTCTGAAATTAGGTTTTGATAACGAACTGTTCGTTCAGACTATAAATATAATTGAAAATATTTTTGATTATAGATACCAATCGGTATCTTTGTGCCATGCGAGATGCTGAAGCAACCAGGAATACGATCATCAGGGAAAGCGCCGACCTCTTTAATACCCAGGGGTATAAGGCTACTTCCATTAGTGATATAACGCGGGCCACCGGCTATACCAAAGGAGCGATCTATCGCCATTTTGAGAATAAACAGGACTTGGAGCAACACGCGCTGCGGCAGTTGTCTAAATTAATGTTCGAGGAGATCCGGGTCTCGATCAAGGCGGCAAAGACCTTTCAAACAAAATTCGAGGCTATCTTTAGTTTCTTCGAGAATTATATGAACCAACCAAGTTACAAAGGTGGATGCCCGTTGATGAATGCAGCAGTAGAATCGGACGATTCGAACCCGGTGCTTAGGCAACAGGCGTACAATATGCTGGCACAGTTAAAAGCTTCCATAGCAAAACTGATAGAGAACGGAATTAAGAATAACCAGGTTCGCAAGGATGTAGATGTACCGTATTATAGCACCATTATTATCGCCACCCTAGAAGGAGGGATCATGATGAGCAAACTGGAACGTAATAAACAGGCTATCAGGCATACTATCACCCATCTTCGGGGACTGGTTAAAGAGATGTCTAAATAAAAATTTTAAACAGGTAGATACCAATTGGTATCATAAAATGATATGAAGAATAACAAGACAAAATCGACAATCCGATTGCTCAATGTACTCGCACTAATTTTCCCCGGACTAACCGGTAGAATTGCGTTCAGGATCCTAAGTCGGGTGCGGCGGGTACCGATCAGCGAAGAAGGACAGTTGTTCTTCAGCAAAGGTGAGACAGAATTACTGGAAATAGACGGGTGTCAAACCGTGCTTCACAAGTGGGGACGTGGCCCAAAGACGGTTTTATTTCTGCACGGCTGGATGAGCCATTCCCAGCGGTGGCGCAATTATGTTGCTGAACTCGACCCGGACAGTTACACCTGCTACGCCCTGGATGCGCCGGGACATGGAGCCTCCGATGGCAACTCCCTGAACCTGGAAACCTACAGGCAGGCCTATGAACAAACCCTGAAGATCACCGGGAAGGTGGATGTCCTTGTGTGCCATTCTTTCGGGAATCTGACAGCAGCTTATCATTATCTGTATCGGCCGGAGGCAGCGGTAGAAAGTTATGTGGTGATGGGTTCTCCTTCCGGACTGGATGCAATTTTCACTTACTTCGTGGAGGTTATTGGGCTTTCGCCAAGCACCATGCGAAGCCTAACAAAGAAGGTTGATAAGGAGTACAGATTACCGCATCCTGAGATTCAGATGGAGCATTTCTTCAACCTTGTTGATCGCCCAGTACTGGTGATCCATGAAGAGACTGACACCGTTACCCCTATACAACCGATCCGTGAAGCCATTGCCAGGAACTCATCCATTAAAACCTTGTTCACGGAAGGCCTGGACCATACTTTGAAAGGCCCCGAGACCCTGAAAGCAGTCACGGATTTTATTCATCAACAAACCAAAGAAGAAAACTATGTACTTGAAAGAGTTTGAGATACGCTGGAACGACCTGGATGCCAACAGGCATCTTGCGAACAGTTCCTATGTGAATTATATGAGTCATACCCGCATGAGCGCCCTGATGGATCACGGAATAGATCATAGTGAACTTGCGAAATACAATATCGGACCCGTAGTGTTCCAGGAGCACATCTTCTATTTCAAAGAGTCACAACATGGAAAGATAACTGTGAGTTTTGAACTCGGTGGTGCCAGTGAAGACGGAGTGTTTTTTAAGTTTATACACAATTTCTATAACGAACAGGGAGATAATCTTGCGGCCTGCGACATACTTGGTGGATGGATAGACCTGGAGAAACGCAAACTTGTTCCCCTGCCAGAGGAATTCCTCGGGAAACTTTATAAAATGCCAAGAAGTGCAGACTTCAGGGTTCTTGACAAAACAGATATGCGTGCCTCCGGAAGGATGCCAGTCCCTATGAAGCCTTAGGTCTTGCCTTCCGGGTAGACAAGAATACCCCTGTGAAGATCAATACGGCAGCTATTATTCGAAGAGGTGTGAGTTTATCGGCACCGGCCAGTATGGCAAATGTGGCGGCCAGCACCGGCTGTAGGTAGATAAACGCCCCAATGGTTGACGGACTGAGTTGTTTCAACGCATAGATATTGAACAAATACGTAAGAACCGTCGTTCCTATCACCACAAAGGCAAGTTGCCAGATCTCATGTATCCCGAGCCCCAACCAATTTACATCGGTGAACTGCCCGATCCCGATCGGGAGATTCATCAGCAATGAGAAAAGGAAGAACATCTTCATCAGGGTGATGGAACTGTATTTCGAGACCAGCGCCTTGACAAAGACGAGGTAAAAGGAATACGATGCGGCGTTGATTATGAAAAGTGTGTTTCCGAGCGGGATATTCGGGGCATTTGGTTGTGTTTTTATTCCGAAGAGTATAAGCGCAAGAGCACCCGCCAGTCCGAGTCCGATTCCTACCGACTTCATCCAGGTGATCCTTTCTTTCAGGAATATTGCCGAAAGTGCCAGCAGCAATACCGGGCTCAACGTGATCACTACGGAACTGTTGATAGGGGTTGACAACTCCAGGCCTTTGAAGAACATATTCATATTCAGGACCATTCCGAAGAACGCACAGGCGATGATACGGAACCAATCCTTTCTGTCAATTTTTTCCGAAGGATAAAAAATGCCGATGATCCAAAAAAGCAGGGCCGCCCCACTCACCCTCAGTAGAATGAACCCGTAAGGCCCTATCACCTCTGGCATCAGGCCTTTAGCGATGGTATGGTTAATGCCATAGATAGCACTGGCAGCAGTGGCGGCGAGTAATGCGAGCGCCCGTGGATTCATCAGCTATGGTGTAGTGCGTTATACGCTGCTTCAACATTCTTCCTGCTATTGCCAATAAAAACTTCCCCGTTGTGGATCAGGACCGGACGCTTGAGGAAAGTGTAGTGTTCCAGCAGCAATTTCTTGAAGTCTGCTTCCTGTAGGTTTGCCTCCTTGAGATTTCGTTCCTTGTACAGTCGAGCCCTTTTACTGAACAGGCTTTCATAGGATCCTGACAAGGCATGCAAGCTGTCCAGTTCGTTCTCGGTGAGGGGGTCACTCTTGATTTCTCTTTTCTTTACAGAATCCGGCAGGTTCAGATCGTTCATTATTCGCTGACAGGTATCACAACTGGCTAAATAGTAAAATATGCTCATTGAAGATTGATCGCTAGGAAGGGTTTTATTTTTGAAATAGCCAGTTGTAATTCTATGGGCCCCGCCGCATAACTGGCAATGTCGTATTGATTGTATATCATGACCACGTTATTACCTTCAAACCCTATGGATTCCGGCAGATGAAACTTGTCATCTTCGAACCAGAACCCCGTTGCGTTTATCGAACCGTTTTCCGGGATTTTGTATTCTTTTCTGAATGCGACTTCGGCAAAATCGGTGAAAGCCTCAATATCAGTGAAGATATCCTCGTTGTTCAGCTCATCACCCGTCTGGGAGTCGAAATTGGCAAAGTATGTCGCTCCGTATCCGTGGGCGCCACCTGTGAAGAGATATTGCCGCATTTCCAGGCTGAGCAGTAATGGCGACTGGTACACTTCCGAAACACTGATTTCGGCAAAATATTCCAGCTGCATATCGGGGAATTCCGCACTGTGAGTACGATACATGTTCACAAATCCATCGGCGGCTTCAGTGATATCCTTTGAGGATGGGTCGCTTAACTCATCTCCGAGATAAAGAGCATCTATCACGAATGCTTCAATTGCCTCGTTTATCTTGTCGGAGCGATCGCTTTGTTCATCCACTTCGACATAATTGATCGTTATTTCGGGGCATCCCGTATCACAACCGCTAAGCTGCTTTTCGCTGAAATTCATAGACTTTATCAGCAAGGGTTGTTCCTTTTTACAGGCGAAAAACAGTGGAAAGAATAAAAGCGGTAAAAAAATTCGTTTTGTCATTGGTTAAAAATACAACAGAATTCACTTTCAGGAAGGATTGTGTTACTTTTGTTTTCAGAAATCATAAACAATTCCATGAAGTTCAATACTAAAGCAATTCACGGTGGACAACACGACGTAGATCCGGCATACGGATCGGTCATGCCACCGATATATCAAACAAGTACATACTCGCAATCAACTCCGGGAGGGCATAAGGGATTTGAGTATTCCCGAAGCGGTAATCCAACACGGGCCGCCCTTGAGAGAGCCTTCGCCAGTATTGAGAATGCGAAGTACGGCCTGGCCTTTGGGAGTGGCCTGGCGGCGATCGATGCGGTGATCAAACTGCTTAAACCCGGTGATGAGGTGATATCTACCAACGACCTTTATGGAGGGACCTATCGACTGTTCACTAAGATCTTCGAGCAGTTTGGGGTGAAATTTCACTTCATCGGGATGGAGAATGCTGAAAACATTGAGCAGTTCGTAACAGCTAAGACAAAGCTCATCTGGGTGGAAACTCCAACCAACCCTATGATGAATATTATCGATATCAGGGCTTGTGCTGAAATCGCCAAGAAACACGGTATTATCCTCGCTGTGGACAATACTTTCGCGACCCCGTATTTACAGCGCCCGCTGGACCTGGGAGCGGATATTGTGATGCATAGTGCTACCAAATACCTTGGAGGCCATAGCGATGTGGTGATGGGAGCCTTAATGCTGAATGACGAATCCCTGGCCGATAAACTCTACTTCATCCAGAACGCTAGTGGTGCTGTCTGTGGTCCGCAGGATAGTTTTCTTGTACTTCGCGGGCTGAAGACGCTTCATGTAAGGATGCAACGCCATTGTGAGAATGGGAAACATATCGCTGCGTATCTCAGCAAGCATCCGAAGATAGAGCAAGTGTACTGGCCTGGTCTTGAGGAACATCCAAACCACGAGGTAGCCAAAGCACAAATGAACGATTTCGGTGGGATGATCAGCTTTGTCACCATAGGTAATAACTACGATGAGGCCATCCGCATAGTGGAAAACCTGAAAATATTCACCCTGGCGGAAAGTTTAGGTGGCGTGGAGAGTCTGGCAGGTCATCCGGCCAGTATGACGCATGCGAGTATTCCGAAGGAAGAAAGAGAAAAAACAGGGGTTGTTGATGCGCTGATCCGTCTTAGCGTAGGAATTGAGGACGTTGACGACCTGATCGCCGATCTGGAACAGGCGATCGGAAATTGATCTGACCATAAAAAACAAAAAACCCCGGATGATTCCATCCGGGGTTTTTGTTAGCTTTTCATAAACTATTCAATGTAATAGATGTAGCCAATATTTAACCAGTAGATCCAGTCGTTGGCTTTGTTCTCCGGAACCGGGAAGCCTCCGTTGTTCTCTTCCGAAGGATTGAGACCATCTACCCAGTTACTGAAATAATACTGCCACCTACTGTCTAGCATGAGGTCACTGAGTGGTGAAAGCTTATAACGTATTCCAACACTCATCACAATGGACCAGGTGCTGTCGCCTTCCTGTTGAAAAGCGTCGCGATATTTTGGGAATGGGGTTGTTACGGAAGTGTTCAGTGGACCTAGTTCCGAGTAAACCTCAGGGTCGAAGCTTACCCAGTGTACACCTACCGCTCCGAAAGGCGCTATTTTATAACCTCCTGCGGCAAAATCACGGATACTCAGCGGAAAGTACTCAAGTTGGGTTCCTATATCAAAAACCCGGCTTTTTCCCTTCATGGCACGCAGTTGATCCGCGGTCTCACTGGTTTTATCAGGGTCTACCCACTCACCGAAGTGATCGAAACTGGTAACGTGATAATCAATCTCATTCCTGATCTTGAAGTGGTCGTTAAAATACACATCCCGCGTATAGCAGTTACAATCGGCTCTGTAAGAGAAATTGATGTAATGGATGAGACCCACGCCAATGCCGACATTCCCTTTGTTGGTATCAAAATCGTTTCGTTGTCCGAAATCGGAATAGAACGCTACAGGACCTGTAATCACCCCTATTTCATGGGAGAAGCCCAGCTGGCTGTAAAGCTCCTGTTTTGACAGGGCTAGGAGGAGAAACACCAATAGCAATGATCTGGCATTCATCATATTCTGGTTTAGATTGAGACGTAACAAATATATAAAAACATATGTAACATCGAAATTTAAAGGTTATTTTTAGGTTATTTGACAAAAATCACTTTCCCTTTATTGCAGATAACTTATATTTGCTCCGCGTTACGAAAACGTTTTCAGAGTACGAAAATTGCACCTTTGAAACCGCATTTCGCAGCCCACAATTTGACAACCATTTTTAAACTTAAATTTTTATACCCGTGAAACAAAGTATAAAAGATTTCATCGATTACGTTGAAAGTAAAAACCCGAACGAACCTGAGTTTATTCAGGCGGTTACGGAAGTTGCTGAGGCAGTAATTCCCTTTATTGAGTCGAATGAAAAGTATCAGGACAAAATGCTACTTGAACGTATGGCAGAGCCGGAAAGAGTTATCATGTTCCGGGTTCCATGGCAGGACGACGCTGGTAAGACCCAGGTTAACCGTGGTTACAGGGTTGAGTTCAATTCTGCGATCGGACCATACAAAGGTGGACTTCGCTTTCACCCAAGTGTGAATTTGAGCATTTTGAAATTTCTTGGCTTCGAGCAGGTGTTTAAGAACAGTCTTACAACCTTGCCGATGGGTGGTGGAAAAGGTGGTAGCGATTTCAACCCGAAAGGAAAGAGTGATTCAGAAGTTATGCGCTTCTGCCAGAGCTTCATGTCTGAACTACAACGCCATATCGGGCCGGATACGGACGTGCCGGCTGGCGATATCGGGGTTGGAGGTCGTGAGATCGGATTCCTTTTCGGGCAGTACAAACGTCTAAGAAATGAATTTACCGGGGTATTAACCGGTAAAGGGCTTGAATACGGGGGATCACTTATCCGTCCCGAGGCTACAGGTTACGGTACAGTGTATTTCGCACAGAGTATGCTGGAAACCAAGGGGCAGAGCTTCAAAGGAAAGACAGTTGTTATTTCCGGTTCGGGTAACGTAGCCCAGTTCGCAGCTGAAAAAGCCATGGAATTCGGAGGAAAAGTTGTAACACTCTCGGATTCCGGAGGATTCATCTATGATGAAGAAGGGCTTACAAAAGAAAAGCTCGCTTTTGTTATGGAGCTGAAGAATGTGAAACGCGGCCGAATCAAGGAATACGTGGCAAAATACCCTTCTGCAGTATATACCGAAGGTGCACGCCCATGGGGAACTACCTGTGATGTGGCACTTCCGTGTGCAACTCAGAATGAGCTTAATAAAGAAGAAGCACAGACTCTCGTTAATAACGGATGTATGTGTGTAGCCGAAGGAGCGAACATGCCTTCTACACCGGAAGCCATCGAGGTATTCCAGAATGCAAGGATCCTTTATTCTCCCGGTAAGGCTTCGAATGCAGGAGGTGTTGCGACCTCAGGACTTGAGATGTCACAAAACTCACTGCGTCTCAGCTGGACTTCGGAAGAAGTTGATGCTAAACTGCACGGTATCATGAACGATATTCACGCCGCGTGTGTTAAGTACGGTAAGGACGGCGAAGGACATGTAGACTACGTCAAAGGTGCCAACATTGCCGGATTCGTAAAGATCGCCGATGCAATGCTTGCCCAGGGAGTGGTTTAATCCACTTTTCAGAAAAATAAAAAGGTTGCCTTCAAAGGCAGCCTTTTTTCATTTCTATCCAGCAATAAATGCTATTTTAGCGTGTTTATATAAACAAACAATTTCTGAATGAGGCTACTCGTCACCATCCTCCTGCTCTGTATTCACGGCCTTTCCATGGCCCAGAATTTTGAGAATGAGTGGACCGGCTACTTTTCCTATGTTTCAATAAAGGATATTTCCCAGGGGAACGACAAGATCTATGCCGGGGCGGAAAACGCTGTTTTCTCTTATGATCTCAGTACTCAGGAGATAGAGACTCTGACTTCGGTAAATGGGCTTGCGGGTGAGTTCATTTCGTCAATGTACTACAGTGATAACTTCAATCTACTGGTGATCGGCTATGAGAATGGTCTTATTGAAATAGTACTGGAGGATAACGAGGATATTTTGAAGGTGGTGGATATACTGGAAAAACCTACAATTCCACCCAACAGGAAGAGGATCAACCATTTCAACGAATACAACGGAAAACTTTATATAGCCACGGATTTCGGAATATCGGTCTACGACCTTGAGCGCCTTGAATTCGGGGATTCATACTTTATAGGCGACCTGGGCACGCAGATCAATATTTCGCAAACCACGGTGAGTGGGGAGTTTATTTTTGCTTCCTCCACCGAAGGCGGTATTCGAAGAGCCCTGGTAGATAATACCAACCTGATAAACTACGAGGAGTGGACCACCTTCAACGGAGGTGTGAACTGGATCGGAGTACAGGCCCTGGGGGAAGAGGTATACGCGATGAGAACAGACAGCCGCTTGTCTGAATACGTCGGGAGTGCCGGTTTTGTCCCTGTAACCGATTTTAGCAACCAGGTAGTGGATTTTGGCGTCCAGGGCGACCTGCTTACGATTACAACAACGGCTTCTATTGAGGCGTTTTCCGAAGGATTCATCCTTGAGGCTTCGGTTCAGAGTTTCCCGGGTTTCGAACTTGTCGGGCAGTCGGGTTATACCCACAATAATACTTTTTACTTCGGAACGGAAACCGACGGGCTTTTCGCTATTCCTTTCGGAAGCAATCAGCCACAACAAATATTGCCGGACGGGCCTATCGACAACAGGCCCTACTCCATAGACGTTGCTCCAGGTGAGATCTGGGTGGCTTTCGGGGAGGTGGATGTGGATTTCAACCCTTTTCCCTTGACAAATAAAGGGATCAGTCATTTCAAGGAGGAGAGCTGGATGAACTTTGAATTCGAAGAGATCTTCGAGACCAATGATATAGTAAATGTTGCCATCGATCCCCAGGATCCTTCCAGGGTGTTTATGACCTCTCATAACAAAGGTCTCTTGCAGATCGTGGACGGTCAGCCGATACGACGATACGACGATACCAACAGTTCGCTCAATTCCATCAACCCGGAACAAACCGACGTAAGACTTTACGGCGCCGATTACGACAGGGAAGGAAATCTTTGGATCACACAAAGCCGTGAGGCCGAGGGCCTGATACGAGTTACTCCCAGCCTGTCTTTTCAAAAGAACGATATCACCGATATCATCCCAAATGCCGCAAATTCCGGTGCATTGGGTGAATTGAGGATCAGCCGGGAAGGATATGTGTTCTTTGGGTATAACCAGGGCGGACTTGTAGGATATAACCCTTCCAACGGTGATTTGAATGTGATCACTGAAGGAATTGGAACGGGTAACCTGGCGGATAATAACATAAGAGCAATTGAATTCGATAACCAGAATCGCCTGTGGATAGGTAGTATCAAGGGTTTGCGCGTATTGTTCAACGTAGGCGGGTTCTTCGATGAAGGAGCCGATATAGATTCACAACCGATCATCATACTCGAAGATGGTGTTCCGCAGGAATTGTTGTTCCAGCTATCCGTTACCGATATCGAAGTGGACGGTTCCAACAACAAATGGATCTCTACGGCAACCTCGGGAGTATTTTATCTGTCTTCCAACGGGCAGGAGACCTTGCTGAGGTTTACCAAGGATAATTCTCCTTTACCTTCGGACAATGTCCAGGATATCGCTATAGATCCTTTTACCGGGGTGGTGTATTTCGCCACGGTGAACGGCCTGGTGGCCTACAACGGGAGTTCCACCGCACCTCGGGAAAACCTGGAGGACGTTTACTCTTTTCCGAATCCTGTGCGGCCGGGCTTTGCAGGAAATGTGACCATAGACGGCCTTACGGCAAAGGCCAACGTCAAGATCACAGACCTGGAAGGTAATCTCGTGTTTGAAGAGACCAGCCAGGGAGGAAGTGTGCAATGGGACACAACCGCCTTTGGTCGTTATAAAGTAGCATCGGGAGTTTACCTGGTCCTGATCACTACTGAAGACGCCCTGGAAACCAAAGTACATAAAATAATGATCGTCCGCTGATGGTAGTCACTACCAAAGCCATTGTTATTTCCACAGTAAAGTATGCCGAAGCCGACCTTATCGTGAGTTGTTTCACGGAATCGTCGGGGCTGAAGAGCTACCTGCTTCGAAATGTGCTTAAATCCAGGAAGGGAAAACTGCGGGCATCCTATTTCCAGCTCCTCACTCAGCTTGAACTCACCGCCACACACAAGGATAAAGGCACCCTTGAACGTATAAATGAAGTGAAGCTTTCAGCAGCCTGCCACAGTCTTCATACGGATGTCGTGAAGAGTTCGATAGTTATGTTCCTGGCTGAAATGCTTCGGATGTCGATAAGGGAGGAAGAAGCTAACCCGCCCTTGTTCCAATTCCTGCAGGAATCACTTAATTGGCTCGACTCCAGCGATTCCGTTTCCAATTTCCACATTCTTTTTCTATTGAAGCTCACTTCCTTTCTTGGATTTTATCCGGATGAATCCACCATTGACAAGAATTATTTCAATCTCGAAGAGGGTTATTTCGAAGATATACCTGGAGGGAAGACCTCTGCAGAAGGCCCGCATGTTGAAGCTTTGAAGTCGTTTTTCGGCATAGATTTTGATGCAATATCCCGAGTTAAACTGACCAAAAAAACGCGCTCGGAGGTATTGAATTTGCTGTTGATGTATTATAAATTACATTTGCAGGCTTATAAGAATCCGAAATCCGTTTTGGTATTAAATCAGCTATTCAATTGATCTTAAAGAACTACCTGCCGCTTGCCTTCCTTTTTGTTTTCGTGTCATTGTCAGCCCAGCAAATTCGGGTTTTAGACCGAGATACCCAGCGCCCGATAGGTGGTGTTGCAGTTTACAATGATGACGCCTCAAAAACTACCGTAGCCGATTTTGAAGGAATTGTGGACATCTCGAAATTTGACGAGGATGAACGAATTACTTTTCAGTCCATTTCGTATCTCAACTTTTCCGAACTAAAAAGTGAGATAATTGCGACCGGAGGAAAGGTCTATCTTCAACCGGATGCCAGTCAGCTGGATGAAGTGGTGGTTTCTGTATCTAAATTCGGGCAACAGCGCAAGGATATCCCTCAACAGATCTCTACCCTAACGTCTTACGATGTGGCATTTACCAACCCGCAAACTGCCGCAGATCTTCTTGAGTCCAGCGGGCAGGTATATGTACAGAAAAGCCAGTTAGGTGGTGGTAGTCCGCTCATCAGGGGTTTCAGCACGAACAGGCTGCTGATTACCGTGGACGGTATACGATTTAATACGGCGATCTTCAGGGGTGGGAACGTTCAGAATGTGATCTCCATAGATCCTTTTTCCATCGATCGTTCCGAAGTCATCCTCGGGCCCGGTTCGGTGGTGTATGGTAGTGATGCAGTAGGTGGAGTTATGAATTTCTATACCAAGGATCCAAAATTCTCGCTCAAGGAGGGTATGGATGTTTCCGGACAGGTCACCGGAAGATATGCGACGGCGAATTCAGAAAAAACAGGGCATGTCGAACTAAACCTGGGGATGAAGCAATGGGCCTTCCTTACCTCGGTCTCCTACAGCGATTTCGACGACCTGAAGATGGGTAAGAACGGACCGGACGATTATCTGCGCCCACAGTATGTGGACCGGATCAACGGGGAAGATGTGGTAGTCGATAACCCGGATCCCAGGGTACAGGTGCCAACAGGCTACGATCAGATCAATGCCATGCAAAAAATTCGCTTCATGCCGGAATCTGATTGGGATTTCGAGCTGGGGCTATTCTACACCACTACGAGCGACTATCCGAGATACGACCGTCTGTATCGACTCAGAGACGGGAATTTACGATCTGCCGAATGGTACTATGGCCCGCAGGAATGGCTTAGTGGAAACCTTCAGATAAATCATACCTCCAGGAGCAACCTGTACGATGAATCACTGCTTACTCTCAGTTATCAGCAGTTCGCGGAAAGCAGGAACGACAGGGATTTCGGTGAAGACATTTTATTCGAGACCAGTGAAAAGGTCGATGCCTATTCCGCAGGACTCGATTTTACGAAGAAACTGAACAAGGCCACGGTTTTCTACGGACTCGAATATGTGTATAACATGGTGAATTCCGAAGGAAAACAAACCAATATCATCACTGGGAACTCGATGGGAGATGTCTCCCGCTATCCCGATGGTTCCACCTGGCAAAGTATGGCCGCCTACGGAAGTCTTCAACTGAAACTCGCCAAAGACCTCTCATTCCAGGGAGGATTGCGTTATAATCACGTGTTGCTCGATGCATCATTCGAAGGGCCGTACTACGACTTTCCATTCACCGAAGCCGATATCAACACCGGCGCGTTCACAGGGAGCGCGGGTTTTGCTTGGCAGGCCAGTGAAATACTTGGGTGGAAGCTTAATTTCGGGACGGCATTCAGGGCTCCAAATGTAGATGACGTAGGTAAGATATTCGACAGCGAACCCGGAAGTGTGGTGGTTCCCAACCCCGAGCTTGAAGCGGAATACGCCTACAACTATGAACTGGGAGTAAATCTTAATTTTGACGATTACTTAAAACTTGAACTGGCAGGATATATAACTCAACTTAAAGATGCCCTGGTGAGACGCGATTATGACCTGGATGGGCAAACCGAGATCATCTACCAGGGCGAATTGAGCAATGTCCAGGCGATTCAGAATGCCGCAAAAGCCGAAGTGTATGGATTTGAGGCCGGCATGGAAGTAAATTTCACAGAATCACTTCAGCTAACGTCACAATACAGTATAACCGATGGTTTTGAGGAAGACGATTCGGGTAACACCAATCCTATTCGTCATGCAGCTCCTCAGTTTGGTAATTCACACCTGATCTGGAAAAAAGGGAAGTTGAAACTTGATGCTTATGCGGAATATAACGGTCAATTCGATTTCGAGGACCTTGCACCTTCACAGGTAAGTAACGACTTTCTCTATGCCAAAGACGAAAACGGAAACCCGTATTCACCCGAATGGTACACCCTGAATATCGGGGGGCAATATGAAATTACAAACGCCATCACCCTGAACGCGATATTGGAGAATATCACAAACCAGCGATACAGGCAGTATTCTTCTGGGATCACCGCCCCGGGAACCAACCTGATAGTTGCGGCCACGATGACGTTCTAAAGGTCCATTTTTACGTATTGATTTCAAGGTATTGGTTATGCCGAAGCCTCACTGCCATGGCTCTTTTACGCACTGTTCCTGCTGGCGTTGATATTTCCGAATAAACTCCTGGTCACCATTTTCTCCCAAACTTCAAGATCCTTTTCCGAGGCTCCCCCGGAACGCAGTTCCTGTATCTCCCGCAATGCGTATTGCTGAATCGTTAACAAAGGAAGTACGGTCTGCTCGCGAACGGCGATCGAAGCCCGCATGGCTTTGCTGTCTTCCATCAGTTCGCGATAACCCGTGAGTTCGAGTAACAATTCCCGGGTTCGGGTATATTCAGAGTGGATCAGGCTCCAGAAGGTGCCAAACTCAGGATCGTTTTTCATATAGGCTGTAAGTGGGAAGAAAGATTTGGTAAGGCTCATCATGCTGTTTTCAAGCAGGGTCCTGAAAAACAGCGAATTGTCGTACAGCGATTTCACCTTGTCGAATTCACCCCTGTCCTTTAATTGCTGAATAGCTTGCCCTACACCATAAAAACCGGGAACGTTTTGTTTTAACTGGCTCCAGCTTCCCACGAAGGGGATCGCCCTCAGGTCACTGAACACCAGTTCACTGCTCTTGCCGCGTTTGGAAGGCCTGCTGCCAATATTTGTTCGGGCGTAGTACCTCAGCGTACTCATCTGTTCCAGATAGGGCAGGAATTTGGGATGCGCTTTGAATTCGGAATAGGCCTGGTAGCTCAGTTCGGCCAGTTTAGTCATGGTTTCTCTTTCTTCGTTCGTCATCGCTTTCTCATCAGTAAACACCGCGTTGGTTATCCCGGAACTCAACAACTGCTCCATATTGTACTGACAGCTTTCAGGCGTGCCAAAATTCGAGCTGATGGTTTGCCCCTGTATGGTGAGCTGCACCTCTTCCCGTTCAATGGTTGGACCCAGGGAGGCGTAGAACTGATGTGTTTTTCCACCACCTCGAGCCGGGGGGCCTCCACGGCCATCAAAGAAGATCACGCGAATACCGTATTTCCTGGAGATCTCGGTAAGTCGTTCTTTGGCAGTGAAAATGCTCCAGTTTGCCATGAGATACCCTCCATCCTTGGTACCATCACTGAAACCAAGCATGATTGATTGCTTCTTTTGCCGTCTTTCCAGGTGTGCTGCATAGACCGGGTTGGAGTAAAGTTGTTCCATAACATCTGCCGCTGCCCGTAGGTCGTCCACGGTCTCAAAAAGCGGCACAATATCCACGGTAGGTTCGTCCCAGTCACACAACCGGATCATGGCGAATACTTCCATCACATTGACGGCAGTCTGGTTATTGCTGATGATATACCGGTTACAACCCGCCTCACCGTTGCTTTGCTGAATTTCCTTCATCGCCCGCATTGAACCAATTGTTTTGGAGGCCTGCTCGTCGGTGAGGTTTTCCTCTGAAATGGAACCGTTAAGCGAAGACAGGATGTCGATTTTTTCTTTTTCTGAAGCAGGCGTGTATTCCTTCGGAAGGAGATCGGGAAACTGTTTCATAATTTCCTTCAGCACTGCCGAATGTATCCTGGAATCCTGGCGGATATCGAGTGTAGCGAAATACATTCCGAAGAGTGTGATCTTGTTGATGAGGTCGTCCACCATCTCTACGAACAGCGACTGGTGGTCGCTCACAAGGATTGCCCGAACCTCTCGTAATTGCTCCAAAAGTGTTTCGGCCGAGAGGGTGATCTTGTCGGACGGGAGCGAGATATTCGCATAAACTTCTGCTTCCAGCTTTTGAACCGGAACTTCAACGCCTTCAAATGTGAGCCTGCGCCTGATTGCCCGAAGGTCACGGTAATAGTTTTTCAGGATGGTGGAACGCAAACGACTGGCCACTTTCAGGGTGGTCTCGGTTGTAACGAACGGATTGCCATCGCGGTCGCCCCCTGGCCAGAATCCGAGTTGGATGACCTGGTTACCTATCTCATCCCCTTCGAAAATATGATTCCGAATATAGTTGAAAATATCACTGGCGGAATGGTAGAACACATTTTCGAGATACCAGATCAGGCGGACGGCTTCGTCGTAGGGAGTTGGTTTCTGTTTTTTGAAGAACGGCGTTTTCCCTAACTGAGCGAGCAGTTTCTTGATCATCTCCAGGTTGGTCTCCTCGATCGCATGCGCAAGGTCTGTGATGATGCCCAGCACCGATCCG
Organism: Bacteroidia bacterium; assembly: GCA_030431695.1. GTDB lineage: Bacteria > Bacteroidota > Bacteroidia > Flavobacteriales > Flavobacteriaceae > Pukyongia. The sequence continues at coordinate 39,563 of JAUIIU010000006.1, read as the reverse complement.
GGATAGAATTGTGTAGGGTGGGCGGTGAGGACCGGCCGAATCTTGAAATCCCTCAGGTAATCCTTGAGTTCTTCCATTTTGTTCTTGTCTTGGGCCTCTTCCTTGCTATTCCGTAAAGTACCGATACCATCCATATTGTTGATGGTTGTAAAAGCGGCATCTTCGATAGCATCGAAAAGCACAACCTGTCTTTCGATATACTGGATGAATCGAAACATCAGATTGATCTGTTCCTGTTCCGTAGGATGATCCGTGAACTGCTCGAAGAAAGCAGCCACGATCTCCGTGGGGTTTTTACCTTCCCTGAAGCCTTTGTCGCACATTTCCTGGAAGAGTGGCAACAACACCCCGGTTCTGGTGATGGCATCAAACGGCAGCGTCATGAATATACTGTTGTATATCTGGTAGCGGGAAAGTACTTGTGTATTGAAACGTTCTTCTTTGGTGAATTTCATAGCGGTTCTTATTATCCTAAAAATACTATTTTAATGTGAAGATCGAACGGCTGTTGCCCGAATATTACGAAATTGTAACTATGATTTTCATCATTGATAGCCAATTAGCAATACGTATCTTTACGCCACCAAAAAATTTTGTCCAACCATGAGTACTTCATACAAAGCTTCGGTTAACAAGGCTTCCCAGGTAGAAGTTAATATCGAGGAATTATCCAAACTGGATATCATCTCCACTTCAGAAGAAACCTATCATATTGTCCATAATGACAAATCAATTACCGCAGTCGTAGTCTCGGGAGATCGTGAGAAAAAGACTTACGAGATCACCATTGAAGGCACAGCCTATGAGGTCGTACTTCTGGATGAAGTAGATGAGTTGATCAATAAAATGGGGTTAAGTATCAGTCATGGGAAACAGGTCAATTCACTGGAAGCACCGATGCCCGGCCTGATACTGGAGATCCAGGTTGCTGCAGGTGATGAGGTGAAGGAAGGCGATGGACTACTGGTGCTCAGCGCGATGAAGATGGAGAACAGTATACTTTCACCGCGAGACGGGATCATCCGCACTATTCATATCGCCGTAGGTGATGCCATTGATAAAGGACAATTATTAATTGAATTTGAAGCATAAGCTTTTTGATATGAAGAAAATCCTAGTTGCCAACAGGGGAGAAATCGCAATTCGCGTAATGAGAACGGCAAAGAACATGGGTATAAAGACTGTGGCCGTTTATTCGGAAGCAGACCGAAACGCACCGCATGTACGCTTTGCGGATGAAGCCGTATGCATCGGACCTCCGCCCTCTGCGGAATCGTACCTGAAGGGATCACGAATCATCGAGGAAGCCAGGCGTCTTGGTGTGGACGGAATTCACCCGGGCTATGGTTTCCTGAGTGAAAATGCCGAATTCGCCGAAGAAGTTGAAAAGAACAATATTACCTTCATTGGACCGGGCTCGAAGGCTATTCGGATCATGGGTAGTAAACTTGCCGCTAAGGAAGCAGTTAAAACCTACGATATTCCAATGGTGCCGGGTATCGACGAGGCGATATCCGACGTTGGCCAGGCCAGGGAGATCGCAAAGGAGATCGGGTTTCCTATCCTGATCAAAGCATCTGCCGGTGGAGGTGGAAAAGGAATGCGGATCGTTGAGAATGATAAGGACCTGGAATCACAGATGAAGATGGCGATCAGTGAAGCAACGGCTGCTTTCGGGGATGGTTCGGTGTTCATCGAGAAATACGTCACCTCCCCGCGCCATATTGAGATACAGGTCATGGCCGACAAACACGGTAACGTCATCCATTTTTTCGAAAGGGAATGTAGTGTTCAGCGAAGACACCAGAAAGTGGTCGAAGAAGCCCCGTCATCGGTATTGTCGCCCGAATTGCGCGAAGCCATGGGTCTTGCAGCTGTGAACGTAGCACGTTCCTGTGATTATGTGGGTGCCGGTACCGTGGAATTCCTGTTGGACGCAGACCACAATTTCTACTTTTTGGAAATGAACACCAGGCTACAGGTGGAACACCCGGTCACGGAACTGATCACCGGGGTGGACCTGGTACAACTGCAAATTGAAGTAGCACGAGGTGAGGAGCTGACTATTCAGCAAGAAGATCTCGAGATACAGGGACACGCCCTGGAATTAAGGGTTTATGCTGAAGATCCCATGAATGAATTCCTCCCCAGTGTAGGTAAACTTTCTACCTACGAATTACCCGAAGGTGAAGGAATACGTGTTGATAATGGTTTTGAGCAGGGTATGGATGTGCCGATCTATTACGACCCCATGCTCTCCAAACTGATCACTTACGGAAGGAACCGTGAAGAGGCCATGGATAAGATGATCCACGCAATTAACAATTACAGGATCAAAGGTGTTGAAACCACACTGTCCTTCGGAAAGTTCGTATGCGAACACCCGGCATTCCGTTCGGGGCATTTTGATACGCATTTCGTAAAGAACTATTTTTCGGGAGAAGCACTTACGGCTACTTCCGAAGATGAAACAAGGCTGGCTGCACTGGTCGCGCTGACACAGTATTTGAAAGACCGAAAGAATCTCAGACTACCAAACTCCTAAATCATGAATTCAAAAATCAAAGCACTTAACGAGCGAATTGAACAAGCCCATTTGGGAGGCGGACAAGCGCGTATCGACAAGCAACATCAGAAAAACAAGCTTACTGCCCGTGAGCGAATTCACTACCTGCTGGACGATAATTCATTTGAGGAAATAGGGATCATGGTTACGCATCGCACCACGGATTTTGGTATGGATAAAGAACAATATTTCGGAGATGGCGTGGTTACGGGATACGGTACCATCGACGGCAGGTTGGTCTATGTATTTGCCCAGGATTTCACTGTTTTTGGCGGTTCCTTGTCGGAAACACATGCCGAAAAGATCTGTAAGGTGATGGACCTGGCCATGAAGGTGGGTGCGCCGATAATCGGGCTCAATGACTCCGGAGGGGCTAGGATACAGGAAGGTGTAAGGTCTTTGGGCGGTTATGCAGATATATTTTACCGAAACGTTATGGCTTCCGGGGTGATCCCACAGATCTCGGCCATCATGGGCCCATGTGCCGGTGGTGCGGTGTATTCGCCGGCCATGACCGATTTCACCATGATGGTTGAAGGTACGAGCTATATGTTCGTTACTGGTCCGAACGTAGTAAAGACCGTTACCAACGAGGAGGTAACTTCAGAAGAACTTGGTGGTGCAAGTACACATTCCATGAAATCAGGGGTGGCCCATCTTACTGCGGCCAATGACGTTCAGTGCCTTGCAGATATCAAAACACTGCTCAGTTATCTTCCACAGAGCAACAAGGAAACCCCGAGATCCCTTCCTTACGAACTGGGGAATGAACTTCGGCCGAAATTGGCCAAGATCGTTCCCGAAAGCACGACCACACCTTACGATATGAGGGATGTGATCAACGGAATTATCGATGAGGACTCTTTCTTTGAGATCCATAAGGACTATGCCGAGAACATTGTTGTAGGTTTTGCACGATTGGGCGGGCGCAGTATTGGTATTGTAGCCAATAACCCTATGTTCCTTGCCGGTGTACTCGGGGTGGACAGTTCGAAAAAGGCAGCTCGCTTTACGAGATTCTGTGATTGTTTCAATATCCCGTTGCTGGTGTTGGTCGATGTTCCTGGCTTCCTTCCGGGTACCGACCAGGAGTGGAACGGAATTATCATCCACGGGGCGAAATTGCTCTATGCGTTGAGCGAAGCTACAGTGCCTAGGATCACTGTCATTACGCGTAAAGCCTATGGTGGCGCTTACGACGTGATGAATTCGAAGCACATCGGGGCCGATATGAATTTCGCCTGGCCAACTGCCGAGATCGCGGTGATGGGGGCCAAAGGAGCCAGTGAGATTATCTTCAGAAAAGAGATCAAGGAAGCCGACGATCCTGCCGAAAAACTCAAGGAAAAAGAACAGGAATACGCAGATAAATTCGCCAATCCATGGAGAGCCGCTAGGCGCGGATTTATCGATGAAGTGATCCTACCTGAGGAAACCCGGCGTAAACTCATTAAAGGTTACGCCATGCTGGAAGGAAAGAAATCGAAGATCCCCAAGAAAAAGCACGGGAATATTCCGTTGTAATCGTCAAATACAGATTAAAAAACCGCCGGACATATAGCCGGCGGTTGTTGTTCTATAGGACGTTGTCCATGATCTCCTGTACAACTTCGGGATTGAGCAGCGTACTGGTATCCCCAAGGTTTGAGGTATCTTTCGAGGCGATCTTCCGTAGGATTCTTCGCATGATCTTACCGCTACGTGTTTTCGGGAGTCCGCTGGTGAACTGGATCTTATCGAGTTTCGCGATAGGCCCGATACGTTCGGTAATAAGTTGGTTGATCTCCTTACGTAAATTTTCCTGGTTACGATCTTCACCGGTTTCTTTCAGGATAACATAACCGTACAACGCATTTCCTTTCACATCGTGTGGGAACCCTACAATGGCACTTTCGGCCACGGCCTGGTGTTCGTTAATAGCATCTTCTATCGGAGCGGTTCCGAGGTTATGCCCGGAAACGATGATCACATCATCAACACGCCCCGTGATTCTATAGTAGCCGGTCTGGTCCCTCAAAGCACCGTCCCCGGTGAAATACTTCTGATCGTAGGCGGAGAAATAGGTTTCTTTGTATCGCTGGTGGTTACCCCAGATCGTCCTGGCCATGGACGGCCAGGGGAATTTGACACACAGTCGGCCCTGGGCCGGGTTGCCTTTGATCTCCTCCCCATTCTCGTCCATCAGGCAGGGTTGAATCCCAGGCATCGGCAGGGTTGCGAAGGTTGGGATCGTAGGTGTTGCGAAAGGGATAGGTGAGATCATAATTCCCCCGGTTTCGGTTTGCCACCAGGTGTCGACGATAGGGCTGCGCATCTTACCAATATTGTCGTTATACCAGTGCCAGGCTTCTTCATTGATGGGTTCACCAACAGTCCCAAGTACTTTCAGGGAAGACAGGTCGTGGCCCTCCACATGGGATAAGGGTTCCTTGGCCAAGGCACGTATCGCCGTGGGTGCAGTGTAGAACTGATTTACCTTGTGTTTTTCAATAACCTGCCAGAATCGTCCCCAGTGAGGGTAGGTGGGAACGCCTTCGAACATCACGGTTGTAGCACCGTTGGCCAGCGGACCGTAAACGATGTAGCTATGACCTGTGATCCAACCGATATCGGCGGTACACCAGTACACGTCCCCATCGTTGTATTGGAATACATTTTTAAAGGTGTAAGCTGTATAAACCATATATCCACCAGTGGTGTGAACCATTCCTTTAGGTTGCCCCGTAGATCCCGAGGTGTACAATATGAACAAGGGATCTTCGGCATTCATTATCTCGGCTTCACCTTCCGGAGAGGCTTTGTCCAGTAAGGGTTGCAGCCACTCATCTCTATCGGCCTTCATGTTTATTTCAGAATTGATCCTTTTCGCAACGAGTACAGTCTCTATGGAAGGGCATGTCTCCAGGGCCTCATCCACGATCCCCTTCAGGTCGATCGTCTTGGCACCTCGGAATGAACCATCACTGGTGATCACCATTTTACATTCGGCATCGTTGATACGGGTAGAGAGAGCTGTCGCGGAAAAACCTGCGAAAACCACCGAATGTATTGCTCCGATGCGTGCACAGGCAAGGACCGCAACAGCTAGTTCGGGGATCATAGGGAGATAAATACAAACCCGGTCACCTTTCCCGATTCCTTTTGATTTCAGTACATTAGCGAATCGGTTCACCCGCTCGTAAAGTTCGTTGTAGGTAATGTGTACGGCCACTTCATTTGGATCGTTCGGTTCGAAGAGGATGGCCGTTTTATCACCTTTGGCAGCCAGGTGCCTGTCGATACAGTTTTCTGTAATATTGAGTTGAGCACCTTCAAACCATTTGACCTCCGGTTTATTGAAGTCCCAGTTCAGTACCTTATCCCATCGTTTGCGCCACAGGAAGTGCTCCTCGGCGATCTCTTCCCAGAAGATCTCGGGGTCACGAACGGATTTACGATAAACTTGAAAGTACTCTTCGAGGTGTTTAATATGGTAGTAACTCATAAGGGAATTTATTACAGATAGATCATTGCCTGGAGCGTCACACTTGAGTTTTCAGCATCACCGAATTTCTGATTTTTGTATTCCAGGGTCAGTTTTGAATTGTGACCGCTGAAAAATGCATTGGCTCCAATCCCAAATATATTCCTATTATCCGAGACTGCATCATAACTATTGGACGCAAATGAGATGAAGGGTTGAAACCTGGCCTTATTCGGATCTCCCTGAAACAGGTAGCCGGCATGTGTGTAAAACATCCCACCGGTTCCATAAACATTGAACAAATAATCTTTTCCATAGTTGTTCGACTGGTATGTAGCATAGGCGGTAACAGCAGCTCCATTTTCCCCAATCGGAGCATCGTAGAACGCGTCGATCGCGAAGATGGCGACATCTTCCCCGGACAGCATTCCATCGGAATTGAAAACTACAGAACCGCTGGGATGATAGAAGAAACCCGCCCCAACATTGAACACTTTCCTGGTTCCCAGGTAGGTGCCAACTTTGAAGGGCAGCAGATTCGATTCCTGGTCAAGAAAGTTGAAATCGAAGTAACCGGCGTAAGCGAATCCGCTATCCCCGGAACCAAGCAGTCTCCGCCCGGCGTAGACAGCGCCGTCAACTTCCGAAGGATCCCTGTCGTCAACACCGTTTTTTAGGACGTCGTTGACAGCGACCCGGTACTGCAGTTTTCCGAAGTTACCTTTGCCATAGAATCCAATATGCCTTCCGAACTGATCGGTTAAGCCAAAAGTCGCCCAGGACTGCCTGTTATTGTCAAGAGTAAGAAAGTTCAACGTGCTGTGGTTATTCAGCCTCGAAATTCCATTCCAGTAATGAAGGCCGCCACCAATGGAGTGGTTCCCGATATTATACTGCCCCCAAACACCGTGGAGAAACACCTGTGAATCGTCGCCTTTACCAAACGGACTTAAATTTTCCGCGTTCAGGTTGTTGAGTCCGATATGTGTCAGGATCAGGAATTTTTCATTGATCTGTGCGTAGGCTAGTATCCTTGCCCTGCGTAAATTGAAGTTTAGGTGGCTGGCGTCTTCCGGGACGTTGTCGTTGTAAACTGCCTGAGCCTGTACCCATGAAATGAGGCGAAGGTATTTATTTCCTTCTTCGTCGAATTTGATCTTCAGTCCTCCGTTGTAATCAGGAGATCCCTGGGAATACAGTTGGTTAGAACTGATCAATAACAATACGAACAGGGCTAAAATAGTGGAATGGATTCTCATGAGTTTCTACAATTTCGTTATGATCAACAACGATCACACAAAATTTACCCAAACCCAGCGGCTACACAATGATAATAATCATTCCTGAACAGTCATCAGGATTTTTTAAGCGCTTTCAGATAGCTTTCCGACATCCAGATTACGAGGCCCAGGAAGAGGATCAACAGGCAGATGATAAAGGTGAGCAGGAAAAAGTTTCCACCCCTGAAATTGAAGTAGTAAGTGAGTATGGCCCCTGCAATGGTGATCAGTATCCCGCCGAAAAAAGGGTTTCGCCAAGCGATGAAAACAAGGACCAGCATAACCAGCCAAGGCAAGCTGTTCGGACTGTTCTTGATAATCCCCGGAACTCCTCCTCCAAAAGACTCGGAGCCGGACAACAAGGCGAAAACAAAGATAAGCAGGCTGAATACAAGCAGGATGATCATTGCTGATTTCTGAATTATACGTACCGTGCGAATTTGTTTTGCCTGTTCCATCTCGTTATTTTTCTGCAATTACCTCTACCATAAGCGGGGTGCAAAGTGTTGCTCCCGGGATTTTCTCCAGTTCTTCCATTTCTGAAAGAGCCAGTTTTTCAATGGCCGGATCGAGTAAGCCTGCTTCCGTAAGTCTTGGAAAATAGCTGTAGAAGAAAGTTTTGGGCCATTGCCACACAAACTGATCTGGCTGTGCCAATTTTGGCATGAGCCGAACACTTCGGATCTTCATACCCATGGCCAGCAAAACTTCGGGTAGCTGTCGTCCTATATCGATCTCGCCTTCGGAATCCTTAAAACTTTTCAAGGCGGCAGCGATTCCCATCGCCAGGTTAAGTTTCTCAGGCTGGGTTTGCAAGGTGCTCCAGTCGTAGTATTCGTGGATCACCATCTTTCCTCCCGGTTTCATAGCTTCATACACCTTACGAAGGATCTCTCTCGGGTTGGGTAGCCATGCCAGTGCCCAGCGACAGTACATGCCGTCGAGTGAATTAGGATCAAGTTCCATTTGGTCGAAATCGGCACAGATACTTTCGATATTCAAATAATGTAATTCTGAAGTTCGGCGGAGGTGATTTATGAAGCCTTCAGACTTGTCCACCCCGATCACTTTTCCGGACTCACCAGTAATAAACGCCAGCTCCTGGGTGCAGAAACCTGGCCCGCAACCAAGATCGAGCAGGGTCTGTCCCTCGCGGAAACCCGCCGAGTTCCAACCCTGCTGAGCTTCTTCGGCCCAAACCTGGTGCTGGATCCCCAGTCTTAACAACTCCTGTTTGTCGGTTCCAAGGATGTATGCAGATGCCTCTTTCTCCATTTGGGATAGATTTACCTACTAAAATTACGAATTAAGTTCGAGTGTTTTGCTAAAGCTTTTGCTCAAAGAAATAATTCCTCCTTCAGATCAAAATGCAGGGCGGTATGGTCGAATCTGGATAATACCCTTTTCGCATTGTCGGGGATATAAGCCTTTTCGTAATCTTCACCGGCAAATTTCCTTACCGAATCCAGTGAATCGAATTGAAGAACGAGAAAGAATTCAACTTCATCTTTGTTCTCACGGGTAGAGATACTTACTTTTTCCAGTCCATCCACCCCGTTCTCCTTTACGGCAGGGAAGACTTCGTTGACAAGCATATTTTCGTAAACCGGTGCGTTCTCCGGGGAGGTCCAGCCTCGCCAGGTTCTGAGGATTCTATTTACCTGTTTCATTATTCAAAGGTGAATGATGCTCATGAACAATTTTCCAACCGTCATCTGTCTTCACGAACAACAGTGATATTTGATTGTTCACTACCACGAGATCTTCACCAAACTTCAGGTGGAAGTCGGAGTGAAATGTCATATTGGCCACATCTCCGTAAACTGCTATCTGAAGATCTTTAGCGTCTAGTTTGACGACTTCGGTCACAGCACCAAACGTGTTTCTTTCGAATGCTTCGTTGTCTGCGCTGCCATTCCTTGGCTCTCCGTTTTTGAATTCGGTGAATTTTGGGCCGTATGCATGAAAGGCGATTAACCCATCCATATCACCTTCTTTTATACTTTGGGCAATTGCGCCAAAGGTTTCCAGCACTTCTTGTTTGGCTTCCGGGAATTCATCGTTGATCAAGTCGGCCTGGGCATTGGTTTCAGAAATAAAAACACCCGTCAACATGATAAGAGTAAATAATAGTCGAGTTTTCATAATTGTAATTTATTTAGTTGAACAGTGTAAAATTCAGTATAAACAAACTGGCAAGACTTTCAAAATCGCCCAAAAAATATTCTAAAACGTCCAAAACCCATTTCAGTTAAGGTAAAAGATGCCTGGCACGATACTGATGTGGTGGGAGCTTATATTTTTCTTTGAAGGATTTAATGAAGTGAGAGGAGTTTATAAATCCGCTGTCATAACAGACCTGGTTGATATTGAGATCGCTCTCTACCAATAACCTCCTGGCGTGTTCGAGGCGTTGGCATTTGATCCATCTGGAAGGTGTTGTATTGAACTTAGCTTTGAAATCCCGCTTGAAGGCAGAGAGGCTTTTTCCGCACATTTTGGCGAATTCCTCCACTTTCAAATTGTAGAGAAAATTTTCCAACATTACAGATTCTATATCCACTCCGGTTTTGCTGCTTTTGGATGTGTCGCTTTGGAATTGTTCCCTATTGGGGCGTATTCCGGTTACAAACTCTTCAATTTCGGCTAGAACAGGATAGGTGTCACCCGTCCAGAAAAGATGATCCCGGCCTTCAAATTCTACCAGTTTTGAGTTAGGAACGCGATCTGCGATATACCTGCCTTCTTCAACCTTGATCTCGTAATCTTCTTTTCTGAAAAGCAGAAGTGTTGGCACCCGGATAGACCCAAGGATATCGGTAACGTCGATTACTGTACATTGTTTGTGTAGCAACAAAGCTGCTTTCGGACTGGCACCGGAACGCAGGTAACTTGCCAGCCATTCCATAAAACTGTTGTCATGAGCCAGGGAAGGAACAAGGTCCCGAAGTTCATCCAGGTCGCCGTGGGCCCAATTGTCTTCGATCAATTTATTGGAAACCTCGCGTTCTTCATCTGTAGGAGCCCAGGGATAATCTTTGGAATATCTTCGTTTGGCGAATATGCCAAATCCTATTACACCCAGGGTGCGTTCGGGGTATTTCATGGAGAATAAAAGGCTAACCGAACCCCCTTCGGAATGACTGAACAAAAATGCTTTTTCTGATGCGGTGGCGTTCATCACCGCAATGATATCATCCAGACGCTCTTCCAGGGTGGAAAACTCATCTGTCCTATCCGAAAGCCCAGTACCTCGTTTGTCGAATAATATGAGTCTTGCAAAGAAAGTGAGCCTGGTTAAAAAAGCAGCTAGCCTGGGTTCGGCCCACATCATATCAATATTCGAAACCCAACCGGGAATATATATAATGTCTACCGGCCCGTTACCGATAACCTGATACGCAATATTGAAATCGCCACTTTTTGTATAATTCGTTTTGGGTTTCAAAGAAATATGGTTGCGTTCAATGAACTTGAAGTTCATTTACTTAATAAAGTTACGAATTATGAGTGAGTGCTAATGGCTGGAAAGGATTTACTTTTTAGCTGGAGCAACATTCTTACCACCCTTAATAAGTAACCATATTGTGAATGACAGTTCGCCAACAATACTGCAAACTGCCACCACAGCCAGGAAGATATCAGCATGATCATTGTAATTAGGTTGTACGAAATGAGCAATGGTATCGATCATGTACATTACTCCTGCAATTGCGAGGAATACGGCGATCACTTTTGGTTTACCCAGGATCCTACCGAGCAGGATGAGGTGAATTCCGAAGAAGAACAGACCGATGAGCCAGATTATGTTAAAACGATTCACCAGGGCGAGGATCTGTTCACTGCTGTCTGATATAAGAACCTCGGGTAGAACGTATATGGCGACACCCATGATCACCGCGTGCATGAGTCGGAAATAAGCGCTAAGGCCGGACAGGTGGTGTTCCTTGTACATCTGGTACAAAGCCCAGGCAACGACCACATCGAAAACGACGGTTAGCAGGAAGGCCAGTATGCCGAGACGAACCGACATATGGTGATTGTTTACAGTATCAAGTGGGTCATTCAGCAAGGCTTCCAGAACAACGAAATTGGCGTAAATAGCCGCGAAAAAGATAACCAGATAGCTGACTCCGGCCAGTATGGCAAATTTCCTCGGTGTGGGTGATGCGTTCATTTTACTTCAGTTTTTGATCAGTTCAGATCCTCTCTGTTTTGTGATTCCATTTCCAGTTTCATAACAACTCGAGGTGAATTGTCGAAATAGTAATCCTTAGTTTCAGTAACTATTCTAAACCCAACTTTTTCATATAATCGAATGGCAGGATCGTTATCGGTAGTGGTTGTAAGCTGAACGGAATTGATGTTTTTATTTCTGAAAAAACCCAGCAACTCCAGTGTCAGGCGTTCGCCTATCCTTTTCTTTTGCTCCTGTTTTGCTACTGCCAGGGCGAAAATCCAGCCAATTCCTTCCTCCTGGTTGATTCCGCCGAAACAATAGCCTTTTATATCGTCAAGCTCATCGACCGCCACCAGAAAGAGTTCCGGTGCGATGTCGAATAATTGCCTGAGAACGAACAACGGATAGTGCTTCGGTTTGAAAGCTTCTTCTTCCATTTGAAAGATCAGAGGAAGGTCGTCTTTAGCAACTTTTCTTATTCTGAAATTTGAGTCCACTGTTTTAAGGAAGTTATTGTCTCAAATGTAAGGGTATTTCATTTATATGCCGGATTGAATGTGTTTGCCTACATTCAGAAAATATATTCACAACCGATCTATTTTTACTTTTCAAAAATTCATTCGGATGGAATATTTACCATACGGGTCCATATCATGATAATATATATCAAACAAAATATTGCAGCTAGCTTGTTGAAAACGTCAAATATTTTAAAGACACCTGACAATTTCTCGTAGTTCTTTGAGTTGTGCTTCTGATGAAATTTCTTTAACAGATTTACGAGTAGCTTACCGACTACCAGGAAAAAGACGGCTCCAAAAAGGAAGAATAAGGTAATTTCAATTTTTGAGTTCAATATTCACCAGCTGATTTGTGATTTGTGAATCGTTTATTTGTCCAAAGCAAAATATCGCTCATCAATTATATTAAAATGATGAATTTGATGGGCGGTAATCGTAAACCCTATCGCATGGAGCGGCATTTCGTATTCGAAGAATTTACAGTTCGTTTCAAGTATTTTTCTGCTGAAGGATCCGAACATGGCAATTGTTGACTGGCGCACTATGTGAAGTTCATTCACCAGTTGTTCAATGGGCAGTTCATCCGCATTTGAGTTTTCTCCCATGATCTCCTGGTCATGTGCAACCGGGATGGTTCCTTCTCCACGGGCAAACAGTATCGCCCTGAAGCACCAGATCCTCTCCCAATCTATGAGATGTTGTATAATTTTGTGTATGGTCCATTTGCCTTTTTGATAGGTTCGCAACCCGATCCTGTTGAATTGATCAATATCGAGATTGTCGATTTCCTTCAGACTTAGTTTGAGAGCCTCCATGAGCTCTTTGCCTTCGTTAAGTTTGTAGACGTAATCCAAGAACGCCGGATTCTGTTTTGTTTCTGATTCTTCCAATGATTTATATTCCTTTCTGTTTGTTAATGTCCGATAACGAATCCTTCTGACCCCTGGCAAGCAACCTTCCAATAGAAGCAGAAGCACCCCGGGAGGTTCGCGGTAATAGCGCGCAGTTAAAGATACATTTTTTTGAGACTTGGGAGGGGTCGAACTAGGATTCGGACAGCGAGGAAGACAGTGTTCAAATCTATCGAATGATAATAACTGTTCTTCAGAATTGTATTGTTGGCTCACCAAAGAAGGACGGGATCATGTGAGATGAGATGCAAATCTTTTTCAGCATGTGAATAAAAAGAAGTAATATCGCCAAAGCATTTGTTATTCAGCAAAAGAGTTCACGGGATGAATCAAATACGATCCATGATCAACCGGCATCTGAAGTATTATTACCAATGGGATTATTTGGTCTTCCTTCTACTTACAGCACTTTCTGTCTGGAGTGGAAAAACCACCGTTTTTTATATCATCTACTTTTTTTGGTGGAATGAACTCATCAGAATTCTCATGGACGGGATCTTTTTCAGGAAGAATAAGAATGCTGTACTCGGAAGTGGGAAAAATGCTTCGGTCTTTAGTTCGGTGATACAGATGGGTATTTACTTCGTATTTATCGTTGTCTTCTTCGGGTTTATGGCGAACTGGAACAACCAGGAACTTATACTGATGAATATGAGCATTCTGTTTTTTCAGAATATTTATTTCAATATCAACCTGGTATTTGTCGCCATTGAACGCGTATTACTTCACAGGTCCCAACGGCCAATCAGGGTAAGCTTTGGTACTTTCACGCCCAATATGATTATACTTCATATTTCCATAATTGTGGGTGCGGCACTAATGTTTTTCGTAGTGAGAAACTTCCCGGAAACCTTTACACCGAGTAACCTGTGGGGTTCGGTTATTATTATTTTACCCTTCTTGCTGTTGAAGGCAGTAATTCAATCCAAATTGAATCTTTCAGGTAAACAACAGGGTGATAGCTGATTAGCTTAATCGAAGGGAGTTATTGGGTTTTTCCCAATATAATATCTTTCACCTTTTAATCCCAAGGTCCGTTGGTCGTGACATTTACTGTTCTACCGTTTTTGTCAATCTTGTATAGCCCGCCGGCACATCCCAGCCAAATGATACCATTTATATCTTTCAGAATATCCATTATCGGAACAGGGACGTCATAATTTATGAACTCGTTATTTGTGTATTTGTATACACCATTGCCAATTGTGCTTATCCATAGATCGTTTGAGTAGTCTATATTCAATGCGTAAACATCGTTTTCACTCAGTCCGTCAATCCCAGGGAAATGAACGAATTTATCACCGTCATATTTATTTAATCCTCCTTGGCCGAATCGTTTATCAGGATCGGAATTGTCCTTCTCCGCCACTCTCGTTCCAATCCATATATTTCCCTCCTTGTCTTCTACTATGGATTGGACATTGTTTGAGTTCAGGCCCTTTTCGGTGGTAAGGTGGACGAATGAACTACCATTGTACTTACTCGCTCCATAACCGTCTCGTCCAAACCAAATATGCCCTTTGGAATCTTCTGTTATTGCGGTTATCCAATCTTTGGTGTCTGGATTGATCTGGGTGGTTACCTCGGGGTAGGGAATCGGGAAATTCTCGAATTCAGTTCCGTCAAACGTACAAACGCCACCCCAGGTTCCAATCCAAAACTTTTCGTTGCTGTCGATTAGCAGGTTGCTTATCATATCGCTACAGAGTCCATCTTTTTCAGAATAGTTCCTGAAGGTATTTCCGTCATACTTTGATATTCCGGCGCCTGTCCCGAACCATAAATTCCCCGACCTGTCCTCGATGATATCGACTATTCGATTACTTGGCAGTCCATCCCTGGTGGTTAGGTAAACCAATTCATTACCGTCATATTTCGCCACTCCTTTTTCCAATGTTTGTAACCACAGATTTCCTTTGGAGTCTTGAAATACACCAACATACTGTCCGATTTGTGAGGGACTTTCTTGTTCCGTTGGATTTTCATGCTCAATAGTTTTCTTCTGTTGTGAATTACAGGAAAAAGTCAGAAAGCTCAATAATGTTAAGAGTAAAATCTTCATCTATGGTTTGGTTTTAACGGACTTAGAAAGTATATGACACATCGGTTCGGCTAAAAGCGGTAGGTGAAGAATCAAGCCTGTTGTCGCTTTATTCAATGTTGGCTACCATTTATATATTCATTTCCATTTCATATTGATTAACAGTATTCGATAATCCAATTGAATTGATAAAATCTATTTTCTGCTTCAATCTTGTATCAACATTTATAATTTTTATTGAATTTGAAACTTCCTTTATTCCTCTAAATAATCTATTCCAACACCCATCACTCGTTTCTAAAATCTCAAATTGAGCTAAATATTCATTCTTCGGATTTACAACAAAATAAGATTCGACCGAATTGTCTTTTATAATTTGATAGTATTCATAATCTCCGTTTTTAATTACTTCTGAATTAAAATCCCAGGAGTATAGCTCTTGATTTGGCATTTTATTCCAATCAAAAGTATTGTAGTCAACTCTATTCAACTCAATTTTTTCATTTGAGTTTAAATTAATTTCTCCGCTGAAACATTGAAATTCTTTACAGATGTCAAATCCAATGCCCTGGTACGTTTTTATTGCCTTACTATTTTCAATGATTACCTCTAATGAACATTTCGCAACCCCATTAAGTTTTAGATCCGGTATTGCAAAATCGTAGATTGATCTAACAATTCTTTTTCCTCTGTAATCAGGAATTACACCGGTAGCAGTATTAAATGCTATTTTTTTTCCATTTCGATTATCAATGGCATTAATAATAAATCCAACCAATATTTCTCCATCAAACATTCCATAGGAAAGAGCATAATCAACCTTTGCCAATTCCCATCTGTTTTTATAATAATTTTTGTCTGTGGGTACTTTAACAAAGTAATTCTCAAAAGATTTTAAAAAGCAAGCAACGATTGTATCAAAATCTATATTCTCTAATTTTTTTACTATCAAAATTTTATAGGTTATCGGTTCTTAAATTATAGTCAAAGTCCGTGGTCATGAATCCTGCCTGCCTGTTTACCCGCCCGAGGAGGGCCGGCAGGTAGACACGCTTGGCCAGCGGTTTTGGGTAGCTTTTGGTACCCAAAAGTGCTGCTGCGGGAATGTCGGATTTGCCGTGAGATTAATTTACGGGAAAAGTCAGTGATTTCAGCTCAAAACCCTGGTGTTGATATATAGCCACTGTTGTGCTTTCGTTATTTTATTTGCTGCGTTAATGTATTTAGGATTTCCAGTATATGATTTTTCAAAGTTTTGGACTCTTGATTTCCAAAAATATTAATTCCAACTGTCCAAGCTAAGTGGGATTCAAGTCTTGGATCATTCAATAATTTGACAAATTTGTTAGTGTCAATTGATTTGTTAGTAGTAGCTGCATCTATATTATTTGTCAATGTCATTAAACTCATTGAACCACTTCTATAATTCAGCTCAAACATGTCTCGTACTAAGTTATGTTCATATATAAGCGGTCTATAATAATTATCAAGGCATTTTAGCCATTGCGCTTCAGATTCATCAAGTTGCTTTGCATTACTCTCCCAATTGGTTAGTAAAGATTTTAGTTTTTTATCATTAATTAAAGATAGCTTGTCGCCAGCTGTTAAATCATTTCTAATTGGATCGAATGTTGGATTCATACGAGTGAAACTGAGGAAATGACCGATGCTGTCAGGAACCATTGCATCGTGGTTATCAACCATGTTTAGTAGTTTCTTGGCTGATTTTATCATTATCTCTCGCATTTCAATTTTCTGATTTAGTTGTGAGAGATTAGATTCAAACTCTTGCTTTAATTGATGTAATAGTATTTGTTCATTGTTTCTTAACTTTCTTTCTTCATTCAAGTTATTTATTTGTAGAGCGATTAGAATTCCAATGACAACTAATAATATTTCTCCAATGGCGTATTTTAAATATTTGCCTGTTTTATTTTCACTCATAAGGTTATAACGTATTCGTCTAAAGAATTTTATCATATTCCATTTCCCGAGAAAGCCGGAATCTTATTAGTTATAAACTGTTGTTATTTTTCAATGTCTTTATCAATTAGCTTAATTAGAGCTTCAATTTGTTCTCCAATTTTTTCGTGACCTCTAGCCAAAATATTGTTATTACTCATAGCAAGCTTTAATCCATTATTTATTGTTTGGCTATTATAAATATACGCTACATCATTAATTACTTGTTTTTGCAATGTATCAGGAATATCTATTATTTCTTTTCTCTTAAAAATATTTGTGGGTTCGGTAAAATCATAAAAATTTCCAAAAGAGGTGTTTTTTAATTCCTCGTCATATAAATAATGTTCGTATTCTCGCCTCATATGATTTTCAAGAATTTCACCTTGAGAAAATGCCTTATCTATGTCAAACAAAGAATTTTTTATTGAATCGTTTGAGATTAATGATAAGTTGCCAGAACTAATGAGTTCCTTAAAGGTATTATTACTCCGAACATAAGCTACCCAAAACGTTACTTGATCAAATTTAATAGTAAAATCTAAAGCATCTTCCATAGTTTCAGGTTGTGATTCTAGGTTTAATAAGAAGGATGCATTTTTAGCTTGCTCCAGTCGATGTAATCTATATTTAATATTACTTTCTCGTTCTTTAATTAAATCAGATTTTAAGTTAATTAAATACCCAACTTCTCTTTGTCTTAATTTTCTATTTTCATTCCAATTATTTATTTGTAGCGCAATCAAAATTCCAATGACAACAAGTATAATTTCCCCAAATGCATACTTAATATACTTTCCAGTTTTATTTTCCATTAGTAAGTTTTGTCTAATTTTTCTAAAGAATTTTATCATTGGTTAATGGCTGGTTATAATGAAGCACATCGTCCACGGATATGAATCCTGCCTGCCTGTTTACCCGCCAGAGGAGGGCAGGCAGATCGACGCGCTTAGCCAGCGCTTTTTGGGTAGCTTTTCGCACCCAAAAGTGCTGTTGCGGGAATGCCGGATTCGCCGTGAGATTAATGTAAGTGAAAAGTTAGTGATTTTAGCTTAAACCCTTGGCGTTTATTTAGAGCTATTGTTGTACGCTGGCCTTTAATCAACGTTTTGTTTAACACTGTTAATTTCTATCCAATATCCATCAGGATCTTGAATATAAACCTGTTTAATACCATCAGCACGAACAGTTACTTTGTTAAGATTTCCGGACCAATCGGAAAAAGTAATATTCGTTGCTTTTAGATTTTGAATAAACAAATCAAACTCAGAAATAGAGACTGCAAAATGTACCGCTTTATTTAGAACTATACTATCGTGAATTGTTGAGATTAGGTGCAGTTCTTTTTTTTCACCTAGTGAAAACCATCTAATTCCATCAGTTTTGGATTTGTTTGTAATTTCACTAAGGTTAAGAACGTTTTGGTAAAAAGTAGCCGATTTGTCAACATCTTGCACAGACAGGGCTACATGATCGAAAGTGATTAAATAATCGATCCTATCCTGTGCAAAAATGCACAGGGAGAATTGTATTGAAATAAGAAAGATAATTACTCTTTTCATTGAATTTTGGTTTAAGCATGCGTACAAAGTCCGAATAAAGATAAGTAAAATCATACTGGGGAGAATATGAGACTACAGCCCATGCCCCCCGGATATTAAGCATTAAGTGCCCCTATATTAGGCGTTATAACCTCGTGTAAACGTTTACAAACGACTATAAACGAAAGTAAATATTTCACAACCGAATAAACCCAAAAGACCGTGCTATGTTTGCCCTGTCGAATAAAAGATGTTCGATAGTATCAATTGTTAAACCTTAAAATTTAAATTATTATGAACGCACTTAGAAACAAAGTACAGTTGATTGGAAGACTAGGACAAGACCCTGAGATCATGACCTTCGATGATGGCAACAAAATGGCAAAATTCTCCATAGCCACGGACGACAGCTACAAAGACAAGAACGGCGAAAAAGTGGAACGCACCTACTGGCACAACGTGATCGTACGTGGCGGACTGGTGAACGTAGTGGAAAACTATGTAACCAAAGGCAAAGAGATCGCCGTCGAAGGCAAGCTCACCAACCGATCCTACGAAGACAAGGACGGGAACAAGCGATATACCACAGAAGTTCTCTGTAACGAACTTTTATTGCTCGGGAAATAGGCTTTGCTCATTTTCCTTATCAAGCCTCCCACACCGGGGGGCTTTTTGCTTTCATTATCTCCATTCAACTTTCAATAGTTCGGGCATCCAACTTAATTTTATGATACCGATGTTCCAGGGAATTCGATCCAGCAATACGTCAAACCCCTTTTGTTCTACCCTTAAATGTATGCTCTCCTCTGTCTCTTCCAACTTCCCATCCCTGATCAGGAAAGAAACCCGCAACGAATCAATGGTTGAATTTTCCAATCCCGGCCATTGCTGGGTGATGGCCACAAGCAGATCGTCCACGATGGCCTTTTGATCATCACTTATCGGTACTGAGATATCCACGGGATGTTGGACCGGAATGCCGCAAAGTATCTTCTGAAGTACGAGTTGGTGTTCACTGGCATTGGTTTGTCCGGTAGCAGCATAATCCAATAATTGAATCGCTCTATGTTCGGCATTACTGTCTTTAAACATTCCATCGCTCATGAGTTCGCAACGCTCAAAAAGTACTCCCAGGTATGGTGAGAGTATAATCAATCCACTGTTGTTAATGAAAAGAGGATCCATGACTAGTCAAATAAATTTCCAAACAACGCATCGTCCGCGTCCCCTGATCCTCCCGAAATAGTAACTTCCTCAAAATAACTATATGCGAATTCAATAGTCTCGATCAGTACCTCGTTGTTCATAGAGTTTAGATCGGCAACAGACCATTTTACAGGCCAGGCATTTGTAAAGCTCCAGGATTTAAGTGGATCACCATTCTCATCGAGAAGGCTTAGCACAATGTTCTTAGCGTCTATGTACTCCGAAAGACTGCTCCCCAATGTTTTATTACACCAGTCAACCAAAGGCGATTCTTTTGGGACCAGCCCTCGTTTCACAACCAGGTTAGAGAACTTTACTGATGTGGGAACTCTATGCTTAAAACTGTTATTTCCACCTTCCGAGATTTCTTCAGTGTCCATCTCCATAGTGATTCCCGATACCTCTTTGAAAGAAGCATCCACAGATCCGTTGAGTCCATTGAAGCTCAACTTGAAATAAAACGCTACCGGGGGATACTTATTTGCCATAATTCTTAACCATTAGCGATTGTTAGTCCTTCATGAGCCAATTCCAGGGTCTCAATGGCTACTTCATTGGCATCCGACTTCAAATCGGTGCCAGATATCTTGGTCGGCCAGGCATTTGCCAGGGTCCAGGTCATCACAGGACTACCCGTTTCATCCAGAAGTTGGATAGTAACCGTTTCTCTTTTGATGGTGTTCATCTTAATCGCGTCATACCACTTCCAGAAATTATTGTCATTAACGAAGATCCCCTTTTTCAAGGTTACGTTTCCTGTCTTCGTGATGCCCGGCATTTTTATCGTTGAAAACACCTTGTTGTCACCGTGACGATATTCGATGGGCTGTGTTTCGGTGTCCAACCCTGAAACTTCCTGGAAGGATACTGTGTTATCCTGAGACCCAAGATTTACTTTGAAGAAAAACTTTGATATAGGCCATGTGCTGCCTTGTTGTGATCCGTCGTCTGCCATAGTTTTATTGTATTATGAAGTTTGCATTTGTTGCTGAAGTGTTATTATGATAAATTCTGCCGGGTGAGACGCCGCAACACCCACATGAACTCTAAGTATGCCGTTCATGATGTCGTCGGAAGTCATCGTACTTCCAAGTCCCACACTAACGGAATACGCTTCCTCTGGCTTCGATCCCACAAGTCCTCCCTGACGCCAGACTTGGTCCAGGAAATTCGAGATCATCATCTCGATCGATTTCCAGGTGCTGGCATCGTTGGTGCTAAAAACATAGGAATTCAGAGCATTCTTTATAGATTGTTCCAGGAAGATCAGGGTGCGCCGCACGTTGATATAGCGGAAATCCAGCGAGTTTCCGTCCAGAGTCCTGGCTCCCCACACCAGGTTGCCCATACCTGAAAAGGTACGAATAGCACAAATGGATTTTCCACCTAAGGGGACATTCAGGTCTTCCTGCATATCATGAGTAATATCAACCGCCGGAGAGATCACACTCTGAACCGCAACATTCGCCGGCGCTTTCCAAACTCCCCTGTCCGAATCTACTGCCGCATAGATTCCTGCCATAGCTGCGGATGGCGGGATGAGGTTCAGCTTCTTTTTAATGCTATCAAGAATGATTTTGTATTCCTGGCTGAGGGTCCGAAAAGTTGCATCCGCCTGTTCCAGGGTGAAGTTTCCATCATCACTAGCGCCATTATTTCTGAAGCAGGACAACAACTGGGACTGCACATCATCGAGTGGTACTCCTCCGGAAGTTAGCTCGTTTTGAATGATATCTGCAAGTTTAACATAGAATTCCGCCGAAATGTTCCTGAACGAAACATCGGAAGCTTGGTAAATAGAGGTAGCCAGCCAGGGGTAGTAGGCTGCGGCATAGCTTTTGTGTTCAGGTAGGACAGCACCCACGTTGTTCCTGAATTCCTCAATACAGTTAGGTGAAGAGAAAAGGTCTTCATACCCTTCAGGCACATCGAGTATGGCAAACTTATTCATGGTCTCCCCACAATGCTGGATCATATAGCTCAGCACATCATAGCTGTCCTGGCCTTCCAGTTCGACGGCTTCAGGAATAACAAGCAGACTAATGTCCGCTTCGGTCCCGATCGAGTCTATGGCATCCGTAAACCTCGTTTTACTGAATGGAGTTATAAAATCGCCGACACTTAAAACATAGCAATTGCTGCCGCCATTCAGAAAAAAGAAACGCAATGCTTCGGGCATCCTGTAGCGATCCGAATTCAGGACGATGGAATAGTTAGTGCCATCCATCGTGGTGTAGTCCGAAGATGACGGATCCGCTTGTATACCGAACACATTGGCCGGGAAGTTTTCACCGAACACATTTTTGTACTCCGGTAACGACTGGATGAGGACAGGTTTGTTCGATACGTCATTACCATTAACATCTACCGCCTGTTCAGTATGACCTATGAATACCGGTACGGAAGTGGGAACCGGCACTACGGAATTGGGAAATGCATTTATCTCCTGGATGTAGACGCCTGGTGTTTTCATTGTATCAGACATAAATAATGGATGTTACCAGAAAGGGGGTTAAAACGCCATCTCTTGATACAGTCCGAATGGATTCCGGCGAAGGGTTTGGAAGCTTCAATTCCAATTCCTTGGACACATTGGTTACAGTATCGATATAGTTCAACTTCAGGATTGGGTATTTGTGTAGGTTTTGCGAGAGGGCCACAGGCCTGTCTGTGGTCATTACCAGGGTTTTCTGTGTTTCCATGAGTGTGCCCTCAACAGGGCCAACGTAATTTTCGTTCCCTATACCTTCAATTCGCATTCTACTCACTTCCATGTTTCTCGATTCCGGAATAACGAATTGATATTCCCACAAAGGTTCCCGAGAGGTGAAGGAAAGGACAAGTATCAGTTCAGGTTCGTTTTGATCTATCACGATATCCATGTCCAGCATCAGCACACCAACTTCATTTACCCTGATTTCGCGGTTCACCGGCCCGAATTCCATGTCGAGCAAATGAGTATCCGAGTTGTTCCTTATGTGAAAAATCCCATGGTTGTTTATCGGTATTTCGGATGTATAAGTTGTGAACAGGGGATCGTTATTTACTAAATGAAATTGCAATAATCCCAAACCGGCCAGTTCCACAACCATATCAAAACTGTCCTGTTCACTTGATTCGGCATAGAAGTTGAATTGATTTCTGTCCTTCCTCATCAAGATCTTGTTGCTCCTCAGAAGGGTTGAAGTATCCTGGGATGGCAATAATTCGAAGTCAGGAGAAATTCCCTCTTCAAAGTAGGAATGATCAATCCGGATGGTCAGAAGTTTATGAAAGTGCATGTTCGCTATGCGGCTTGGTTAGTTGATTTTAAAGGTAACAATTAAATAGTGGAATGATCTTACGTACTTTTACGTAAGCGTTTCTTTTTTCTGAAATGACTTGTGAGAATCAACATTTCACTTATTTTTGCAGCACTATGAACAGAATATTTGTACATAAACCGACATGGCTGATGAGTCAGTTATTCTATCGCGCGATCGAAGATGGATCGGGGCGATGCAGGACGTTATGTACAAAATTGAGGAGATAGATATACTCTAAAAACATATATTTTGACAGCGTCCGAACTATTCGGGCGTTTTTTTTTGA
Organism: Bacteroidia bacterium; assembly: GCA_030431695.1. Taxonomy (GTDB): domain Bacteria; phylum Bacteroidota; class Bacteroidia; order Flavobacteriales; family Flavobacteriaceae; genus Pukyongia. The sequence continues at coordinate 16,301 of JAUIIU010000006.1, read as the reverse complement.
ATTTTTTTAATGCAGAATGAAATTGTAAACGAAATATAAAGGCAGGGTCATTTGGAGGGTAAACTACTAAGGCAGAATGCCTTGAAAATTATTCCAAATTTCCGCGATCAGCGGAGCAGCTGATTATTGCCTAAATTAAACATAACACATTGATTATCAATAAAATAATTATTAATATTTGTTTGGAAAAAAGAAAAAAGTTGTCATCTTTGCACCGCAATTCGAACAAAGCGAAATGCAGGAATAAATACAAATTTAAATTTTAGAAGCTATGAGTTTTATGGATCAAACAAGTAAACACAGTTTAGGATATGAAACACTATCCATGACCTGGCTTCGGTATTCTGAATAGTATCTAAAAATACACTTCTATGAAAGATCCGAAGCACACCTGACTGTTTCGGATTTTTTTATGCCTACGTGGTATTGATTCCGGGACGGTCGATAGAACAAAACACGAATTAATAAATTGAACCGTAATGGAAACTTACACACAAAACATCTATTTATTGAGAGCATTGGATGCCTATCCTTACGAACTTGCTCAGGCAATGGAATCTTTGCAATATGCATTGTCCTTTGAGCCGGACAACCCAAAGGCTTTGTGTCTGATGGCGAAGATTCAGGTTGAACAATTAGGAGATTATGAAGTGGCCAAAGACTACTTCGAACGTGCCGTGGCTAGCAGGCCGGATGCACCAGAGATCTACCCAGACTTCATCCGCTTGCTCGTAAACTACGAGGATTTCGATGAAGCGCAAAAATTGATCGACTTTGCAAAGACCGTAAAAGGTATCGATATGGCGGGAATGGAATTGGCCCAGGGGATGCTTTACGAAGCTACCGGGCGATTCTCTGAAGCTGAAGATACTTTGAAGGAAGCAAAACAATTCGCGATGAATAGTGAATTTATCTACTATGTAGATGAGGTTATTAGCAGGGTTTCCAAAAAACGTGAATATGTGAATAACAAAAAACGAAAGGAGGAATCTAAAACAAAGGAAACCCCCAAACCAGTAGCAAAAAACAATAACTGGTTGAGGGACCGACTAAATAACCTTTTATGATCAATACCCTTTAGGTAATGTCTGAGGAGCGCCGGGAATTTCCCGGCGCTTTTTATAGTTTGAAACGTTCGAACATCTCCCTGTCCAAATGTTCCCTGTGATCAGGGTGAGCAATGGAGATCAGGGCTTTGGCCCGCTGCTTCAGGCTCTTCCCGAATAGGTTCACGACTCCGTACTCCGTAGCCACGTAGTGTACGTGGGCCCGGGTTGTAGTAACCCCGGCACCTTCTTTCAAATAAGGAACGATCTTGGACACACCTTTCTTGGTGGACGATGGCATGGCGATGATGGGTTTACCTCCTTCGGAAAGGGAAGCACCGCGGATAAAGTCCATTTGTCCTCCCACCCCTGAATACTGGTAAGGACCAATTGTATCGGCACAGATCTGGCCTGTGAAGTCGATCTCAATTGCACTGTTGATGGCCGTCACTTTGGGTTGGAGGCGGATCCTGTGAGTATCGTTGGTGTAGGATGCAGCCTTGAAGTGAACCGATGGATTGTCGTCCACAAAGTCGTACAACCGCTGTGAGCCCATAGAGAAGCAGGTAACGATCTTGCCCTGCTTGATTCTCTTTTCTTCCCCGGTGATCACACCCAGTTCGATCAACGGTAGTATACCGTCACTGAACATCTCGGTGTCAATTCCCAGGCGCTTGTGATTGGTAAGGTTGCTCAAAACCGCGTTGGGGATATTACCGATTCCCATTTGCAGGGTGGCACCATCTTCTACAAGTTCAGCGACGTGGCGACCGATCTGCATCTCAACCTCAGAAGGCTCCCCGTAAGGCGCATAGTGTATGGGTTTGTCGATATGTACTCCATAATCTATCCTATTGATGTGAATGATCCCGTCACCGTGGGTCCTTGGTACCTGCGGATTCACGAGTGCGACCACCTTTTTGGCCTGGTCCAGGGCGGGAAGTGAAATGTCTACCGATACTCCCAGGGAGCAGAACCCGTGAATATCAGGAGGCGAAACCTGGATGAAGGCCACATCAAGTGGGATGATATTTCGTTTGAAAAGTAAATGTATCTCGGAAAGGAAGATCGGGATATAATCGCCCTTATTCGTATTTACACCTTTACGTACGTTCGATCCTACAAAAAAGCTGAAAACATTAAAGGCTTTGTCATAGGGCTCATGCATATATTTGGCCTCACCTTCGGTGTGGATCTGTATGATCTCGACATTTTCAAGTTCTTCGTGTCGTTCACAAAGTTTGTCGATCAGTAGGTTAGGGGTCATTGCCGCTCCCTGGAAGAAGACTCTGTCATTACTCTTCACTATGGATACGGCCTCCTCGGCAGTTACTATTCTCATGGGTATTGTTTTAAGAGAATGCAAATTACCGTTTATTATTGAACAGGGGGAATGACCATTGTCAATTTTATGATTAAATCGAGGTTATATTTTTGTTATTCTGAAATACACAACGTATGAGAGATTCCAATACATGGATGTATGTGATCGGAGGGATCGTCCTCCTTCATTTTATTTTTGGGTTCATCTACCTCATACGGAAGATGCAACCTCGAAAGGAGGATAAGAACAAAGACGATCAAGAGCGAGGTTAGTTAGAAATAGATCTCCGTGGCTAACCTGTAGGTGTTGGAATGGGCATCCACGATGATCCTTATATCCTCCGAATACCCTCCACCCATGCTAACCTGAACTGGAAGCCCAAGATCTTTGCAGCTTTGCAGTACAAATCGATCCCGCTCCTTACAACCTTCAATGGTACATCCGAGCCGGCCTAATTTGTCGGTGGCCAATATATCCACCCCACTTAGGTAGAATATGAAATCCGGGGAAACGTCATCAATAAGTCCGGGCAGGGTTTCCTTCAGTGTCTTGAGGTAGATTTCATCACCGGTTCCATCGGGCAGGGCAATGTCCAGGTCACTGCTTTCCTTTCTGAAGGGATAATTCTTGGCTCCGTGCATGGAAAATGTGAACACCGAATCGTCTCCCGCGAAGATCTCGGCTGTCCCGTTCCCCTGGTGGACGTCGAGGTCCACGATCAATATTTTCTTTGCCAGTTTTTTCTGCTGAAGGTATCGCGCGGCAACCGCCTGGTCATTGAAGAGACAAAATGCTTCCCCGTGATCGGTGTAGGCGTGGTGAGTCCCGCCTGCGATATTCATGGCGATGCCATATTTGAGAGCGTATTCACAACCGTCCATGGTACCCTTGGTGATGCGGTACTCGCGTTCGACGAGTTCGGCCGACAAAGGGAAACCGAGCTTGCGAATAGCTGCCCTGTCCAGTGCAAGATTGTTGAGGTCTGAAATGTATTGTTCGGTGTGTGCCAGCGACACAAATGCATTCGGGGCTACATCGGGTTCGAAGAAATTATCTGGGGTGCTGGTTCCTTCATGCAGCAATTGCCTGGGCAGTAGGTCGTATTTTTCCATTGGGAATCGATGCCCTTCGGGCAAGGGATGTTTATAGATAGGGTGCCAGGCGATTTTGAGCATTTAACTTATGCTCGCCCCGTTGGGTACATCATCGTCCGGATTCACAAAGACCAGTTTTCCATCCGGGGTTTCAGTCATAAGGATCATCCCTTCGCTCTCCACCCCTCGTAGCGGCCTTGGAGCGAGGTTCACTAAAACAGTCACTCGTTTTCCAACCACTTCTTCAGCAGAAAAGCTTTCAGCGATCCCTGAAACAATGGTTCGGGTGTCGATACCGGTGTCTACCTTCAACACAAGCAATTTCTTAGTTTTCGGCATTTTTTCCGCAGAAATGATCGTTCCCACCCGCATATCGAGTTTCGTGAAATCTTCAAAGGATATAGTGTCTTTCTGAGGTTCAACGGCTGCGTTCATAGTTTCATTTGCTTTTTTACTGGCCTCAAGTTTATCAAGTTGGTGTTGTATCTGGCCGTCTTCTATTTTACTGAAAAGTAATTCGGAGGTACCGATCCGATGCCCTGCAGGGATAAGCTCCTCTTTTTCTGAAATGTCCTTCCATGAGTTCTCGATACGATTCGCTTGCTGCGAATCACTCGAACTCACATTTAGAATCCCTCTAAGTTTGGTTGCCGTGTGTGGTAGGAAAGGCTCACACAGGACAGAAAGTGCGGCTGCTATCTGAAGTGCCGTGTACATAATGGTCCTTGTACGTTCCTCGTCGGTCTTGATCGTCTTCCAGGGTTCTTCGTCGGCCAGGTATTTGTTCCCCAGGCGTGCTACATCCATCAATTTCGTCTGTGCTTCCCTGAAGCGATAGCGCTCGATGGAACTCTCGATCACCTCGGGGGCCGCCTGAAGTTCTTGTAAGGTGTTTTGATCCTCTTCTGAAAACGCTCCGGGCTTTGGCACCTGCCCTTCGTAATATTTGTTCGTAAGGACAACCACACGGTTAATGAAATTCCCGAAAATAGCAACCAATTCGTTGTTATTCCGTGCCTGGAAATCGGCCCAGGTAAAGTCGTTGTCCTTGGTCTCCGGGGCATTGGCGGTTAGAACATATCTCAGCACGTCCTGCTGACCAGGGAATTCCTCAAGGTATTCGTGAAGCCAAACCGCCCAGTTCTTACTCGTTGATATTTTGTTGCCTTCCAGGTTGAGAAATTCATTGGCAGGCACATTATCTGGTAAGATATAACTTCCCTCGGCCTTTAGCATGGAAGGGAAAATGATACAGTGAAAAACGATATTGTCCTTTCCAATGAAATGGAGCAGTTTACTCTCCTCGTCTTTCCAGTAAGGCTCCCAGTCCTTTCCTTCCCGTTCTGCCCACTCCCGTGTGGAAGAAATATATCCAATTGGGGCATCGAACCAGACATAAAGGACTTTTCCTTCAGCACCTTCAACCGGAACGGGGATCCCCCAATCCAGGTCGCGAGTAACGGCCCTGGGACGTAACCCGTCGTCTATCCAGGACTTACACTGACCGTAAACATTGGTCTTCCAGTCCTTTTTATGTTCTTCGAGTATCCATTCCTTAAGCCAGCCTTCGTATTGGTCAAGAGGCAGAAACCAGTGCCTGGTCTCTTTGGTGACCGGCTTACTTCCTGAAATGGCACTCCGCGGGTTGATCAGGTCCGTTGCGTTATGTGAAGTTCCGCAGTTCTCACATTGATCGCCGTAACTCTCGTCATATCCGCATTTCGGGCAGGTTCCCACTACAAATCGATCGGCAAGGAATTGGCCGGCCTCCTCGTCGTACAGTTGTTCGGTAACCTCCTCGACGAATTTCCCTTCGTCATAAAGTTTTCTGAAGAATTCCGAAGCAGTCTCATGATGGATCTTTGCCGAAGTACGTGAGTAATTGTCGAAGGAGATCCCAAAATCCGAGAAGGATCGCTTAATGATCTCGTGGTATTTGTCCACCACCTGCTGGGGAGTGATCCTTTCCTTTTTGGCCTTTAACGTGATAGGAACCCCGTGCTCATCACTTCCGCAAACAAATAGTACGTCTTTTCCTTTTATCCTTTGGTACCGGGCGTAGATATCGGCTGGGACATACACCCCCGCCAGGTGGCCAATATGAACAGGTCCGTTGGTATACGGCAAAGCCGCCGTGATAGTATATCGTTTCGGGTTTTGGCTACTCATAGGAATTTCGAACTATAACGCGTAAACAGGCACAAAAATAGCGATTTTATCTTCGGAAAGGGGATATGCAAAAAAGAAAAGTCTTCCGTAATGGGAAGACTTTTCAGTATAAATTATGTCTCGCGTCAGGATATCATCAGCGATTTACTGTAGAATTGTCCGCCCATAGCGATCCGGTAGATATACTGTCCGAAACTTAGTCTCGATCCTACCGCAGTTCGTACGTCCACGGTGTGAACTCCCGGAAATAGCATTTCGTTTTTGAGCGTGGCAATCTCCTTGCCCATGATGTCGTATAGTTTGAGATCCACATGGCTCGTATGTTTCAGGCGCATTTCGATATACACAGAATTGTTCCGGTAAACAGGAGCATGAACAAAGGCCGAGACATCTCGGAAATCCGTGTTTGATAATATATCGCACTCCAATCCGAGGTCCAGGTTGTCGTAATTCTCGTTCAGCAAGATGAGATCGATCACCGATGGGTCGAGGCAGAACCAGTTCGTGAGCACACTGGAATACACCTGCCTGAAATCCGTGGACGGGATCAGGTTGTCATTATTGTCCCAGGTGAGAAGATCCGGGTGATCTCCCACGAACCCGTTTCCGTTGAGCGCCGGACCGAATAGCATTACCGGTGAGGCCGCTCCGTGGTCCGTACCTGTGGATCCGTTCTCGTAGGGCCTTCTACCAAATTCCGAAATCGTCATACACAGCACATCATTTTCCATTCCTGCGGCCCCAAGATCGGTGTAGAAATCCTCTAAAGTGGCGGAGAGATCCTCGAGCAAGGCGCGGTGTTCGTCGGGTTGATTCGCGTGGGTGTCGAAACCGTCAAGTGTTACCATATATACCTTGGTTCCAAGTCCGCCTTTGATCATCCTGGCAACGATGGCCATCTGGCTTGCCAGGTCTTCGTCACTGTAGGAGGCCTGGTTTGAGGAGTTGATATACGCATCATGGATCACCCCCGCATAGGTGAAGGTCGTATTCGTGGTGGAACGCATAAAGAACAGCTTGTCCCCGTATACGCAATCCGGCAGGTCAAGCAGGTCGTGGATCTGGCCGTTCTGCGCTACATTCTCCAGTTGTTGCGGGTTTGCCACAGAGAATGCGTAGTTTGTTTCTTCGCCTTCGAACACCAGGTTACCAATACTGCCGATCTGTATTGCCGGGGGCATTTCGGGCGGATTGATCAGGTAATCCGGGTAGAGGTATTCGTAATATCGCCCCCACCAGCCTGTGGGTTCAAAGATCGTATCGGCGGCCGAGGCCCAGATGTCGGACGACCTGAAATGAGACAGGTTCTGTTCGGGGTAACCCACACCATGTACCACTTTCATCTGTCCGTTACCCCACATGGCTTCGAGTTCACTCATATAGTTCGGAATTGCGAAATCGGCATCCAGGTTGATGAGTTCACTTTGTTGATGACGAATTGTAGGCCTTAGATTTGCATAGGTGGCGTAATCGTATACGGGCACTATGGTATTCAGGCCGTCATTTCCTCCTTTCAGCCTGATGATCACCATCACCCGGTCTGTCTCGCTTTCGGCAAGCGCTATTGATAAAGGTGAGGGTTTGGCAGCTGTTACTGCTGCATTCCCCAGCATGATGCTCCCGCCACCTGCAAGTCCGAGCGCCTGGATGAACGATCTTCGGCTCCATTCCACGTGCTCCTGGTCGTGCACGTTCTTATCTTTTTTGGGCGAATTTTTCTTCTGAAATTTATGATGATCACACATAGCAGGTTATTTTAATTGGAATTCAGGCATTCGGGCAATATGATTCAGCAGTAATACCACCTGGTAGGGCGCCGTGGACCAGTCGAGGTTCCACTGTCCGGTGTCGTAATAGTTTTGCGGAACGTCCCATTTGAAGATATCCGTGGCGATGTCGTAATCGGTGAGTGTGTACAACTGCTTCGGAACAAAATGATCTACAAGCACCTGGGTGATAAACTCGGGGTCATTGCTGTTATTGGTAAGATCCTTGGCCAGGTCGGTAAGGGTGAGTTCGTATCCATTTCCGAAGAGAAAAGTAACATACAGCTGCATGAGTTCCCATCGACCCGTTAACGTTGAGGTATTGATCCATTCCTCATCTCTTTGCCAACCTGAAACATCGGGTGGATCGAAGATCTCCTGTCCCATCAGACCGGAATAGTAAAGAAAGGATTCCATGATGCTGTCGTCATAGAAGAATTCAGTCTCTTTCACAAAACCGAAAATGGTGTCGAACGGACTCTTGATTACCACGCCAATGGCCCTGTCGTCGAAGAAGTGTTCACTTTTGAACAATTGTTTCAGCACAGGGACCAGTTCATAATTATTGGCCATCATCGTCTGGGCCAACGGTTCGATAATATCCATGGTAATGAGGGCATCTACCGATGGGCTCACAAAGAATTTGTACATTTTATCACAGATAAAACGACAAACTTCGACACCCCGTTCCTGGAACAGCAGATCGATCACATCCGAATACCCCCAGTTGCCGTTCTGCCCGAAGATCGATTTTACCCCGGTATCATGGGTGCTCACATTGAAAGTGATCTGGGCACCGAGTTCGGTCCAGTGATTATAACCCGTTAGTGCTCGTGATGTCTCAGTGATATCCGTTTCGGTATATCCGTTGCCTTCTCCAAGAGTGAACAATTCATAGAGTTCACGGGCATAATTCTCGTTCGGATTTACATTGGTGTTCTCAAAACCGTTGAGATATAAAAGCATTGCGCCTGTTATGCCTATATCGTGAACGAACGATTTGAAGTTTCCCAGTGCATGTATTTGAATGGTGTTGTAATACTGAAATAAATACGGCGCATACGAATATACTTCCAACTCCGTCACAAAATGATTCATCCAGAACGCCGCCATCCTCCCGCGAAGGTTTTCGGCCATAAAATCATTACCGGTGCGGACACGCCAATCCAGCATATACTGTTCGTTTTCGGTCTGAAAGTCGGTAAAATTACTCAACGCCCAGTAGCCCCATGAAGGAGCCGGAGTGGGAGGCTGAGAGAATGCAGTATCCACAAGGTTGTCGATGAACTGTCCGGGGCTTAAACCAAGGGCCTGGTCCACAGTGGTCTGTGAGGCACTGAAGCCTAGTCGCCGGTAGGCGTGTTTTACCTTGCTGGCATTCCAGGGGTTGGACCCGGAAGGTACATAGGGTGTAAGTGTAGCAGTATTGCAAGATGGGGCTGCAATTGGATTCATAGCAATGAAATTTCGATTCAAGACGTCTAAATATATTGAATTCTAGCAATTTAGTGGGTGTGAGCATATATTTTAACGCAATAGCCTACCTTTAGTTTTTAATATAGAAGCACTGCATATAATGGTTACACCCCCATATTTATCCCCAGGAGATGTTGTTGGTATTGTTTCAACAGCCCGAAAAATAACGGTAGCAGAACTTGAACCTGCGTTGCGATTATTGGCGGAATGGGGACTCGAGGTTCGTTTGGGACAAACCATCGGTGCCGATGAAGATCAGTTTGCAGGGGACGATTCGCTGAGGGTGGCCGATCTGCAGACGATGCTGGACGACCCGCACATCAAAGCTATCTGGTGCGCCCGTGGTGGTTACGGTACGGTTAGGATCATCGACCGACTGGATTTCGGAGAGTTCAGTAAAAACCCAAAATGGATCATTGGGTACAGTGATATTACGGTTTTGCACGCACATTTGAACATGAGGGGTGTAGAGACACTGCATGCCCAGATGCCGCTTGATATCGAAAAGAAAAGTGAGGCAACAGCTGTTTCGATCCGGGAAGTTATTTTCGGCAGTGCCTATTCAATAGTTTCTGAAAAGACTTCTTCAATTAACAGGCCGGGTAAGGCCACTGGCGAACTGGTTGGGGGTAATCTCTCTGTTTTGTATTCGCTCTGCGGAAGCGATTCAGCTTTAAAAACCAACAATAGTATCCTCTTCCTGGAAGACCTGGACGAATACCTTTACCATGTAGATCGAATGCTTCAGAACTTAAAAAGAAACGGGGTATTCGAAAATATCAACGGGCTGATCGTTGGCGGGATGACGGATATGCACGATAATACTATTCCCTTCGGGAAAACCGCAGCAGAAATAATTCTCGATATTGTTGCCGATCGTGATTTTCCAGTTTGTTTTGATTTCCCAGCAGGCCATGTGCAGGACAACAGGGCCATGATCTTCGGTAGGAAAGTAGCTCTCGAAATTCATGAATCCGGGGTAAGTTTATCGTTCGAATAGAGTTCATAGTCTTATATTACTGTTTGTCTGAACAGTGATCGAATGGCTTATCACAACGAATTAGGAAAGCTGGGTGAAGATCTGGCGGTTGAACTTCTCTTGAGAACGGGTTACGAGATCCTTGAGCGAAATTTCACCTTCGGGAAGGCCGAGATCGATATTATTGCGCTCAAGGATGATACGCTTGTCATCGTGGAGGTGAAGACCAGGAACAGTTCGGTTTTTGGTGATCCGCAAAGTTTTGTTTCAAGGAGGAAGGTCAAACTGATGGTACAGGCTGCGAATGAGTTCATGATCCGCAATCAAATGGATTTAGAAGCGCGATTCGACATCATTGCCGTCCTGAAGAACTCGAAAGTAGAGAAGATCGAACACCTGGAGGATGCATTTTATCACTTCTGAAGCTAAATTTTATAAATCCAAGGGGAAATTTATAAATCAAGACCGCTACCTGCTTTTACAAGTGCCGAAATTGTGCCCATTCGGATATATTTGGAAAAAGTATTCGAGAGCAGGTGTCATTCACATTGGGAATTATAGATATAGTCGTAATCATTGGGATCTTCCAGGGATTGTTCCTTACGTTGGTTTTGCAACGTATCAACAATACTAATAAAGAGGCCAACCGAATACTCTCAATTCTCATCCTGATATGCACCGTAATGCTTGTGGGGAGAGTTTTAATGCTTCGTTTCTTTTCTGAATGGATCTTTCAGTGGTCGATCATCTTCGATGTGATCCTCTTCCTGTTCGGCCCCATGTTCTATCTCTACACTTCGAAACTATTGTTGAAGGAACAGGACAGGAGCACCTTATCGGTCTGGCACTACCTTCCGGTTTGTTGTGCGTTGATCGCAGCTTTGTATTATGTGGTTTCATATACACCTTCGGAATACTTCCAGGCATTCCGGGCTGGTGATCTGAACCTGATGTTCCACGCCTGGCTGGTGGCAGGTATACTATCGAATTTCTACTACCTGATCCGTTCTTTTCAGCTTATCCGCTCCTTCCGAAGAGAAGAGAAGCACAATTTCTCTTTCGAGCAAAACCCGTTAACCTTCCTTACTCTCTTCCATTGCTCCATCCTCTTGATCCTTGTGGTATGGATATTCAGCTATGTGAATTCGATGTGGCTGGACAACTACAATGTCTATATCGGTTATGATGTGCTCTGGATCGCTATCCCCGTTTTCATCTATGTGATAGGGTACTACAGTTTGAAGCAACCTGAACTATTCAGGATCGTACTGGATAAGAAAACATCCGACGTCAAGGAAAGGCTCCCGAGGGGAGAGGCACAATTACTCAAGGATAAACTCGACAGCCTGATGCTAAACGAGCAGGTCTATCTTCAGAACGACCTTACCCTTGGCGATGTTGCGAAGCAATTACACACCTCCACGCACAATGTTTCCTGGGTGCTGAATACAATTTACGGCACTTCGTTTTACGATTTTATCAATGGCTACCGTATCCGGGAATTTATTCAGAAGATCGACAACAAAGAGCATCTTACCCAGACGATCCTGGCACTGTCCATGGACGTGGGCTTCAATTCCAAGTCAACCTTTAACAAGGCCTTCAAGGAAACCATGAAGGATACCCCGAGCAATTTTATCAAGAAGCATACTGCTGCCTGAAATTGGTATGACTGCATCCAAACGGTCGATACACCCGTTTTCTGAAGTTATTTTCGATCAAAAATTTAAAACTTCAGAAAATGAAAACAATAATTACCTTTTTGATTGCCGTACTGCTGATCTCCATAACCAACGCTCAAACCACGGTGAGTACTTTTACTGATGGAACGCCGGACGATGCTATTGCCCTGGACAGTAACGGAAATATCTACGCCTCGGGCTTCGACACCAACAAGGTGTTCAGGTTTACACCTTCCGGAACCATGACCGAATTCATTTCCACCGGTCTTATGAATCCCAACGGTATTGATTTCGATTCTACCGGTTTTTTATACTTGTGCGAGTGGGGAGCAAACCTTATTGGCAGATATGATTCGAACGGGATCTTGGACGGGGAAATAACTATTCCCGGGAACCCTTCGGGAATGATCAAGGCATTCGATAATGACGATATGATCTATACGCGATACAGCGGGAATACCATCAACCGGATAACCCCCGGCGGAGTGATAACCGAGGTCTCCTCGGCACCGGAATTGAATGGTCCGGTAGGCCTCGCTTACGATGAGTTCGGGGTACTATATGTTGGGAATTACAACAATCGGGAGATCTACAAGGTGTTACCTAACGGCGACCTCGATTTTGTTGCTACGGTTGGCAGCTCATCGAACCTGGGTTTTATCGCTTACGCCCAGGGGAGATTATGGGGAACGGTGTTGGGTGAACATAAGATCTACACCATCGAACCAACCGGAACCGACGAGGTAAGCCTGTTCGCAGGGAGCACTATCGGGAACACGGATGGCGATATCAGCGTAGCTACCTTCAACAGGCCGAATGGGATTCGGTTTAACGATACGGAAGACACCATGTATATCACGGATTACGGTTCTAAGAACCTGCGTGTGATATCCAATGTTGTGCTGGATATTCCGGGGAACAATACATTCCGCAGTGGAATAAAACTTTACCCGAACCCGGCAGACGAGATGGTGAATATTGAACTTAACCTGCCTGACGCGGCAAGTGGAAATCTGGAAGTTCATGACCAATTGGGCAGATTGATCTATTCGATGGATCTCGAACCAACCTCAAACTTCTTTACTGAAACAATTCGAACGGATACCTGGGGGAGTGGTGTTTACCTGGTTTCATATACCACAGGAAAAAGTAAGCTGATCTCCAGGCTGATAAAGTAGGCCCGGAGTTCGTTGGATGGTGAAACCGGAGAGTAATCTTCGGTTTCTTTATTTTGGGAATGACGCAAGTGCTTTGAGTGCTTTTTCAACCGAATTCACCTTCTCGATCGTTAGAAGAAGCCTAAGCCCATTACGGGTTTGCTTTTCTTTCATACGAACCTGCTGTGGATTATTCTGAACATATTGAAGCACACGGGAGAAAGCCGCGCTTTGGTAAAATGCGCTCTGCTGGTCGCTGATAAAGTATCCTACCAGGCGGTTCTTTTTCATGACTACCCGTTCCAGACCCATTGAAATGGCGATCCACTTGATCCGAATGCTGTTCAGAAGATCCACAGCCTGTACAGGGAGCGTCCCGAAGCGATCTTCCAATTCTGCCTCGTACGCCTGAAGTTCTTCCTCTGTTTTAAGGGTGTTTAGTTTTTGGTATAGGTTCAGTCGCTCCGTAATATTATTGATATAATCGTCCGGGAATAACAGTTCGAAGTCGGTATCGATAACGGTTTCCTTCACGAATTCCTTCAGTTCGTGCTCGGTTCCGGCATAGAGGTCTTTGAACTCCTTCTCCTTGAGTTCATCGATTGCTTCAGAAAGTATCTTCTGGTAGGTATCGAAGCCGATCTCGTTGATGAACCCGCTCTGTTCTCCACCAAGCAGGTCACCGGCTCCCCGGATCTCCAGGTCCTTCATCGCGATATTGAACCCGCTTCCCAATTCACTGAATTGCTCCAGTGCAGTGATACGTTTCCTGGCGTCGTCTGTAATGGCAGAGTAAGGTGGGGTGATGAAGTAACAAAAAGCCTTTTTATTGCTACGTCCTACCCTTCCGCGCATCTGGTGTAGGTCCGAAAGTCCGAAATTATTCGCATTGTTGATGAAAATGGTATTAGCATTTGGAACATCGAGTCCGCTTTCAATGATGGTTGTGGAAACAAGAACATCGAATTCGTTATTCATGAAGGCGAGCATCAGCTGTTCCAGTTTCCTGCCGTCTAGCTGACCGTGACCAATACCGATCTTCGCATCGGGAACCAGGCGTTGTATCAATCCGGCAACCTCACGAATATTCTCGATCCTGTTGTGCACAAAGAACACCTGTCCTCCGCGCGAGATCTCATACCGAATGGCATCCCTGATGGTCTCCTCCGAGAAGCGAATAACCCGGGTGTCCACGGGATAGCGGTTTGGAGGAGGAGTTGTAATGACCGAAAGATCCCTGGCAGCCATCAGGCTGAACTGGAGGGTCCTCGGAATTGGAGTGGCAGTAAGCGTAAGGGTGTCCACATTCTCCTTTATGGTCTTTAGCTTGTCCTTAACTGCAACACCGAATTTCTGTTCCTCGTCGATGATCAGCAGCCCCAGGTCCTTGAATTTTACCGAGGCATTGACCAATTGATGGGTCCCGATAATGATATCCAGTTTTCCGCTCTCAAGATCCTCGAGGATTTCACGGCGCTGTTTGGTTGTGCGGAATCTGTTGAGGTAATTGACGTTCACGGGCATATCCGCCAGTCTTTCGCTGAACGTTTTGAAATGCTGAAACGCGAGTATGGTTGTTGGTACCAGTACGGCTACCTGTTTACCATTGTCCACGGCCTTGAAAGCAGCTCTTATCGCGACTTCCGTCTTCCCGAATCCTACATCCCCACAAACCAGGCGATCCATGGGTTGCGGACTTTCCATATCCCTTTTTACATCGGCGGTGGCCGTGACCTGGTCCGGGGTGTCTTCGTATATAAAGGAAGACTCCAGTTCCAGCTGGAGGTAGGAATCCGGCGCAAAGGCCAGTCCTTTCTGCAGTCGCCGTTTGGCATAGAGTTCTATGAGGTTGAAGGCGATCTCCTTAACCCGTTTTTTGGTCTTTTGCTTTAGTTTTTTCCAGGCAGCACTTCCGAGTTTGTAGATCTTCGGAACCGCACCATCCTTCCCGTTATACTTCGAGATCTTGTGCAGTGAGTGAATACTCAGGTACAGTATATCCCTTTCGCCATAGATCAATTTGATCGCCTCCTGTTGTTTTCCCTCAACCTCTATCTTCTGAAGTCCGCCAAACTTACCTATACCGTGATCGATATGAGTTACATAATCTCCAACCTCGAGGTTTGTAAGTTCTTTGAGCGTGATAGCCTGTTTTTTGGCGTAACCATTCTTGAGTTGAAATTTGTGATATCGTTCAAATAGCTGGTGGTCTGTGTAGCAGGCGTGTTTCTGGTCGTGGTCTATGAAGCCCTGGAAAAGGGGAAAAACGATGGTCTCGAACTGATCCACGTGTTGTTCGGCATTCTCGAAGATATCGTGAAAACGTTGCGCCTGTTGCTCACTGCTACAAAAGATATAGTTGGTATAACCGTTTTCTGTATTCTCGTTCAGGTTATCAATAAGCAGGTTGAACTGCTTGTTGAACGAGGGTTGAGGAGCTATTGAAAACGTAATATTGCATTGAGACGATGTATTTTTTTTATTACTGAAATGAACCACTGCCAGTTTTGCCAGTTGACTTTGGATCACCTCCGAGGTACAGAACAATTCCGCCGGGGGATTCATTCGAACCTCACCCTGGGCCTGCTGGTACGCTTCTTCGGCCTTTTTAAAGAGCTTGTCCATCGCCGAGCCCAGGAGTTCTTCATTTTTCAGGAAGACCCGGGTATTTGATGAAATGTATTTCAGGAAGCTCTCGCGATTTTCCTCAACTAGTTTATTCTCCACATTCGGGATAATGGAGATGCGCTTTACCTGCTCAAGGGAAAGTTGCGTTTCCACGTCGAAGGTCCGAATACTATCCACTTCATCCCCGAAGAATTCCACCCGGTAAGGCTCATCGTGACTAAAAGAGAAAACATCGAGGATCCCTCCCCGTACAGAGAATTCGCCCGGTTCTGTGACAAAATCCGTTCGTTTGAAACGGTATTCGAACAATATTTCGTTCACAAAGTCGATGGAAACCTCTTCCCCGACCTTCAGTTTAAGTGTATTCTTCTCCAGTTCGCGCCTGGTCACTACTTTTTCGAACAGCGCTTCGGGGTAGGTCACGATAAGTGCCGGCTTTCTCCTGGAGTTGATACGGTTGAGCACTTCACTCCTGAGAAGCACATTGGCATTATCGGTCTCTTCGATCTGGTATGGCCTTCGGTAGCTTCCGGGGTAGAACAACACATTTTGATCTCCCAGCAGATTTTCCAGGTCATTGAGGTGATAGGCCGCCTCTTCCTTGTCGTTCAGAATTAGTAAAAACGGTACTTCGGATGAACGGAACAGTTCCGCTGCCACCAATGGGAAAGAAGACCCCACCAGGCCCTTTACGCTACAGTTTTGTTCGGAATTGGAAATAGCTTTCCGCAGTTTCCCGATTTCAGGAGACTGTTCAAATAACGACCAAACAAGGGCTTTGCTCATCTGCTGCAAAGATAATGCAGTGTGTTTTTATATGAAACTTCGTTTATAGATTTCCGAAGGAATACCTAGTTTTTTCCTATGAAATTTTGAGTTTATAATTTCGAATAATTGTACTTTTGCGGTATAAATTACAATTATGGCATTTACCAATTTATTTGAGAGTGGAGAGAGATCCAGAAAGCTTAGCCACTTTG
>JAUIIU010000005.1 GCA_030431695.1 Bacteroidia bacterium | reverse complement strand
GTACCAGTCCAGTAATACCACTTCGATCTCCCGGGAAACACTGGATTTCATGATCCAACCTTTGAATGTATTCACATTACTGAACCCTTCACTACCGCGATAATGGTAAGGATACACCTTTTTCGGTTTAAATTCAACAACGGCCTTAGCTGCTGATAATTCAGTCATGGTATAGGGTAGGTTCATACACACAAAAGCCACATCGATGTCCTTAAGGGCACGCATCTCCGGGATGTCTTCGGTGTCGCCCGAAATATAGACCCGTTTTTCATCCTTTTCGATGACATAGCCGTTTCCTCTTCCCTTTGGGTGAAAATTCAAGGCCTCCTCACGAAGGTTGTACATGGGAATGGCTTCCACCGCAAAACCAAACCGTTCCTTGATATCGCCGTTGTTCAGCACATCCACCTGTGCGTTGAATTCCGAAGGCAACTTGTCGGCAACGGCCTGGGGAGCCATGATCTTAGATTTGTCCGTACTTACAGCCTGCAGCGTTTCCACGTTGAGGTGATCACCGTGTATATCGGTCACAAGGATGAGGTCCGGTTCCGGCTGGCCCTGGAAGGCTTCGGCTCCGCCCACGGGATCAACATAGATAATTGTACCGTCCCAGTTCAGGACCATGGTAGCATGAGAAATTGGCGTAATCTCGAATACCTGGGGCTGTCCAATTACCATTTCGTTTTTCTCAACGGGTTCATTGTCGGCAATCACAGGCTGCTCCTTTTCGTTCTTACAGCCTAAGACCAGAGCGATTAACAGTATAGAATAGATAGCTTTCATAGTAATTACTTTAGCTAAAAATACAAATAATTACCTCCGGGACGGTTCATTAAAGGGTTAATTCCATCTTAATGTTGCTCCTGTCGTACGGACTGTCAGGTTCCACGGGGACTTCCTTAAAGCCGAATTTCCTGTAAATATGAATTGCGTTTTCCAGTATCGTATTGGAATAGAGCAACAGCATCGATTCTCCCTGTGCTTTTGCAAAATCAATACAGTGCTGCATCAATAACTGTCCGATCTTCTTTCCTCTTGCTGAAGGATGAACCGCCATCTTCGTTAGTTCATAGGAACCGCTTTTGTGAGGCATTAAGGCGACGGTTCCCAGTATCGAATCTCCCTGTCGGGCGAAGAAAATATGACCCCCGGGATCGAGAA
The DNA here is from genome assembly GCA_030431695.1 of Bacteroidia bacterium. Lineage (GTDB taxonomy): Bacteria > Bacteroidota > Bacteroidia > Flavobacteriales > Flavobacteriaceae > Pukyongia. The sequence continues at coordinate 73,424 of JAUIIU010000005.1, read as the reverse complement.
TGTATTTTTGAGGTTTACTTAGTACCTCCCTGTCGAAATCCTCAACATAGAAATGGGTTTCCAGCCATTCGATGTTCAGATCATAGAACTGTTTTGCATAGTTAGGCTCGAAATCTATTATTTCAATTCTTTCCAGTTCGGCTAAATGATCGAGAAGAGTATTTTCAAACTCACCCGAAACGATCGCCTTTTCGTATAGTCCGATATGATCAAGCAAAGTACCTTCCATTCGTGGAGTGAATTGTTTGACCGTTGAATCCATTATTTCCCACACGGGCTGCATTCGGTTCAGGTAGACTTCTCCTTTGGGGGATAGTTTTATCTGCTTCTTTCGTTTGTCATCCGAATCTTCCGTTAGCGTGATCAGGCCTTTGGCGTTCAGTTTATTAATGGTTTGAGTTACCGCAGGTTGTGATGTCTGCAGGGATTCACACAGATCGGTATTCGTCAAAGGCCCGCGAATAGCAATGTCGTGAAAGGCAGGGAAGAGGTAGGGGTCGAAGTCTATCTTCTCATGTTGGTAAACCGATTGGATAACCTTCATGGTTCGCTCAGTGAGTCGTTTTAGCCTGGATCCCAGGCTCAGTTCTCCTAATTCTATAATTGCATCCATATAAGTAATTATATAAGTACTTATGCAAATATATGAAGTTTTTGTTTCGGATGAAATTATTTTGTTTTAAAGTTTCATATTGATCTGCTCAATGGCCCGCTGTTCCCTGTTATTCGCCGAATTGAAGATGTCTTCTGCTCTTCTCAGAATATCCTCGGCGAATTCGCGGTCTTTGATATCCTTCGCATTGATTCGCACATTGAAATAGGCTCCCAATACTGCTGCACGTGCACATAGCATTCCTACTCCCGCATCCGACAGCGAGGTTTGCAGTCCTTTTTCGAGCATAGCTTCCATGACTTCCATGGAGTCATGAGCAGTTTTCATTACCTGGAAGGGGATCTCGGTAGCGTACTTTGTCGCATCTTCAATTGCCGTCATCCTGGCTTCCTTCTCGGCCTCGGTGGTCTTTGGCATCCTGAAACCGTCGATGATCTTGTTGAATGCATTGGTGTCCTCGTCAACCAGGAACATGAGTTTATTCATATAGGCCTGGCCTTTTTCGGCCCACTCTGAAAAGTATTCCCATCGATCGTCCCACCCAGCCTTGTGTGCCGACAGGTTAGCAACCATGGTACCCAGGGCAACCCCCAAACTTCCGGCATAGGCAGCGATCGAACCACCACCGGGAGCCATGGATTCCCCTGCAGTCTCATCAGCGAACTCGGTTAGTTTCATGTCGACCAGTTTCTTTTCACCCTGGTCCAGCATATATTCGATGATCTTCTCCTCCGGATTGAAGGGTTTCAGGTCGTCTAATCCAAGCGACTTAACCGCGATCTTTATCTTCTCACTTTCAGAAATACCCAGTGAACGTTGTTGTTTTACCAGGAAGTAATCGGCTGCGTCCAGCATAGCCTTTAATGGCACCAGCCCAACCAATTCCGACCCTGTAACCCGCAACCCCCGCTTATCAGCTGCCTTACAGGTCTCGTCGAAGGCTTCGTGCATGGAAGTGATCGAGATATTCGTGAGATTGTAGGAGATCTGGGCGATACCATACTCTTCGATATACCAACCGATTCCCTTTACTGCCTTTAATTTCCCAGGGATACGAACCGGTTCCCCATGCTCGTCCAGAATTTTTTTACCCGTTATCGGGTTGCCTTCTCTTTTTACCCTACCCGCTTCCCTGATATCGAAAGCGATGGCATTGGCACGCCTGGTCGAAGTGGAATTCAGGTTAACGTTATAGGCTATCAGGAAATCCCGGGCCGAGATAGCCGTAGCCCCGGTTTTGGATACTTTATCATTGAATTCCGCCGGTCCGAAATCAGGCTTCCAGTTAGGATCGACGAGTTTTTTTGCCAGGCCTTCGTATTCCCCGGATCTGCAATTGGCGAGGTTTTTTCGTTTCTCCTCGGTAGCGGCCTTTTCATAGAAATAGCCGGGAATTCCTAGCTCCTTACCAACGCGTGCACCCAGTTTGTGTGCAAATGTCGCTGCTTCTTCCAGGGTAATATTGCTGATCGGTACCAGCGGACAAACATCTGTGGCGCCAAACCTGGGGTGTTCTCCACTGTGTTTAGACATATCTATAAGTTCCGACGCTTTTTTGATCAACCTGAATGCAGCCTCGATCACAGGTTCCGGTTCACCCACGAAGGTGATCACCGTCCGGTTCGTGGCTTTGCCGGGATCCACATCGAGCAGCTTAACTCCTTCAACGGTCTCAACCACATTGGCGATGGTATTGATGATTTCTGTATTTCGACCTTCACTTATATTTGGTACACACTCAATTAGCTGTTTTTGCATGATCGTTATTTTTAAGCGGTAATATCAAGTACCAGGGACGCCAGGGCTTTCCCTACGGTATTAAATTCTGAACGGTCCGGGATGGCTTCACAAATATGGATGTACGATGGGGTAGGGTTCGAAGAGAAGAATCTCGCGAATTGCCTAGCCTGCGTCATACTGAAGCCGGTTGGCGTAGCGGCACTTGCCGGAAATCCCTCGATGGCATCCATGTCTATTTCCAACCCGAACTTCACGTCCCGAATAAACTGTTTGGCAACCTTTACTGCCTGGTGGAAGGGCGGATTTTCACGGATCACCACATCTTCGAAAAAGTAAAAGCCAACGCGATTTTTGAATTGTTCCATTCGGTTGTAAACTTCCTGGGACGTATAACTTTTGTGAATTCCGAAGATGGCGTATTTATGTAAATAACCTCTTTCCATGGCATATGAAAACGCATTGCCGCTGTGGCGATGGGTAAGAGGCCTGAAATCACTATGGGCATCCATATTCACTACATTGATAGGGCCTCCCAGTGCATCACTGGTTCCTTTCAAAATACCAAGAGCGTTGTTGTGTCCGCCACCGATCACCACCGGGATCTTTCCCGAACTCACTATGAACCGCACCAGCTGAGACAACTCCAGGTCGATCTGTTCCACCAGTTTGCCAATGGTCTCCTCGAAACTATCGCCGTCAGGGTCGAGTAGGGCAGCAGTTCTCATTTCTTTGCTGAAATCAAGGTCGCCAAGTACAAGGATGGATTCGGGTTTGGTTAAAGTGTTGGCCTGCATGTTCATCAGAGCCTTCAGACAAGCCTCCCAGGCATCTGCTGTTCCTTTCTTCCCGTAATTGGCCAGTACGCCAACATCTTCCTTCACCCCGAAAAGAACATAAGGTGCCTTGTGATTCTTGATATCTTCGAGCTTTTCAATCACCCCTACCTCCTCGGCGAATTTTCGTTCTCCTTCCCGCAGTCGCACCAGGGAGAGAAGGTCTGCTCGATTGTAGATCTTCAGTCGTTTCATAGTAGTTTGCCCTCGCAGATTACACTATCGATACAATCGTTTCCGAAGTAATACGGAAGAAATCCATACGACGGAATCTCGGTTGTGATGATCAGGTTAGCCTTCTTACCCTTTGTGATGCTTCCATGCGTGTCTTCAAGGCCCATTGCATGCGCGGCATTGATTGTCGCGGCATTGATGGCCTCCTCCGGACTTAGTTTCATTTTTATACAGGCGGCTGCCAGCACGAAATTCATATTTCCGCTTGGCGATGAACCCGGGTTGAAATCGGTTGCGAGCACTAGTGGCACGCCCGCATCGATCAGCGTCCGGCCTGGAGTGTATGGAATTCCGAGGAAAAAAGAGCAGCCCGGAAGCGCTACTGCCATGGTCCCGGAATGCTGTAACTCGCGAATATCATCATCGCTAAGTACTTCCAGGTGATCTACCGTGAGCGCCTTGTGTTTTACCCCCATGGCCACACCTCCTATGGTATTGAACTGGTTCACGTGTATCTTCGGAACTAGATTGTAACGGGTAGCGGCAGACAGGATCCTATCTGTATCTTCTGTGCTGAAATATCCATCCTCACAAAACACATCAACAAAATCGGCCAGTTTTTCTTCTGCAACAGCGGGCAGCATTTCTTCAATGATCAGGTCGACATATCCCTCTTTATTGTTTTTGAATTCCTTCGGAACGGCATGTGCCCCCAGGAAGGTGGTCTTAACAGTGACGGGGTATTCCCTGTCCAGCCGCTTGGCTACGCGCAGCATCTTAAGCTCCGCTTCTGTGGTGAGTCCGTAACCACTTTTGATCTCTATGGCCCCGGTTCCCATCGCCATAACTTCCACCAGGCGTTTCGCAGATTGTTCGAATAGTTCTTCTTCTGAAGTTTGCTGAAGTTTTTTAGCACTGTTTAGGATTCCTCCTCCTTTTTGTGCGATCTCCTGGTAAGTAAGGCCGTTGATTCGGTCCACGAACTCCTGTTCCCGGTTTCCTGCGTAAACGATATGTGTATGTGAATCGCACCAGGAAGGAAGGACCGTTTTTCCGCTGCAATCGATTACCTGGTCGAAAGTACCTTCGGGAGCCGCTTCCATACCCCCGAAATTCAGTATACGGTCGTCCTGAATAAGAAGCCAGGCGTTTTTTAAGGTCGGGAGATCATTCATGTCCGGGCCACTGAGTTTCTTCACCGGAAATTCCCGAATTTGCACCAGTTCCCTGATGTTGGTTAGCAAAACATTCATCGATCAAAGATAGCAAACCTGAAAAGGAATTTATAACTTAGTCGGGTAAAAAAATCATGCAATAATGAAATCGAAATCACCAGGACTCAACACCATCTGTACTCATACGGGTCAGTTGGAAGATAAAGTGTACAAAGGGGCGATCTCCCCGTTGTATATGTCCAGTTCCTATGCCTACGAAGATGTGGACGTTAAGCGCTACCCGCGTTATTTCAACACTCCCAACCAGGAAGGCCTGGCTGTAAAACTTGCGGCACTGGAGCACTGCGAGGCGGCATTGATCTTCGGAAGTGGGATGGCAGCGATAAGTCATACCATGTTAGCATTTCTGAAGCAGGGGGACCATGTTGTGGTTCAGAAGACCATCTACGGGGGTGCGTTCAATTTCATGGTGGAGGAGTTTCCCAAGTATGGGATCGAGTATGATTTTACTGATGGTTTTTCTGAAGATGATTTCCGAAGTAAAATAAAAGCGAATACAAAGGTGATCTACATTGAAACACCATCGAATCCCCTGATGCAGATCACAGACCTGCAGATGATCTCGAAGCTTGCGAAGGAACACGGACTGGTCTCCGTGATCGACAATACCTTTGCTTCGCCTGTTAATCAAATTCCGGCCGATTTCGGCATCGATGTTGTAATTCACAGTGCGACCAAGTATCTTGGTGGTCACAGCGACCTCTGTGCGGGGGCTGTGGCTGCTTCCGAAGAGCACATCAAGCGAATATGGAATGTTGGAAAGAATCTTGGTGGAAGTCTGAGCGACTATACGGTATGGTTGCTGGAGCGCAGTGTGAAGACCCTGGGGGTGAGGGTGAAGGCGCATAACAGGAATGCAAAGAAGATCGCCAGGTGGTTGAACGAACACGATTTGGTTGCGAAGGTTCATTATCCGGGGCTTAAGTCACACCCCGATCATAAATTGGCCAAGCAGCAGATGAAAGGTTATACCGGGATGATGTCTTTTGAACTCATTCCCGGACTGGACGCCGAGCTTTTTATGAGATCTCTGTCCATGATCAAACAATCCATGAGTTTGGCAGGGGTTGAATCTACCATACTTTCGCCGGCCAAAACCTCGCATGCTTTGCTTTCTCCGGAAGAACGCAACCGACAAGGAATCTCCGATGGCTTGCTCAGGTTTTCGGTAGGAATAGAGGACAGGAAGGATATCATTGCCGACCTGGAACAGGCTTTCGAGATTGTTGGGAAGTCACAATTAGAAAATCAAGCTATATGAAATTAGATATCCTGGCTATCGGCGCACATCCCGACGATGTAGAAATGAGTTGCGGGGCTACCCTGGCCAAAGAGATCGCTGCTGGAAAAAAAGTAGGGATCCTGGACCTTACCCGCGGTGAATTGGGGACTCGTGGCAGCGCAGATATTCGGAGTATGGAGGCGGCTAAAGCTGCTGATATTTTGGGGGTTAGCGTTCGTGAAAACCTCGGATTGGACGATGGTTTTTTTGTTAATGACCGCCTCTCCCAACTTGCGATCATCAGGATCTTGCGCAAATATAAACCGGAGGTAGTGTTGTGTAACGCAGTTGACGACCGTCATATCGATCACGGTAAAGGCAGTAAATTAACCAGCGACGCCTGTTTTTTAAGCGGACTCAGACGTATTGAAACCGAATTGGAGGGTGAGAAACAGCAAGCCTGGCGCCCGAAACATGTATATCATTATATACAATGGAAAGAGCTTGAACCTGATTTTGTGGTTGATGTAAGTGGTTTTATGGATAAAAAGCTCGAAGCGGTATTTGCGTATGAGAGTCAGTTCTACGATGAAGGCTCAATCGAACCCGAAACGCCTATCTCGAGCAAGAATACACAGGAGAGTTTGCGATACAGGAACCGGAACCTCGGACGGTTGATTGGCACGGAATATGGGGAGGGTTACACGGTAGAAAGATATGTAGCAGTCCGATCGCTGGACGACCTGATCTAAAAAATAGCGATTGGTATTGTGCAGGCAGGGTAAATGATTTATATTTGCCTCCGCTTTACGAGCATATAATACATGGTGGTTGTAGCTCAGTTGGTTAGAGCACTAGATTGTGGTTCTAGGGGTCGCGGGTTCGAATCCCGTCTTCCACCCATAAAGCCTTCAACGAAAGTTGAAGGCTTTCTTGTTTTCGGAACCGAAGCTTGCTTCAGGTTTCAGAAAACAAGAAAGGATTTCGCACACAGTGCGAAGGCTTTATGAGCAGTCTTCCCCACTGGGATCACACCTGGAAGGTGTAATCCCGAGATGCTGAATCGAGTTCATCATGACAAGATGTTTCAGAAAACAAGAAAGGATTTCGCACGCAGTGCGAAGGCTTTATGAGCAGTCTCCCCCCACTGGGATCACGCCGAGTCTAAGGCGAGGCGTAATCCCGGGAAGCTGAATCGAGTTCATCATGACAAGATGTTTCAGAAAACAAGAAAGGATTTCGCACACAGTGCGAAGGCTTTATGAGCAGTCTCCCCCACTGGGATCACACCTGGAAGGTGTAATCCCGGGATGCTGAATCGAGTTCATCATGACAAGATGATTCAGAAAACAAGAAAGGATTTCGCACACAGTGCGAAGGCTTTATGAGCAGTAATTTATCATCGATGCTTCCTGTGGTGGATCATGGATAGGCCGAATGTGAAATGATCAATATTCCATTGAAATTTGCCCATTAAAAAAGCCCTTCGTTGGAAGGGCTTTTAGAATACATAACCTCTAAATTATGTTTCCTGAACAGTCCATGTCGAACTGTCATTCTTCAAGTTTTTAGAAACTGGCACTGATCTTTACGAATATAAGGTCGTTCCTTGAGGAAATTGGTAAAGATCAATGGGCTATAGTATTGCAAAGTAGTAAATTCTAGATAATTAACCTGATTTTTATCGCAGATTAACTTTTAAATAACTGAAAAACCCCATAAAACAGGGGTTTCTCATCTAGAAATTTAACACTTCTAAGTTCTTTAGTTACCCAGTTTATCTGCCGTGATCCTGTCTTCCCTGTTGGCTACTTCCCATGCGGTATGAAAGATCAGCTTGGTCCTCTTGCTCAATAGTTCGTATTCTATCTTATCGGGGGTGTCTGTGGGCTGGTGATAATCTTCGTGGGTTCCATTGAAATAGAAGATCACAGGTATGTTGTTCTTTGCAAAGTTATAATGATCGCTTCGGTAGTAAAATCGATTAGGATCGTTGTCATCATTGAATTTGTAATCCAGTTCAAGATTGACGTATTTCTCGTTAACGGCTTCGGATAGATCGTGTAGCTCCTGGCTCAGTTTGTCACTACCGATGAGGTAAACATAATCCTCACCACCTGCTTTGTCCGGGTCGATCCGGCCTATCATGTCTGTATTGAGATTGCAAACCGTATTTTTCAAAGGAAACAACGGATTTTCGGTGTAATATTTGGAGCCATATAGCCCGATCTCTTCCGCAGTAACATGAAGGAAGAGTATGGAACGTTTGGGTCCGTTACCTTCTTTAACGGCTTTTTGAAAGGCTTCGGCGATCTCCAGCATGGCCACTGTACCGCTTCCATCGTCATCGGCACCGTTGTAAATATCACCGTTCTCTCGTTTGCCTACATGGTCGTAGTGAGCTGAAAGCACGATAACTTCCTCTGGTTTTTCCGAACCCTTGATGAAAGCAACCACATTCTCCGAATTATTCTTAATTCGTCTCCCGAGGTAACTGGCAGGAATATTCTGGTAATAATTATTTGGCTCGATAGGCGATTGTATTTCCTGGTCCTGGTAAAAATTCCGAAGGTATTCGGCGGCAAGTTTCTGTCCGTCCGTTCCGGTCATCCGACCTTCCATTTGATCGGAGGCAAAGGTGTAAAGATGTGTCTTCAGCTCTTCGGCGGTAATGGTGTTCGCATAGTCAACCCTCGTCATCACAGGGGTTGTCACATTTGTTTGCGCAGAGTTACAGGAGATGGTAAGCACGGTAAGTGCGGCAATGAGCAGATGCTTCATAAGTTCAAAATTTATTCGATGCTAAATATACAGGAATGGGTGTTGTAGATTGTAAAAATTTTGTGAAAATAAGCCGAAATCACTGCTTCAGTATTATTCCTGAATGACCACAGGATTTTTCCTGAATTTTCCTTCGGTAGCATTAAATCATGATAAATCCAGCCTTGTCTTTAGTATATTTAATGGAACAAACCTATAAACTAACCTGTTATGCATACCTACAAAGTAGATGACAGCCTGAAAAGAGTGAAGCTTGCAGTTCGTGTAGGAACAGTGGCCGATGCCTTCACCAGGGTGTACAAGAAGAATGCCGGGGCGCCGCGTTACAAGAAAGAAATGGATTCGGCAAAAGAGAAGAACGGAACCATCGACCCTTCCATCATAGGAGCAAATACAGGCCTCGAAGGAGATCGTGTTAAGGTGATGACATTGGTTGATTTTTCCAAGCTTTCACCGGACCACAGGGAGAAGGCAAAGGAAAACCTGCAGATCATGTATGAGCTTTCCGGCGGGCCGGATGGCGATGCTTCCTTCGAATTCGTCGATTCGGAGGTGGACAAGACCGATCCATTGAGCTATAGGATCACCAAATTCTTCAAATTCGAGTCATGAAAACATTAACCATTCTCCTTGCCATGTGTTCTGTGTGGATGTCACGGGCGCAGGATGGCACGATCGGATTCGACAACCTGGAAGTTCCCAACACCCCGGCGTTTATTTTGCTGGACGAGGCCCCATCAACCATTCAGCGGCCAAACTCATCGCGTGCTTTCGCACTGGACCTTATACAGGACATTACCAACGACGGTGTTCTGGACAATATTGCTATTGAGGTCACACCCTTGTGGATGATCAAACATACTAACCTGAGTCCGGCGCGACTCTACGGTCTCAGATCGCTTGAAGGTGAAAAGAGCAACAACCAGAACCCATTTGCCAAACTTCGACAGGCGTCGATCTCGGCGGCCTATGTGAAATCGAAGGATTCGGTAGTAAACATCAGTATAGGAGCAAGAGCCACAATTTTTGAATTAAAGCGGGAAAAGGACCTGGCAGATTTCAAAGCTTCTGTTTTCAGGACGCAGGATCTGTTGAAACGAAAGGCCGATTTTATCGATGAGTACATGAACCTGGAGGGGGAGCCGGACAGGGAGGATTTCAATACTGAAGAGGATTACAATACGGCGTTGAGTGCGTGGAAGGACGAAAGAATGCGTTTTGAACTGAAATACGGCAAAGTAGTTTACGAGCCGGATCCATTCGATTACCCTGCCGGAGACCCGCAATATGAAAAGGACAAGGCCGAATACAACCGCGCATTAAACAGCTATGTAGACAAGCGAAAGGAAGATGATGGTTATATGAAGGAGTACGAGGCCGAGGCTAAGAAATTTAACCAGATCATCAACAGGAAACCCATCCTTGCGGTTGACCTCGCTGTTGCTTACAACCAAAGATTTTATGGCAATACCTTCGATAATAACCAGGCAGGACGATTCGGGGTTTGGAGTACTGTGGCCGCTTCAACATTCCTGGATAAGGACCCTGATAGTCCGAACTATTTCAATCTCTACGCCTTTTTTCGCTACCTGGAGGATGCTGCTACGTCCGGTGTAACACTGAATTCAACCTCCGATAGGTTCGACGCTTTCGACCTGGGGGTAAAGGGTGAACTGGAGTTCAAGAAGTTATCTGTGGGTTACGAATACCTGAACCGATCCGGGGATATGGAAGGCTATCGCTCTGTGGGGACCATTCGATACCAGTTGTGGCAGGACGTCTATTTAACAGGCAGTTTCGGGAATAATTTTGAAGACAGTGATGATCTGGTGTCTCTCTTCGGAATAAAATGGGGTATCAACCACCCGTTCCAGTCGGTGAATGTCAATTCCGCTGATCCTCAGTAAATTGTTCAGCTTTTATAAAAAATTGTTAAACGACCGAAATATTTTCGTAACAATTTTATCTTTGCAGACGTTGCTATGCTGAAAAAAATCACACATACCTTTCTCCTTACTTTGGTGATCTCATCGTTGTTTGCACCTGCCATAATCCCTTTGGTGGTGGACGACATCAGCCAGATAGCTATTATAGAGATCAACGAGGAAGAGAACAAGGAGAATAAGAAGCAGCAGAACAATTCCGAACTGGAAGAGAAGAAGGTTTACTTCGAAGACCTTGATACTCAAGAAAATATTCTGCTTGGAATCCAGATGGCCAGGGCATCTCATTACCTGGATGGTTCCAACCAGTTTCACCCCGAGATATTCTTACCGCCTCCCGAACATAGTTGATTAATTCCGTATAAACTGAAATTAATCTTTCCCGGCCGCAACCGGGAGAAAACCTATTTACTATGTTCAAATATTTAAAAAGCGACTTACCCGCGAGTATTGTCGTATTCTTTGTGGCGTTGCCTTTGTGTTTAGGTATTGCCCTTGCCAGTGGAGCGCCTCTTTTCAGTGGGCTCATAGCTGGTATTGTTGGAGGGATCGTTGTTGGATTCATCAGTGGTTCTTCCATAGGTGTCAGTGGCCCGGCTGCAGGTTTGGCAGCCATTGTCCTCACCGCTATTGCCACTTTAGGTGGTTTTGAGAATTTCCTGTTGGCCGTTGTGCTGGGAGGGATCATACAGATCGTTTTCGGCATCCTGAAAGCAGGTGTTATCGGGTATTATTTCCCATCCTCGGTGATCAAAGGGATGCTAACCGGTATCGGGATCATCATCATCCTTAAGCAAATTCCGCATTTCTTCGGATATGATGCAGATCCCGAAGGTGATTTTGCCTTTTTCCAGGTAGACGGAGAGACTACTTTTTCAGAAATAATCAATACGGTTAACCATATCAGCCTGGGATCCACAATCGTGGCCGTTGTAGGTCTTGGAATCCTTATCCTGTGGGAAAAGGTCCTGGCGAAGCGTTCCAGGATCTTTAAATTGATCCAGGGACCCCTGGTAGCCGTTATCTTCGGAATCGTTTTCTTCAGCTTAACAGGTGGAAGCAGTATGGCGATCGCTTCGGAAAACATGGTGAACGTACCTGCCCCGGAAGACGCGAGTTCCTTCCTGGCGCAGTTTACCTTCCCGAATTTCGCCCAGATCACCAATCCGCAGATTTGGTTAACGGCTTTTACCATTGCGTTGGTAGCCAGCCTGGAAACTTTGCTCTGTGTGGAAGCGACCGATAAACTGGATCCTGAAAAGCGAGTTACCCCAACAAATCGTGAGCTGCTGGCCCAGGGAACGGGGAATATCATTTCAGGACTGATCGGGGGATTACCTATAACCCAGGTGATCGTGAGAAGTTCGGCCAATGTACAGTCCGGTGGAAAAACCAAGGCTTCGGCTATTATTCATGGTTTTTTCCTGCTGAGTTCGGTCATTCTGATCCCTACCCTGCTGAACAGGATACCCTTGTCGGTTCTGGCAGCAATCCTGCTAGTAGTAGGTTATAAGCTCGCAAAGCCGTCACTATTCAGGAAAATGTACCATATGGGTTGGAAGCAATTCGTTCCGTTCACCGTCACAGTAGGTGGTATCATCTTTACCGATCTTCTGGTTGGCATCGGACTTGGACTGGGAGTAGGTGTGATCGTCATTCTTCTGAAGAGTTACCAAAACTCGCATTTTCTTCATATGGAGGATCGCAGTAATGGGGTGCCAAAGGTGAGGATGACATTAGCCGAAGAAGTTACTTTTTTCAACAAGGGAGCCATTTTAAAGGAACTTGATAATCTGGCAGAGGATACCTATCTTGAACTCGATGTTCGGAAAACGCGATACCTTGATAATGATATTGTTGAGATACTCGAGGACTTTTCCGAAAAGGCCAGAAACCGAAATATTACTATCAGGATCATATCTGAACGAGGCGAAGTGGAGAATCCACCCAGCTATATAGACTTTTTTAAACTAAGACCAAAAACCGCATAACAGAAATTATGAAAGCACATACAAAAGAAACACAAGCGACGATGACTCCTGATAAGGCGTTAGAATTTTTAAAAGAAGGTAACCTGCGGTTTCAGCAGAACCTAAAGGCCAATCGGAACCTCCTGCAACAGGTGAACGAAACTGCCGACGGGCAATTCCCTTTTGCCACCATCCTCAGTTGTATAGACTCCAGGGTATCGGCAGAACTGATCTTCGACCAGGGGTTAGGGGATATATTCAGCATTAGGATTGCGGGTAACTTTGTTAACCAGGACATTTTGGGAAGCATGGAGTTTGCCTGTAAACTCGCAGGAACCAAACTACTTTTGGTTCTAGGTCATACCAGTTGTGGAGCCGTTAAGGGTGCCTGTGATCACGCACGTCTGGGTAACCTTACTGCATTGATCAACAAGATCGAACCTGCGGTCTTTGCCGTGAAAGAACCTGAGGACGCCTCTCTTCGGAATTCCTCAAATCTTGAATTCGTCGATGAGGTATCGAAGGAAAATGTAAAGATGGCCATCGAGAATATCCGGAACCAAAGTGTGATCCTTCACGATATGGAGAACGACGGTGAGATCAAGATAGTCGGTGGGATGTATGACATCAGCGACGGATCGGTTTCATTTTACGAATAGTCCCAATTAAGTTAAGTTGTACCCGGGCAATGCCCGGGTTTTTTTGTTTTATGCTGAATTCCATAACTTTACTGAAATCAGTTACTTCAGAAAAACAAAAAGCTATGAAAAAACTTTACTTCTCTGTAATATTAGGATGTCTCATTCTACAAGCAAGCGCGCAGACTGCCCGTGTTCAGGTAGTGCATAACAGTGCAGACGCCATTGCCGATATGGTGGATGTCTATATCAACGGCAGCCTTACGCTGGATGATGTCAGTTTCCGAACCGCATCCCCGTTTACCGATCTTCCCGCAGATGTCCCTCTTATTGTAGGTATAGCCGAAGAAAACAGTGCCAGTGCACTTGACGCGTTCTATACCGAAACCTTTACCCTGGAAGATGGTGAGACTTATGTTATAATTGCAGACGGGATTGAAAGTGCAACAGGTTATAATCCTGCGCCTCCTTTCGATCTTCACATCTTCGATATGGGCAGGGAAGCGGCCAGTAGTCCGACCATGGTGGATGTGCTGGTGCACCACGGTTCCACCGATGCGCCGACCGTTGATGTATACGAAACAGAGGTAGGCCTCGGGCAGGTGATCGACGATCTCTCCTATACCGAATACGAAGGTTACTTCGAATACCCGGTAGATAACTATACCATTCAACTGAGGAGTGCGGATGGAACCCAGGGAATCGCCGCCTATATCGCCGCGCTGGAATCACTTGGAGCACAAGGTGTGGCTGTCACTATAATAGCTTCGGGATTCTTTGATCCATCGCAAAATTCGAACGGGCCTGCATTTGGTTTGTATGCTGTTTCACCACTTGGGGGAGCCATGATCCCGTTGCCACCGGCGCCTTTGTCGGTTGATAATGAGGAATTGGAAGGCTTCAGTATCTATCCCAATCCGGCATCGGAGGTGATCCGGCTGGGTGGGGTTCAGTTGAGTGATTACCGGGTTCAGATCACAAATATGCTTGGAAGGCGTCTTTCCGATGATCTTTATGAAGTGGGGGCTTCCGAAGTAATGATCGGACAACTCGCTTCCGGCACTTATGTGCTAAGCCTGATTAACGGCGGACAAGTAGTAGCTTCCAGGCGATTTGTGAAACAGTGATCGTTAGATCTTTGTCCTGTTCTGGTAGGTGATTAGGAATGTCTCGACAGGTGGTTTCCCGTTCTCGTAATGTTCCGAATATAAATAGATCAGGGCGTTATTCAATCTGTATTTCACCACCCGGCCACCGGCGTCCTTTGTCCAGACTTCCATATTGTTGAAATTCCTGCCGTTTTTAGCTCCGGCTGCTATTTTATCTGATCGGTTGTCCATACGTCGTTTCACGTAGTAAGTGTACCGGGTATTGTTTGGCGATGTATTCCCATTTTGATTGATCAGTTGTGCTTTATGAGAAACGCTTTCCAGGTTTAAATTGGCCGTCTGATTTGCAGCCATCAGACCTTTTATAAGTAATTTATTGTTTTGTGCTGTGGCGTTAAGTGATAAACCAGCGATAAATACGAGAAGAACTAATTTTTTCATGTTGTTCGGTTTTAATAAGTTGAAGGTAGTACGGTAGTCTGGAAAATGCATCTCGGATTTCGAGTAGCCTGTAAAATTCTATGATTTCATGGAGCCAGGTAGGGTTTATTGCTCGTTACATGTTTCATATGTATAATATTACTTCATCATCCGAAACACACTTATCATTTTGGGATGCCAAGATTATTTCAGTTATTTTTGATTAATTCGCTATGACGATGAAAGACTTTCTTCCCAAGATACAGAAGACTTTGACATATCTTGTCAATACCCGGGCGGCGGGCCTATATTTCATTTTGTTTGCGGCTTCAATTGGAATTGCCACCTTCATTGAGAATGACTTTGGGACCAGTGCGGCACAAAAGCTCATATACAAGACGTGGTGGTTTGAGCTATTATTACTTATGTTCTCAATTACAGTAATATACAATATCATCAAATATCGTATGGTCCAAATGCGTAAATGGGCGCTGTTGATGTTTCATGCGGCCATTGTCGTGATCCTTTTGGGTGCAGCAATAACAAGGTATTATGGATTTGAGGGAGTGATGCATATACGTGAACAAGATCAAACCTCCGAATTCCTTTCGTTCGAACCCTATCTTATTTTTGATGTACAAAAAGACGGAACAGAATATTCTTTTGATGAACCGGTACGTTTTGCTAGCATCGGTACGAACCGGTTTGATGAATCGTATCTAATAGACGAGTCCTTGCTCGAGATCCGTTTGAAGGATTTCATTCCGAATCCCAAACAGCAAATAATACCTCAACCGATAAATGGCAACGCTATTGTAAAAGTAGTGATAGGTGGAGCGGCGGGAAGAGAAGAGTATTTAATTGAGAAGGGAAGCTCGAGGAGGATTGGAGCACTGATCTTCAATTTCAAGGAAGAACCTATAGCTGGGGCAGTTAACCTCAGGTACCTTGGTGAGGAACTAAGCCTGAACTACCATCGTTCCCTCACTCAGACGGTTATGGCGACCCAGACCAGGGATACACTTCAGTTTAATAATGATTTTAAACCACTGCTTCTGCGGTCGCTCTATTCTGATGGCAGAAATAATTTTGTTTTTTCTGAATTCAACCCGAATGCATCAATAGCGATCTCAAGTGATGACCCAAAGGTCAGGAATGAAAGTATTTCAGCCCTGCAATTGGAAGTTACGGTGGGTGATAAGACCAAGTCTACTTATGTTTACGGGAATAAAGGTCGTCCGGGAACCCCGGCTTTTCTACGATTTGATGAGCTTGACCTGCAGATATCGTATGGCTCCAAGCCGAAGCAAGTGCCTTTTAGCATACGATTGAACGATTTCATCATGGAACGATACCCGGGAACGAACAGTGCTTCTTCATATGCCAGCGAGGTGACTCTGCTCGATCCATCCGAGAATGTGAATAAGGACTACAGAATCTTTATGAACAATATCCTGAATTACAGGGGATATCGATTCTTCCAGTCTTCCTTCGACCGTGATGAAAAGGGAACCTATTTAAGTGTGAATCACGATTTCTGGGGTACGTTGATTTCCTATATTGGATATGCGCTGCTGACCCTGGGCATGATCCTGACCTTTTTCAGCAAAAACACACGATTCAATTCACTTATTCAGAAAATAAAGAAATTAAGATCCAGGAGTGGAACTTTCGTACTGTTGTTCTTTATGCTTTGTGGTGCTATTGGTTATGGACAGAATTACAAGCAAAAAGCGGTTTCTGAAGAGCATGCCGAGATATTCAGCAAACTAGTTGTCCAGGATTTCAAAGGCCGAATGAAACCCATGCACACCCTTTCAAGGGAAGTAATGCGAAAGATAGCCAGGAAAGAAAGCTGGGAAGGACTTTCCGCAGACCAGGTGGTACTTGGAATGTTCGTGAATAAGCAGGATTGGTATGACGTTAAGATCATTAAACTCGGGAAGCATAAGGATGTTCTTGCTTTGATCGGCGTACAGGATTCGTATGCGTCGTACAAGGATTTCTTTCACGAGACCGGTGAATACAAGCTAAAGGATGAGGTAAGGCGTGTGTATGGTCTGGATCCTGTGGACCGTGGGGTCTATGCCAAAGAACTCATAAAGATTGACGAGCGCTTGAATATCGTAAGTATGCTATTTTCGGGTAGTCTACTGAAGATCGTACCTATTCCCAACGATCCGAACAATACCTGGCAGGCCTTTGGGAGTCATAACCACTCAGCGGACGATGGACATAATCACAATACGGTGGCCGACAGGTTTTTCAACGCCTACGGTACGGCGCTCAAACAGGCTACAAATACGGGAAACTTTCAGCATGCGGGACACCTGCTCGATGAGCTTAAAAACTTTCAGCAACAACGAGGCGCTACGGTTATCCCTTCAGAAGCGAAGATCAATACCGAGATTCGGCTAAATAATATGAACATCTTCAACCGCCTGGCAGGAATTTATATGCTGCTGGGGGTGGTGTTGCTATTCTTCCTGTTCTTGTCGGTATTCAAACCGAATCTCAACCTCAAACGTGTATATTGGATACTATTCTTTATTATACTTCTTGGTTTTACCTTACATACCGTCGGACTAGGTATGCGATGGTATATTTCCGGCCGTGCCCCCTGGAGTAATGGTTACGAATCCATGATCTACATCGCGTGGACATCAACGCTGGCAGGACTCCTCTTTACACGTAAATCCTTTGGCGGCTTGGCGGCTACCATGGTACTGGCGGGAACCATTCTTTTTGTTTCCACCCTCAGCTTTCTAGATCCTGAAATAACTCCCCTGGTTCCGGTTTTGCGCTCTTACTGGCTGACCATACATGTATCCCTGGAAGCAGGTAGCTACGGCTTCCTGATGTTGGGTGCAATCATCGGACTGATAAATCTCATCCTGATGATCTTCCTGACTGAACGGAATAAGCAGCGCGTAAAACGCATTGTAACGGAGATGTCCTACATCAGTGAGTTAACATTGATAGGAGGGCTATTCATGATGAGTGTAGGAACATACCTCGGTGGCGTTTGGGCTAACGAATCCTGGGGAAGATACTGGGGTTGGGATGCCAAGGAAACCTGGGCGCTTGTAACTATCCTAGTCTATGCCTTCATTCTGCATATGAGGCTAATCCCAAAGCTGCGTGGGGTATATGCATACAACCTCGCAACCATATTCGGACTGGCATCTGTGATCATGACCTACTATGGGGTTAATTATTACTTATCCGGATTGCACTCCTATGCAACGGGTGATCCGGTTCCAATCCCGAATTGGGTTTATATCGTGGTGAGTTGTGTGATCGTGATAAGTGTGATTGCCTATCTTCGGAAGAGGAAATTCAAAATGATCTCTTGATAGGAATTATTCCAAAACAACGCCTTCTTCAAGAATCAGGTCGTATCGATAGCCTGCACCGAAATCTTTATTCAAGACTACTTTAGCTTTTATAGTAATCACTTGCCCTTCCGGAACGAAGGTGTTTGATGTCACTACCAGATCAAAATCATCCTTACTTCCATCCTGTAAATGGATCCAGTTACGTTGCATGATGTTCGGGTTTATCTTAACACATTTCCCGGTAAGCTGCACTGTCTTGCCTTCATAAGCTTTTGGATTGGCCACGATTTCGGAGATCTTGACCGATCCCTTGTGCTGTACAACTTCCTCGGTATGTGTAGGAATGTCTTGTTTCACGGATGTGTTTTCGGGTTGGGTTGAAAAATCTGCCTTCAGTGATCCGGAATTGTTTCCATGATTTTCAGGAACCAGGCTTGACACAAGGAAAATACGTTCGAAGGTGCGGTTGTACTCCTTACTTTCGAAATTTGTCTTCAACAATCCATTTCGGTAAAAATATGTACCGCCCATTTCAATATCCTGTTTCCTGACCGCGATCCAATAATCTTCACCACCCTCAGTTACTTTGAGGTAAGAATACTTGGTTGCCGGAAGTATTTCTTTGATCATCACTTTGTGAAGGTCATCTGTAAACGATCCGGTATTCTGCTGAAATTCGGGATCAGGTTCATTACTTACATCCGAAAAGATCCCACTGGGCGCAGGACTCCCGCCATCATTCGAGCTTTGTGCAGTGATCACCTTTGGACCATTATTACAAGATACCAGCAGGAGAGCTGTTATATTTATAAAAACGATAATCTTCTTCATAATTATTTTTTCTTCTTACTATAAAATCTTTTTGTCAACCTGGTGTAAAACCTGAAACTGTTTTCAGGATCACTTTGCGAATACTCCCCGGAAACACTGAGCATCCAGGTTCTTGAGATCCGGTATGACAGCGTGGCCCCGTAAAAATTCAACGAGAGGTCACTGAAATTATTCTCATACTCGTAGTTGGCTCTTCTGTAATAGACATCCGTATTGAGTTTGTTCTCGAAGAATTCCCTGCTGTAACGCGCCGAATAAATGTTACTGCTCAGGTAATTGGAAGAGTTCATATTGTATGAAACATTGAATCGCCCGCCGATACCCGGAATTTTAGATAAGGTTGCGTAACCGTAAACGTTGTCCGACTTGTTTTCGCTGTCATTCTGAAAACGTTTGCTGTAACTGAATCCCATCCAGAGCTGTTTCGCCGGTCTTACATTGAACCTGAACCTAAGACCCTGTCTTGCGAGATCTTCATCCAGTAGCCTTTCAATATCTGTCTGAAATGTTTCGTAATAAATGATCGCCTTTCTCGAATCATAGGAGATCATTGCGTTCACGGCCCTGCTGAAACGGTAACGAGCCGAAAGATACAGGTTGGTGAGCCTTGTTTCATTTCCTGTATTTCCGAAGATATCAAGCTCGGCACTACTGAACAGAGTAAGATCTGAAGCTATGGTGCTCATGTGCTGGAAGAAAATATATCTTCTATCGGTTGATCCTGAATTTGTTTGCTCCATGGCTCCAAGGGTGGTCTCGCTGAAAAAATCCTTTGAATCCGTAGCAATTCCAACGTAGCCTCCGTATTGA
Source organism: Bacteroidia bacterium (assembly GCA_030431695.1). GTDB lineage: Bacteria > Bacteroidota > Bacteroidia > Flavobacteriales > Flavobacteriaceae > Pukyongia. The sequence goes on along the minus strand of JAUIIU010000005.1, from coordinate 53,767 downwards.
AGCAGATCGGCATTGAATCCGAAGTTCTCAAAATCAGGTCTGAATCCTCCCATTAACCCTGCGAAAAAATTCCCAAAGTATTTTTCAAGCTGTAATCCGTCCACAGCACCTATACTGCTTGCTTTTGGGTTGATCTTCCTGCCCGCAGTAATAGAGAAATCCGGCGTGGCATCATAGCGCACATTCAGATTATAAACATTGAATATACTTGTCCTTCCATCATAATCACTGGAGGACGTATTGAAATTCCTGTAAACCAGATAGGACTGTACGGATACCTTGGAATCTCCGATGTGGTTCGCGTCAAGGGAGAACCTTGTCCTGAAGATACTTCTATCATCTCTTACGTCGGAAAAGGTATTGTAACTGGCTAATGAAACCCGCCCACGGATATTCTCCTGATATATTGAGGAACTCTTGGATGCTTCCGAAGGGACATTGGTCTCAGGCGGTAATCCTTCATCCTCCGGTTCGGTAATGGATGTGGGTTGTGTAGTTTCATTCCCGGCGGCCACTATGTATGACACAGTGTCTCCGTTCTTTATTTCACATCCTTCCAAAATTGTACAAACCACAGAAGTAGACGATTTGTCCGATACTTTTAAACAATCAGCACCCTTAAATCTTAACACTTCTCCCAACTTAATATCTTCGGTGTTTTCGAATTTCACATAGACATTCGAAGATGTTACAAATGAAACCGTACCTTCTAGTACACGATCCTGTGCAAAGATCACGGAATGCAGCAACACTGCCAATACTATTGTAGCACGTTTTAGACTCATCGGGTTGTTAATAATTTTCGTTAAGGGTTAGGGTGGCATGCGAAACATGCGTTACTTTCATAAATGTAGCCTGGAACCTCATCGTGTTCGTCGTTCATATCGTTCTTCTCATGGCAGGTAACACAGGTAAAAATCGAATAGTTGTTAGCATTAATATGACAATCGATACATTGATTCCACTCGCCTTCATGTTTTCCGCTGTAAATCGGGAAATACATTCCGTCGTGGTTAAATGTGGCAGGTATCCATCCCGGATTGGTTGTGTGACAAACAACACAGTCTGTTGGGAACTGCGCCGCCGAATGATTTGGATTCGTGGTCGCATTGAAATCGTTCAGGTGGCATTCCACGCAATCAGTCGGTGTTGTCGTATAATTATTGTTGATATGACATTGCGTACAATCCTGAATGTCGTGTCCAAGCGTAAGTGGGAAGAAGTCGTGATTGAGCACTGCTGGCACCCATCCTGGGTTGGTGGTATGACAAACTACACAATCTGTCGGAAAATTTGCAGCCTGGTGGTTGGGGTTTGTTGTAGCCGAATAATCATCGTCGTGACAGGCAAAGCAATCGGTTGGAGTATTACTGAAATTTCCATTTATATGACAAGCCGTGCAATCCTGAATATTATGACCAAGAGTAAGTGGGAAGAAGTCGTGATTCACAACAGCCGGCATCCATCCGGGATTGGTTGAGTGACAGGCTGCACAATCGGTAGGAAAACCTGCAGCCGTATGGTTTGGATCTGTGGTGGCCATATAATCATCAGAATGACATGCGAAACAATCGGCCGAAATATTAGAGAAATTACTCACATCATGACAAGCACTGCAATCCTGTATATCGTGACCTCCCGTAAGCGGGAAGAAATCATGGTTTATCGCCTGTGAATCCCAATCGAAGCCCAGTGGGTTATGACACTCCAGGCAATCTGTTGAGAATCCGGAAAGTGCATGATTTGGATTTGTTGTAGCCATATAGTCATCCCTGTGGCACTGTATACATTCGTTTCCCATGGGGACAAATGATAGGGTAGTGGCACTACTGTTATGACATTCTACACATCCTAGGTTGTTATGGGCACCGATCAATGGAAATCCATTTTGCTCATGAAGTTCCGGAATATTGAATACCAGCCAGCTGTCGGAGTTATGGCATCGCACACAATCATTACCTACTGTTTGGTTGTGAACATCCAGGTGGCAGGATATACAATCGGTCTGGGCGTTATTAAAGGTCAGGTCCGAATGGCAGGAGGTACAATCCGTTGTTGCATGGCTACCTTCGAGGGCGAAGTCTGTTGTACTGTGATCGAACTTTAGGGTCTCGTATTCAATTGACCAGCCATTGGGGTTATGGCACTGGGCACAATCGATCTTCAGGTCCTCCCCATGGGGGGACTGCCCTAACATCATTCCGAAAGAAAGAATGAGCACTATTGTAAGTGGCAATCGATACATTCCAGTTTGTTCAATTTATATAGTACGGTACTCTCACCGTTATTATCAATGATCTCATGACAAGCTGCACATGCCACCTCGGCATGTTTACCTTCCAGAGGGAAGGCAGTTGTACTGTGGTCGAATAATTCCGGCATCCAACTTGTGGTTACATGGCATCGTTTGCAGTCGGTTACACCTTCTATGGCAAACGACTCACCATGGACATTCTCATGACATGCAGTACAGTTCGTATCTAAGTTAGTGAATTTCTGCAAAATAAGTTGCTCGTTTTCGCCATATTCAAAATGACAGGCAGAACATGCAACTTCACTATGTCGTCCATCCAATGGCCAGTCGGTACGATTATGATCAAAATTAACCACTGCCCAGGAATCATTATTGTGGCAGGCAGCACAATCCTGTTCAGGATAGAATTCAGCACTGATATATCCCTGGTGCAGATCATTATGACAATCTACACAGTTGTTTCCAATATTTCTGAAATTCCATCTGTCGTCCTCTTCACTCACGTGGCATGAGAAACACGGAGTTGCGGTGTGAGCACCTTCAAGGGGAAAGTTTGATAGCTGATGTTGCTCCAGAGTAAACATACTGTAGCCAAAACCCTCTTGCAGAGAATGACATTCCACGCAGTCCGGTGATACCCCATTCTCCGTAAAATCGCCCCTGTGATAATCATCATGACAGTTGCTACAGCGGGAAAAATCAATTGGAGTGGAAAAGCGGTCCACATGACATTCGGTACAATTAACTTCCATATGCTGTCCGGTAAGCGGATAATCTGTAATGGAATGATCGAAGAAATCCATATCCTTCAAAGCCAGGAAGCTGGTTTCCTGGTGACATTTCGCACAGTCCGTACCGTATTTACCTTCATGCTGATCTTCATGGCAGGCAATGCAGTTATTTTCTTCCATGGCTAAATTGTCCTGGAATACATTCAGCGGGTTTGAACTACGGTCGTGGCAGGAAAAACAATCTATGGACCGATGGGCCCCGTTCAAAGAGAACTCTGTTGTGTTATGATTGAATCTTCCCCTTCCTGAAAAATTTGAAAATGAACTTTCTGAATGACACTGATTACATTGCCCGGGCAGCTGTCCGTTATGAGGATCACTGTGACAGGCTTTACAGTCGTTGAATGCCATGCCAGTAAATTGTTTGAATTCCCTGCCGTTTCGAGTGGTTTCCTTATGGCATTCGGCACATTCGAGGTTTCGGTGTTCTCCCCTGAGGGGGTAATTGGTATTATCATGATCGAAGTTACTGACAGGTGTAAATCCATTCATGGTATGGCAACTCAGGCAATCGTTCGAAAGTGTTCCCTGGTGAAAATCGTCATGACAGGAGAGACAGGCATTGTCCAGTCCGAGGAAGGTCCCGGTCCGTCTGCGAATCTCATTATCGGCAATATTATCTGCCTTATGGCATTCGCGACAATCCACCTGTCGGTGTTTACCTTCCAGGTCATAACCTGTTAGTGCATGATTAAAAGTATCGTGGTTAAATCTCACCATGTCGAATTTGCGTCCGTGGTGATCACTGTGACATTCAAAACAATCCTTACTCCTAACGCTTGAGTTTGCATGGTAACCCTGGTTATTACCAATTAGAGTTCGTATCTCCGTATGACAATCCAGGCATTTGGTATTGGATACCTTCTTTCCTATATCATGACATTGTGTGCAATTACTCATTCCTTCAAGGTTGGCGTGTGCAGCGGAAAGATCACCAGGTGATATCTGTCCGTAACCACTCATGGTGGACAGAATCATTAGGATCGCCATATAACAGAATCGGTGCGTCAAATCATACGTTTTACCGATTTATCCTAACAAACTTTGCGATTCATGCTATCCGCTTACGTTTGTATAACAGGTAAATCCGGAATTACCCTACCCAATTTAATCATGTTTTTTCATAATGTAACCAAATCGCTTGGTGATTTTTATACCTGGTTTTTCAAGGAAGGCGGTTGGCATGATACCACCTGCGAAAATATACACCAGGTCATTCCTTACCTCCAGTGCCTCATCTTCACCCTCGGTTTTGATAAGGCAGTGCGTTTCACTGATAGATATAAGATTACTTGAAAACATCATAGTTACTTTTCCCTCGTCTGCAGCTTTGGATATTTTCTCTCGATTTTTTGGTTTGCAGCGCGTAAGTGTGTCCGTTCTCACAACCTGCCTAACGTTATTCAACTCCATTAGCATAAGTGCTGCTTCTATTGCTGAATCACCACCGCCAACAACGACAACCTCCTTACCCGAAATACGTTCCGGTTCCAGCAGGCGATATGCAACCTTGGTAGATTCCTCACCCGGAATATTCAACTTTCTCGGGCTACCTCTCCTTCCGATGGCAATCAGGACGTTATTTCCTATGAATTCCTCGCCATTTGCAGCAACTACTTTGAAGGTATCATCACTCTGAGGTACTATATTTTCGACTTTGTGCTGTTCCTTGATTTCAATTTCGTGATCATGGATGACTCTTGTCCATAGTTGAAGTAATTCGTCCTTACTTGTATCGTACAGTTTGACCTTTCCAAATAACGGAAGGTTCATAGGCGATGTCATAACAATTTTACTCCTTGGGAAAGTGTAGACCGTACCGCCAAGAGAATCCTGCTCAAGAGTCACGCTTTTGAGTTTATGCTTCTTACAGGCTAGCGTGGCCGAGATTCCGGCCGGTCCGGCCCCAATTATAATAACATCAAGGACACCTTGATTATTTGGCTTTTTGCTTTTTACAATACTGTCTATGGCCTGTTGGCCCTGCTCCACACTATTTCGAATGAGTCCCATTCCACCAAGTTCACCTGCAATGTATATTCCGCGCACGTTTGTCTCGAAGTTCTGGTTGACATGTGGCAGGTCTACCCCCCGTTTTTCTGTTCCCATCCTAAGGGAGATGGCTTCAACGGGGCAAGAGTGAAAACAGGCTCCGTGTCCTACGCAGTTTGACGAATTTATAAGGGTGGCTTTGCCATCGGCGATCCCGATAATATCTTTCTCCGGACAGGCCGATACACAGGCGGCACTTCCTATACACACGTTCAGGTCGATGTACGGATGCAGTGAAACAGGTTCGAAAAGGCCTTCTTCCTTAGCAATTGCTACCTTTTTCTCTGTTTCCCTGGTCTTCTTTTTGTGTTTCCGAAGATAGATCAGCAGTACGATCCCACAAAATATAAAAACAAGCCCATAGACGACGATTTGTTCAATGATCACTTCCATCAAAAGATCCATTTATATCCGAAAGCCAGAGTAACTCCGATATGAATAAGTACGATAACGAGCATGATTAGGGCAAAGGGTAAATTGGCTACATGCCAGTATTTGAAGAGTTTTTGCATGGTCTGCAGGCGGGCGATTCGCCTGCTCAGTGTACGTTCATTCTTCAACAGTTTAAGGACATCCTTTCTTTTGTCGATTGGGATATTACTTTTCTTCAACGCTTGTTTTAATCTCGAAGATGATATCTTTTGCGTTCCCTGTTCTTCAAATTGCGTGAACTGCACAAAGATCTCGATAGTGTCGTCGTCAAGTTGATATTGATCGTACAAGGTAGAGGAGAGGTCTGTTTTCATGCCTTTTACTTCCTGAAGACTTAGTTGCCGACCTTCGATAGTTCGTGGGATCTGTATATAGATGAACCGACCGATTACACCGCTCAAGACAACAGCAACCATACTCCAGAAAGCTACGGAAACGATTCCGCCAAATTTAAAGGCTGTGTGAAAAAGTACCATAATGGGGCCCAGGGTACATAGAAAAATATGGAATTCCAATAAATATTTTAGTCGGATTAATTTACCCAGGAAATTATATCGCTTTCTAGCTATGTAGAGACTCACACCGATTAGTATGAGTAAAGTCCCAATGATTCCCAACCCATGACCAAATGCTCCACTGGGTTTGAACCAATCGTGCCTGGGGTGATAGAAGCGTTCTTCGAGGGGTGTTTGGTAATACGAGTAGCCGGTATAGGCCAGGTAAATGGTCACGACCACGACAACAGATGCCATCGTAGCCAGGTAGATCTTATGGGTTGTTTTGTTCAATTCGCTGGATTTAATTTAAAATAATTCACCACAGTTGTGTTTTCCTAATAATAGAACGCTTGAATACAGGGAATCATATAGCATTAAAATTACATTTTAATTCATTAATTACTGAAATAATGGAATCCATTAATCATATAACAGTTTCAATCAGATATACCCTACTGTGCATTGAGGAGTGTTAATTTGGCAATATGCCCCATGCGAATTTTGGGTATACTAAAAATTAGTAAAATCCTTTTCCTAATAGATAAAAGCACATTATATTTGCACCCGCCTGAGCAACCATTGTTGCTTCGGTGGGCAAGCCCGCTGAAAAATGGCCAGGAGGAATGGCAGAGTGGTCGATTGCGGCAGTCTTGAAAACTGTTGAGGGTAACACCTCCGGGGGTTCGAATCCCTCTTCCTCCGCAAAAGAAAACCCGCAACGAAAGTTGCGGGTTTATTATTTCCAGTAGCTCATGAAGCTTGCTTCAACGAGCGGATGGAAATAATAAACACAGGAAGCGCAGCTTCTGTGGGTTTTTATGCTTGCCCGGGATATCTAAAATGGGATCACAGTTCACTGTAATCCTGACTTCCGAAATACGATTTGATACATAACACAGGAAGCGCAGCTTCTGTGGGTTTTTATGCTTGCCCGGGATTACCTGAATGGGATCACAGTTCACTGTAATCCTGACTTCCGAAATACGATTTGATTCATAACACAGGAAGCGCAGCTTCTGTGGGTTTTTATGCTTGCCTGGGATACCCAGAATGGGATCACAGTTTACTGTAATCCTTTAGACCCTGAATCGAGTTCAGGGTGACAAAAGGCGCAGCTTCTGTGGGTTTTTATGTTTTCTTCGGAATCACTTATCTCATGCGCCAGCGATCGCAGTGGCATCCCCTGTACTGAGCTTTGCTCTACTACAGGGATATAACGAAGAGCGCGTTACCGTAGCAGAGCGAAGCACGCTACGGTAGGCGCCCAAAAAAATCATATCTTCATTCTTTGATATCGAATATGTCAAACGTCAAATCTATATTGCGATCCCTGCTCGAAATTGTAAAGGCGATCTTCGAAAGCTCGCGTAAAAGCTCTCGCCCAAGGACCTGGCATCAGCATGTGGTGCCTCACGAAGATGGTTGGGCCGTAAGGCGTGAAGGAAATAAACGCATTACTTCGAAACACAGGAGACAGGACACAGCGATCAGGAAGGCGAAGAGTATTGCCAGGAAGCGCAAGGCTGATGTGATCATTCACAGGGAGGACGGTACTATTCGAGACAGGATCAGCTATGAAAAATAAGAAATCCCGCATGACCGGTTTCTAGGCCCGGTTTATTTTCTATCTTTAAGTTCTTTAACTAACTAACCATACAGAGCGTATGCTCGCAATTTTTATCCTGGGCTATCTCGCTCTTACCCTGGTCATTGGATTTTGGGTTTCCCGACGTATCAAGACCTCCGCCGATTTTACGCTGGCTGGACGCGGCTTAGGTACATTCCTTGTCGGGTTTACCCTGTTTGCAACCTGGTTCGGATCAAGTTCTATCATGGGAAATCCGGGCTATGTTGCCGAAGAAGGATTAACTTCCTTTGTAACACTCACCTTAACAAGCTTCATTTGCCTGGTCATAGTAGGCTCGCTCTACGCAAAGAAACTCTATGAGATGAATATCGTGACCATAGGGGATTTCTTCCAGAGGCGTTTTGGGAAGAAAATGGACCTTGTGGTTTCTGTCATCATGGTGTTCTCTTATCCGCATTGGATCGCAGCGCAATTCGTGGCACTTGCGACTCTGTTCGAGTCTATACTGGGGATACCTCTGAATTACGGTATACTGCTCGGTGCTGGGATAGTTATTATCTATACCTATGTCGGTGGAATGTGGGCAGTAAGCTATACGGATATGTTACAGGGCATCATTATTATTGTAGGTCTGATCATCCTGCTCTTCAGTATGTTCCGGGAAACCGGTGGTATTGCGCCACTTTTTAACGACAAGCCGGATTCCTTCTATTCTTTAATTCCTACAGGAGGTTGGGAAAGTTGGAATGTGTACTTAGCCGCATTTGCCGCCTTTACCATAGGTGCGATCCCGGTACAGGAGATCTACCAGAGGGTGTTTTCGGCCAAGTCTACCCGATCTGCTGTTCAGGGGATCTTTTTTGCCGGCTTACTTTTGTTGATGATCCCTTTGATACCATTACTGCTCGGATTGGGAGCCGATCATCTGTACCCGCATTTGCTGGCCGAAGGTGATGGGCAGAATCTCATCCCTTATATGGTAAAACAAATTTCGAGTACTCCTATACAAATAATCTTTTATGGCGCATTGATTTCAGCCATCCTCAGCACCTCCAGCGGGGCCATGCTCGCCCCGGCCACCGTGGTCGGAGAGAACCTGATACGACCATATTTCCCTAACTTAACGGATGCCAGGTTATTGCTCTGGATACGGATGAGCGTGGTTTTAGTGGCTGGAGTATCCTGTTATTTCGCAATGAGCGATGCCGATATCGTGGCGCTGGTAATCGCCTCTTTGAGCCTTATTATGGTTTGTGTCTTTGCACCGCTTACCTTCGGACTGTTCTGGAAAAGGTCGTCAGTGTTCGGTGCCTGGGCGGCTATAATCGGAGGTGGGCTTTGTTGGTTTATCTGTTATTTGCTCGATACACCTGTGGACCCTACTCTTATCGGTACACCGGTGAGTTGTCTGGCCATGGTTGTTGGTAGTTTGTTAGTTCCTGATACATTTGAACCGAAAACTGAATAAGATTCTCCTATTTTAACTTCAAATAATCTAATACTTTGTAATTTATAAGTTCGTTGGGTATCTCTACCTTTGCAAAAAATAGCTTATGCCTTCAGAAATAATCAAGAACCTCCAATGGCGCTATGCCACCAAGAAATTCGACCCGAATAAAAAACTTTCTGATGACCAGGTGACTGTCTTAAAGGCCGCCTTTAATCTTACGGCAACCTCCTATGGACTGCAACCGCTTCGGATGCTGGTGATAAGCGACGATAAGATCAAAGAGCAGCTGCCGCCCATAACCATGAAACAACTTCAGGTGAGGGATGCTTCGCATGTGCTGGTCTTTTGTGTGGAGGAAACCATTTCACAACAGTTCGTTCGGGATCATTTCAACAGGGTGGAAGAGATCCGAAATACCGACAGGAAGATACTGGATGACTACGAGGATTACCTGCTCGATTATTTTTCGAACAAGAACGAGGCTGAGATCAGGGACTGGATTACCAAACAGGCCTACCTGGCAATGGGTAACCTACTTACCGTATGTGCCGCCGAAGGCATTGATTCCTGCCCCATGGAAGGTTTCGAGCCCGATAAATACGATGAACTGCTCCAATTGAAGGATCTGGGGCTGCGCTCCGTACTGGTCATGCCTGTTGGCTTCCGTGCGGAAGACGATATGTTCGCCTCCATGAAGAAGGTTCGGCGTGGGATCGGGGATGTTGTGATCGATCTCGATTAAGGCATGCTTATGGTTTATCCATAAAGGCCGTAAAATAATTCTTCCATTCTCCACCTTCCTTTTTATAGACGGAAACAAACCTAATATCGCGGGTAAGCGTGGTAGTTGTATCCTCCGGATTCCTGAAAACTTCTTTCTGCGCGTTCAGGTAGAATGTCAAATCTTTCGAGATAGGTACAAAACCAATGGTCTCGATCTCACTACCGGTGGCGCGGTTCCCGGCATCGTACCAGTCCTTTACCAACCCCAGGTAGGCTTCCCGGGAACGGACATTATCGCCCGTCATGGACCAGTTCTGGTAGCCATCGGCAAATTTTTCCTCGTAGGCATCCCAGCCCTGGTTGCTTAATATGAGTGGGATATCACGGGCCAGGGTTTCTATTTCCTTTTTATCTGCTTCGGAAAGCAATACGCTGTCTTCTTTTGGTGTATCACATGCCTGAAAGGCCAAGATTGCTACCATTATAAGGTTGATTGAGTTTTTGAAGAGTTTCATATTGATTTGTTTTGGTATGTTAAATTACTTCTTTTCGAGTATGCGATGGGCCAGCCCCGGTAAAAGAGCGGCGATGATTAAAAATAGTTTCATTTTCGGGATGGTTAGCAGCTTCTTTTCTTTTTTCAACTTCGGAAGAATAAGAGCTATCAGTCGTTCGGCAGGCATTTTGGTTTCACTGCGTTTGGCGGTCATTTCCGTGGCTGTGACCGGGGGTATGAATTCCAGTACTTTGATCCGCGATGGTCTCAGGCTGAAGCGTAAACCCCTGGTAAAATTGCGCATTGCCGCTTTCGAGGCACTGTACACCAAGGCATCCGATTTTGGAAAGGCGCCCAGTCCCGAAGTGGTGTTGATAATAAAAGAGGCACCCTTATTACTAAGTATAGGGATCAGCATTTGAGTCAGGATGATCTGCCCGGTCAGGTTGATCGCGATCTCGCGTCCGATCTTTTCCAGCGGAATAACAGCATCGGTAAATGAATAATTGTACTGAACGCCCGCATTGTTGAAGAGCATGTTCAGATCGGGATAGCGATTCTGTACCAGCAGGGCGGTTTCTTCGATGTCTTCCTGTTTATCCAGGTCGCAACGGATAGTTTCGAAACCGTCCTTTTTTAGTGAATCCAGTTTACTTTTATCCCTTCCAAGCAGTATGACCGTGTTATCCCGTTTCAGGAGTTCTTTGCCCAACTCAAGGCCTATACCGGAAGTTCCTCCGGTGATGAGCACGGTGTTCTTTTTTAAATTCATGATCGTCGGTTTATCAATTATGAAACAAATTTGAGGCCTTTGTGCCTGCTACACATTAACATAGGTTAATAAATGAGAGTGTTTCAGATTAAGAGCGCAACCCTTACCTTTGCCATCCATCTTAACATTGAAATAAAACTTAAACTATGCCCGGATTTGAAGTATTTGGCGACGAAGAACGCAAACAGGTGAATGATGTGTTGGAATCTGGTATCCTCATGCGATACGGTTTCGACGGAATGCGAAACGGCCATTGGAAGGCCAGGGAGTTTGAAACCGCCTTTGCCGAACGTATGCAGTCCAATCATTGTCAGCTGGTTTCCAGTGGAACCTCTGCGCTAACCGTTGCCCTGGCATCGGCCGGGATCGGAGCCGGTGATGAGGTGATCATGCCTACGTTTACTTTTGTGGCGAGCTTTGAATCCATCATGATGCTGGGTGCCGTGCCCGTTTTAGTGGATATCGATGATACCTTGACAATGGATCCCAAAGCCGTGGAGGCTGCCATCACTCCTCGTACCCGCTGCATCATGCCGGTTCATATGTGTGGGTCTATGGCCGACCTGGGAGCCCTGAAGGAAATTTGCAGCAAGTACAACCTGTTGCTGCTGGAGGATGCCTGCCAGGCGCTTGGTGGTACTTACGAGGGAAAACCACTGGGTAGCTATGGAGATATGGGTTGTTTTTCTTTCGACTTTGTGAAGACGATCACCTGTGGTGAAGGTGGGGCGGTGATCAGTAACTTCGATCATTATATCACCAATGCAGATCAGTACCAGGATCACGGACATGATCATGTGGGTAACGACAGGGGAGCGGAGACTCATCCCCACCTGGGTTATAATTTCAGGATCTCGGAGCTGAATGCGGCGGTTGGACTGGCCCAATTATCAAAACTGGACGACATACTTGCTATTCAGAAAAAACACTACGATATAATGCGTGAAGCCCTGGATGGTGTAACCGGGGTTACTTTCAGGAGAGTACCCGAAACAGGGGAGGAGAACTATTCCTTCCTGAATTTCTTCATGCCCGATGAGGCGACGGCACAGATCGCACATAGTGCACTCACTGAAGCAGGGATAGACGGTTGTTTTTACTGGTACACGAATAACTGGCATTATATCAATGGCTGGGAACACCTGCGGGATCTGAAATCTTTAGGGACATTACCTTCGGAGATCACCGAGCAGATCCAGGACCTGAACGATACCGACTTCTCACAAAGTGATCATTGGATGAGCAGGACGATCTCCTGCCTTGTTAAGATCGGCTGGACTGAAGAAGAGGTGAGAGCGAGGGCTGAGAAAATGAAAGAAGCCCTTTCCGGTCGTTAATACCCGACGTAATCGGTGATCTCGAGTCCGTAACCGATCATTCCCACACGTTTTGTTCGCTCGCTGTTGGAGATCAGCCTGATCTTCGTGATGCCTAGATCGTGCAGTATTTGTGCACCTATACCGAAATCCCTGTTGTCCATTTGTATTCCCGGTGCTTTGGCTACTTCGTCATCTTTCTGCAAGTTCCGAAGCTCCGAAAGCCGTTTCAGTAGGTTGAGTGACTGGGCCTGCTGATTGATAAAGACCATTGCGCCTTTACCATCTTCATTGATCACCCGGAACATTTCGTCCAATTTTTTGTCGGCATCATTGGTAAGCGTTCCCAGGATATCGTTATTCACCAGGGTGGAATTAACCCGAACCAATACAGGTTCGTCCTTTTCCCATTCGCCTCTTGTAAGCGTGATATGAACCTGGTCGTTGGTGGTTTGTTTGTACGCTCTCAACCGGAAATGCCCGAATTTGGTATTGACGGGGAAGTCCTCCATTTTTTCTATCAGCGAGTCGTGCTCCATACGGTAAGCAACGAGATCTTCGATGGAAACCAGTTTCAAGTTGAACTTTTTAGCAACTTCGGCCAATTGAGGCAACCTCGCCATGGTGCCGTCTTCATTCAGAATCTCAACAAGTATCCCGGCCGGTTTTAATCCAGCCAGTCGTGCAAAGTCGATTGCGGCTTCCGTATGACCAGTTCTTCTGAGCACTCCGCCGGTTTTAGCACGAAGTGGGAAGATGTGTCCCGGACGGCCCAGGTCGCTGGGTTTTGTATCACTATCTACAAGCGCTTTCATGGTCTTCGCCCTGTCGTGCACCGAAATACCCGTGGTACAGCCATGACCCAGCAGATCCACGGAGACCGTGAATTGTGTATGGTGCAATACGGTGTTATTCTCCACCATCATGTGTAGTTCAAGCTCTTCGCAGCGCTCTTCGGTAAGCGGGGCGCAGATGAGTCCGCGACCATGCCTGGCCATAAAATTGATCATTTCGGGGGTTACCATTTCCGCGGCAGCGATGAAATCACCTTCATTCTCACGGTTCTCATCATCCACCACGATGATGATCTTACCTTTCCTGATATCCTCAATAGCTTCCTCGATGGTATTCAGTTGAATATGCGCGGTTTTTTCCGAAGTGATCATAAGTAAAAATTTTCGCTACAAAGATACAGAATGGGATGTTAACGATATGTGAAGTATATATCAGACTTTCTTATGCAGCAATTAAAAAACATTTTTCAAGCTGCGCCGGATATGTTTGCGGTAATGGAAATATATAAAGACGTAAAAAGGGATCCCCGCAAGAAGTAAGGCATCGTTGAGGGTAGAGTCCCCGGTTAGCTTTGTGAGCTCTTTGGTGGCTTTCTGGGTTCGGAAAAGTAATATATAGAAGATCACAAGCGCCAGTATTCCAACCACTGAAAGTATAACCGTTATGGTCTCATCATTCATATCTACAAAGAGTATGAAAACCGGAAGTATAAAGATGATGCCATAGATCAGCAACGTATAGAGAGAAAGTTTTTGGATCCGTGTCACCAGTTTTTCAGCCTTGAGATAGTTTTTGTTGAAAAGATCTCCTGAGACATGCAGGTGTTCCTGTCGGATACCGTGCTCTTCCAGCTTTCGCAGCATTGCGATTCTGAAATCGTGTGAATATTCATACTGACGGTGATTCTTGACTCCATCCTTCAATTGCTGAATTGAGAGGCGCTCAATATCCGCCTTTTCCTTATCCGTTATGGAGATCTCCTGGTTCAGGTTCTCATAGATGATTTCTGTGGAAGAAGCCGGTGTTTTCCTGAATCGCTGCAGGAAGGAATCAATATCGAAGATTCCCTGGTCTGTTGTGGCCCTGTAGGTGAGCCAGATCCCCAGCGGCAGCATAATGGCGGTACTGATCCAGGACGCGATGAAAGGGTGCATGGTACCATCTTCAGCACTGTTCTTGGCAAATATCCCGATGAAGTGATATGTGAGGAAGAGCAAGATGGCGACCACCATGGGAAGGCCCATACCGCCTTTCCGGATGATGGCTCCCAGGGGAGCCCCTACAAAGAAGAGGATAATACAGGCAAAGGCCAGTACGTATTTCTCGTGCAGGGCGATCTCGTGTTTGTTGAGTCGCTTGGTCTTCACGTGAAATTCGGTTTTTTTGGATCGGGTGGACTGTATGGTTCCGCGAACATTGTTCAGGGCCATGTTCACGATATTCATCTGCAATTGTGGCTGGTAGACATCCACGATATGTTTCAGGGTGTCTACACCTTCTTCGTATCGAACATTCTCATCACCGAAATTCGAGATCCCACTTCGGTAATACATATTATCAGCAAAGGTATTTATATCGCTGCTGTAGCTCATGGACAAGGAATCGATCTCAACAAAAAGCTCGCTCATCTTGTACATATTATGATTGCTTAGTTCGTTTTCCTTATCGACGTCGGTATTATTGAATTCGGTGAGATCAATATTGATGGTGAACTGTTCGAAATAGCTTTTGACAAAGGGTTCTGTCCGCTGTTTCTCCGGGCTTGTGGATTGAATCTCTTCGTAGTAATAGCCGTCGTTCAGGATCAGGGACAGGGTGTTGGAGTTCAGGGCGCTGGCTAATTCGCCGTTATCGGCTATCATGACCGTGTAGTTCCCGTTCGGCCTGGAAGGTGTTTTTTTATGAATGATCACATTGTGAAGATACTGGTCGCGGTCACCGCTCTTTTCGGCAACTTTTATACTGTAATCGTCACCGATCTGACTGAACTGACCTTCAGCAATAACCATTGAAGGGCTTACCTGAGCGATATTCCTGCGTAAATTCTGCCACTTATACTCCGAATAGGGGATCACGTTATTCGCGAAGAAGAAGGCTGTAACAGCCAGAAGCAAAATGAAGATCGTGAGACTGCGCATGGCTCTTTGCAGGGAAATTCCTGTGGATTTCATCGCAGCGAACTCGTACTTTTCAGAAAAATTACCGAATACCATAAGTGAGGTAACCAGTATGGTGAGTGGTAACACCAACGGGATCAGCCTTGGCGAAACGTACCAAAGGAACTTCAGTACCACCCAGACATCGAGGTCCTTTCCGGCCAGTTCGGAGATGTACAGCCAGATGGTCTGCAACACAAAAATGAACATTAAAATAATGAAGACGCTAAAAAACGTCTTCAGGAAGGAGATCAATATGTAGCGATCCAGTATTTTCAAACGTTGTTAATCCAACTTATTGATGTAGTAGCCGTCCCTTTTGTACTTTGCTTCATCAAAGGTAAAAAGAGTTTTGGACAACGGCTGATTGGTTTTAAAAGAATTAACAGTGATGGTATACTCGGTGCCTTTGGCATCTTTCTGGATCAATTTGTAAATATGTTTAGTCTGAACGTCTATTCCGAGTAAAACATTCTTGATCTCTGCTTTCGAATCGATCGGTATCAACCGCACAAATTGTATTTTCCTGCCTTTCACATTTTGGGTAATATCCATTTTGTAGGTATAACCCTTCTCGTAGAAGGTCAACATCCTTGAAGGGGTGATCTCTTTATCATCGTTGGGATCGTAGGACGAAATGGTTACTTCTTCGTCTTCCGGAACGATATTGTAGGTCTTGCTGCCGTCGAACATACGAGTGGTACCCATCATGTTGAGTATATACTTATTGCCCATGATGGTTACATCGCCACGGGTGTCCTGGTTTACCTTGACCGTTGAATTGTTCAGGTTGTATTTGAAATCAATGGTGATATTGTCGTAGCTCTTTACTTTGGAAGAAACTTCGTTAAGCAAGCTCTTGGCATCCTGTGCGTTCATCGCAGTAATGCTGAGAAATGCGATTAGAATTATGGCTAGCCTTTTCATATTATAGGTCGTTACTTTCATTATCCAGTAATTGATTCAATGCGTCGATGGACGGGACCAGGACCTGGCGTGCCTTACTGCCTTCAAAAGGCCCTACCACACCGGCAGCCTCAAGCTGGTCGATGATACGGCCGGCTCGGTTATATCCCAGTTTCAGTTTACGCTGAAGCAGGGATGCCGATCCCTGCTGGGCTATCACCAGCACCTCGGCGGCTTCCCGGAACAACTGATCTCGTTCCTCTACACTTATATCAAGATTTGTGCCACCCTCTTCGCCTACATACTCAGGTAACATATGGGCGCTGGCATAGGCTTTCTGGGAACCAATATAGTCAACAATTTCAGCAACCTCCGGTGTGTCCACAAAGGCACACTGAAGTCTTGTTAGATCATTCCCCTGGGTATATAGCATGTCACCTCGTCCGATAAGCTGATCGGCCCCCGCGCTGTCCAGGATGGTCCTGGAATCGATCTTACTTGTTACCCGGAACGCAATACGCGCAGGAAAGTTTGCTTTTATTAAACCGGTGATCACATTTACCGACGGCCGCTGTGTGGCGATTATAAGGTGGATCCCGATCGCCCTGGCGAGTTGTGCCAGTCTGGCAATGGGTGTTTCCACTTCTTTACCGGCCGTCATGATGAGATCGGCAAATTCATCGATCACAAGCACAATATAAGGCAAGTAGCGGTGTCCGTCGTTAGGGTTAAGCTTACGCTTCTTGAACTTGGCATTGTATTCCTTTATATTCCTGCACATGGCATCTTTCAGCAGGTCATAACGCTCGTCCATCTCAATACAGAGCGAGTTCAGGGTATTGATCACCTTGTTGGTGTCGGTGATTATAGCTTCTTCCGTGTCTGGTAATTTGGCCAGGTAGTGTCTTTCTATCTTGTTGAAAAGTGTGAGTTCAACTTTCTTCGGATCAACCAGCACGAATTTCACTTCCGCGGGATGTTTTTTGTAGAGCAGGGAGGCGAGGATGGCGTTTAGTCCGACCGATTTACCCTGTCCGGTTGCTCCGGCCATCAGTAGGTGCGGCATTTTGGCGAGGTCGACCACAAAGGTCTCGTTGGAGATCGTTTTACCCAATGAAAGTGGTAGTTCCATCTCTGCGTTCTGAAACTTCGGGGAGGCGATCACCGATCGCATGGAAACAATTCTCGGTTTTTTATTCGGAACCTCGATCCCGATGGTCCCCCGACCGGGTATGGGTGCGATAATTCGGATTCCCAGTGCCGAAAGCGATAATGCGATATCGTCTTCAAGGTTCTTGATCTTGGAGATCCTGATGCCGGCCTCCGGTACGATCTCGTACAAGGTAACCGTAGGCCCCACGGTGGCCTTGATATTTGCGATCCCGATCTTGTAATTGCTCAGTGTGTTGACGATACGATTCTTGTTCTCCTCCAGTTCCTCCTGGTTGATGGTGATCCCTTGTCCGCCGGTGTAATCCTTTAGTAGTTCTATGGTAGGGAACTTATAGTTGCTCAGCTCCAGGGTGGGGTCGAATTCACCAAAATCCTCCACCAGCTTTTTACTGAGATTCTCGTCCAGGATCTCCTCTTCCTCAGCCCTGGCCACTTCCATCGCTACCTCAACTTCAGGTTTCCCGGCTGAATCGTCCGAGTCATTCGCTTTGAGGAAGGGTTCTGCCACTTCTTCTTCCTCTTCGAGTTGAGAACTGAGATCCACAACAGATTCTTCAGGGCTTTCCACCACTTCATCGATCACGGTCTTCTCATAATCGGTCTGTTCTACCTGTTCTGATTCCGAATCTGATTCGGAAACAAAATCGGCAGCTATATCTTCTTTGGTTCGTTTTAAGGCATCTCCAACCTTCTCGGGTGTCATCTTCAGTCGGACAACCAGGTAAACGATAGCCAGGAAAGCCATTATTAATATGGTTCCGATAAGTCCGAGGTAATCCTGCAGAAAATCATTGATCTCGTATCCCATCACCCCGCTGAACAGATTGCGGGTCTTGTCGAAGAATCCGAAGAAAACAGAAAGCCATACCATTACCAACAGGCCCCAGAACCAGAATCGCAGGAGTTGTTTTTTCGCGTAATCGAAGAAATAATAGATACCGGTTAGGGTTACCAGGAAGGCGATGATAAAAGCACCGATCCCGAAACCGTTGTAGACAAAGAAGTGAGCGACGTTATTCCCGAATTTGTTCAGCCAGTTTTCGGCTTGTAATTCTCTTTCACCCAGTTCACCCACCATACTCTGATCTGCCTGCCAGGAAAAGAAATAGGAGACAAATGAGAAGATCAGGGCCAGGCCGAGAAAGAAGAGAAAGCTACCTAGTAATATCTTTTGCTGCTTGGAGAGTGCAAGGGATACTTTTTTTCGGGAGGTTTTCTTTTTTTTAGATGTAGACGCTTTTCTCTTCGCCATGAAGCTTTGGGTTGTCGTTCAGCAAATATACAACGTCCCAAACTAATTAAAATTTTTTAGCCGAATAATATACTAGCTCAATAAATTGTACATAACGAGCAGTTCGCCATCCTTTTTCCAGCGAATCCATCCTTTGCCTACCTTCTTGTAATCACCGTCGATAAGGAGAACCTCCATCCAGTCCGACTTGATCCGTATCGGTTTCATGAACTGGTAAGGGGTATTTACTTCCCCGGCCTGTTCCATTCCCTTGGATTTTACCTTGCCCGCTGAACCCGGTGGGAATTCAACCGAATGAACCCCTAGCAGGAAATCCGGCCAGAGCGCTATCTTGCCTGCTCTTTTGGATACCCAGGAAGTCTGTCCGTTGGTCGTATTCACCAGAACTTCAACAAACTCCTCGGTCACACTCATCACCCTGAAATACAACATATCGTAGTCCAGCTTCAGGTGATCGGGAACCAGCCAGGGTGGGGCAGTTGCTATCTCGAACTGGTTGTACTGGTTTCGCTTGAATGTTATACTGTCGTATGGTGAATGGTCCATGAGGGACTTTTCCAGGTTGAGGTTGCCGTAAAAATAGAGGGTATTATTCTCATAGAAATTCGGGGTGAAAAACCCCATGCCCCCGTTTTCGAAAACCCCAACCGGTTGAGTAGCCTTAGCACTTGGCCTTTTACCTATGCGCATTGTGGCTGATACGGGTACGGCTTCGGCTTCGGCCGAAACGGGCTTCGGTTTTAACTCTTCTTCAATATCAGGCTTGTCCTTATCTCTTTGCTGAAACTGGTAGAACTTATACGCCCAGGTTGAAAGGATGGCGATCAACAGCACCCAGTTGAGGATCTTGATGTATTTCAGATTCATAAAATAGGCCATAAAAAAGGAAGCCACGAACCCCAGTCCGGCGAACATCACTCCGTATCCCAGTACGATCGCACCGCCTGCGAGTCCCTGGTTTTTGCCCGCATCGGTTATATCAGCATAATACAGACCCACAACGAAGAAGAATAGCAACATCAGCAGGTATAAACCAATGCAAGCTGGTTTGAGTAATTTCTTCATAGCTAGAAGTTAAGCGTTTTGGAGACTGTCTCACCTTTTTTCACCACCACATTGATCGTTTGAGAAGCCCTGTCTTTGTGAACTCCCAACGGGGTGACCTTAATCGAATAGCTACCGGGATTAATAATGAATTCATTTCCCTTGGTGTAGCTGCGGCTACCTACGACATTCGTTCCCGAATTGACCTCATTAACTTTAACAACGCAATCTATGATCTCGCCTCCAACCTTAGGATATACCTGCAACACCCCTGTTTCGAATATATGTTCAACTTCGGTTACTTTGCCTGCTTCGACCGTAAGCATTTTGGTTTCAGTATAGGTCTCCAGGCCTTTGATCACCAGTGCCTGGAAGGTAAGCATATACTCACCCGGGTTCACTTCAATCTCCTTTGAACGGCCATAAGTTCGTGTGCCGGCAACCTGGTTTCCATCGGCATCTTTCACTTTTACCATACAGTCCCATCCTTCGGCATTATTAAAACCGGTAACCTTGAATTTTCCTCCGTCGAAACTGATATTCTCCACGGTCATTTCCTCTTCAACGTTCTTAACGTTTTTTACCTTGATGCTTTTCACATCACTTGCCAGGGGTTTTGCGACCAGGTCGTAGGTTCCCGTTGGCAAATACATATAGCGGGTCTCACCATAGGTTCTCAACGTGCCCATTTCCTCATCGGTCCCGGCCTTGTAGGCTTTTACATATGTATCGATTGGTTCCCCGTTCTTCACGGCATAGACCCCGAAATTACCGGCAGGCTTATCTACGTTCTGTTCTACTGCCTCATCCATTACAGAGGCCAGTCCTTCTGCATCCGCAGCATCGTAATAATTTCCTTCACCAGCTCCCGCAGCACATTTGAGTTGTTCGGTTTCACCCTCTTTGAGTCCGAAACCGATGATGTGTAATTTGAAATCGATGCCTTCGGCCTTCGCAGCTTTCACCACATCACATATATTACCATTGCATGATTCGATCCCATCGGTAATAAGGATTATGGTTGCTTTGGTCTTAGATGATCTAAGTTTATCGATCACCAGGGAAGCGGAATATGCCAGGGGTGTTTTCCCCAGGGGTTTTATTGCACCTACTGCTTCGTTAACTTCAGAAGCCTTTCCACCGGAAAAATCCACCAGGAATTCCACGTCTTTGCAGTCTCCCTTTTTTCTGTGCCCGTAGGCTACCAGGCCAACTTCCTGGGCGCTGTCCAGGTTGGTAAGTGTATTGTTCAGCACACCCGAGGCGATCTCCATCTTGGTCTTTCCATCCATCTGGCCCCACATGGAACCACTGGCGTCGTAGATGATGATCAAGGGTGAAGGATTGTTTGAATCGGTTTGCGCACTTGTGTTCAGGATCATAAAAAGTGCCCCAAAGAGAATGATCAGTTTTTTCATTTTAACAGATTGTTTTAGGAGGAGAGTTGGTATAAAGTTATACAATTTCTCCCCGCGAATATGTGTGAATAAACTTACTCTGGAATTATTTCTATGTCAATCCCCCATTCGGGTGATTTTAGAATTTCGGGATGTAGATGATGCAGGCTACGATGATCGCAACTCCTGCCGCAAAGAATACAGCACCGGCGGCCACATCCTTGATGTAGCCGATCTTGTCATGGAAGTCGGGATGAACAAAATTGGCTATCTCCTCGGCGGCAGTATTGAGTCCTTCAATGCTCATTACCAGTCCGATGGCGAGGGTTTGCGCGATCCATTCAGTAGAAGAAATATTGAAACAGAATCCGGCAATGGTAATACCTACGGCCACAACCGCCTGAACCTGGATGCTGGCCTCATTCCTGAGCAGCATCCAGGCTCCCCTGGTTGCGTATTTAAAGCCTAACAGGCGTTTTCCAAGATAGGTGTTCCACATGTTAAAGTGCGCCTAGGGCGGCTTCGTAATCGGGTTCCTGGCCAATTTCAGGAACTTGTTCGGTGTAGGTGACATTTCCACTGGGGTCTACGATCACCACTGCTCGTGACAGCAGTTGGTCGAAGGCACTGCCAACTGCGGTAACCCCGTAGTCGATCCCGAATTGCCCGTTTTTGAAATCGGAAAGCATCACCACATCCTCAATACCTTCGGCAGCGCAGAATTGCTGCTGGGCGAAAGGCAGGTCCTTCGAAATGCAGAGCACCTTTACATTATCGGTTTTGGCCGCTTCGGCATTGAACCTTCTCACCGAGGCGGAGCACACTCCTGTATTCACACTCGGGAAGATATTCAGCAGCAAGGTATGACCCGCAAAGTCCTGCATGGTCTTGGTGCCCATATCTGTTGCCGTTAATTTGAAATCAGGAGCCTTGGTCCCTACTGCGGGAAGTTCTCCAATGGTTTCGGCGGGATTACCGCCTAAAGTTATTTTTGCCATAGTTATTTACGTTTTGAATTGTAAAATTAACAAAGCTCATCGGAAGGAGCATGACCTTTGACGCATTGTTAACATCAATTTGTCATTTATGCAGAAGCAGCGTCGGTAAGTTGCCTGATCTTAATTCTGAATGCTGCAAACAGCAGGGTCATGAACGGACTCAGCCAGTTGAAGATCGCAAAGGTGAAATAATCCAGAACCGGCACTCCCAAAACTCCACTCTGATAGGCTCCACAAGTATTCCATGGAATAAGTACCGAGGTCACCGTACCCGAATCTTCCAGTGTCCTTGAGAGGTTTTCGGGCGCGAGGCCTTTATCCGCAAAGGCTTTACTGTACATCTTACCCGGTACGACAATAGCGAGATACTGATCGGAGGCAGTTACATTCAAAGCCAAACAACTGAATACAGTGCTTGCGAACAAGCCGAAGGTAGTGTGAAATAACGCCAGCAATGCCCTGCTGATTCGCGACAAGGCTCCGATGGCGTCCATAACCCCTCCGAATACCATGGCGCAGATGATCAGCCAGATGGTTCCCAGCATGCCGGACATTCCCCCGGAAGAGAACAACCCGTTCAATGCTTCGTTATCCGTAGCAACGGCTGTATCTACCGTGATGGAATTCATCACCCCTTTATAGCCGGTCGTAAAATCAAGGGTATCACCACCGCCAATAGTAGTTACGATATCGGGTTGAAAGATCAAAGCCGCTACTGCACCAAGCAGGGTTCCGGCCAGCAAGGCGATCAGGGGAGGTGTTTTTTTGATGATCAGCACGATCACCAACACCGGTACTATGAACAACCAGGGGCTGATGTTGAATGCCGAATCGATGGAGCTGAGTATGGCAGCGGTATCGGCCGCTCCCTCAGGATCGAGTCCGAAACCGATCAGGATAAAGATAATAAGAGTTATGACGATCGTAGGCACGGTGGTAAAGGCCATATACCGAATATGGGTGAACAAGTCGGTTCCGGCCATGGCCGGAGCCAGGTTGGTCGTATCGCTGAGCGGCGACATCTTATCTCCAAAGTATGCTCCGGAGAGTACAGCACCCGCAGTCATCCCCAGTGAAATTCCCAGGGCATCTGCGATCCCTATAAGCGCAATACCAACAGTTGCCGATGTCGTCCAGCTACTTCCCGTGGCGATTGATATGATGGCACAGATCACTACGCATGAGGCTAAAAAAATTGTCGGACTCAAAATCTGAAGTCCGTAATAGATCATTGTTGGGATCACACCACTGATGAGCCAGGTCCCCGCCAGGGCTCCAACCATAAGCAGGATGAGCAGTGCTCCGGTGGTTGATTTTACGTTTTCGGCGACCTCCTCGACCATGCGTTTGTAGCCAACCTTGTTGAATGAGCCTACAATCGCAGCTACAGCAGCTCCCATAAGAAGGATGAACTGGTTGCTGCCGCTAAGGGCATCATCTCCATAAACGTAGACATTGTAGAACAGCATGGCGACCAGGGCGATCACAGGTAAGAGTGCTTCCCAGATGTTCAGTTCGATGTTCTCTACAATTTTCTGATCCTGGATCTTAAATTCGGAAATATTGTCCTTGTCGGCCATACGGTTGATTTTTTGACTTGTAATGTTACGATTTTGTGGCAGGTTGTGCAAATCGTCGAATTTTTAGGATTTTTATGTGTTAAAGGGGAATTTTCCTGTTGTTCGTAACAAACGGATTAGCTATATTCGTAAGCACCTCATTTCATAGTACTTAGCTTATTTATACAAACTAAATAGTATGAAACAAACCTATCAGATTATATTCCACACGACTTTTCGGGTTGCCTGTTAAGGTGATCTTTCTTTCGGTACCGTAGCGGAGAATCTTGCTCCTCATCTTTTCTGACTGTCACCTGGGAATTACCCTTGTTACAAATGTCATACATCCCGTTACATATTTCCATCCGGAAACTATTCGTATGGTTGAAATTTGATCGTCTAAAACAATGAATTATGAAACACTTAATTAACCTCACGACGCTCCTCATCTCTTTGTCAATCTATGCCCAGGTTGGTATAGGAACAATCACACCCGATGCCTCTTCCGTGCTGGACATCTCAGCTTCCGACAAAGGGATCCTGATTCCCCAGATTTCTCTGTCGGACGTGACCGATACCATGCTGGACGGTGTGAACACCGCGGCCACCGGGTTGCTTATTTACAATACCAATGCTTCGGTAACAGGAGGATCGGGAATTGGATATTATTTCTTTAATGGAACGACTTGGGAAAAAATGACAACATCTGCAGAACCAAAATGGAACCTCACAGGTAATACCGGGACCACTGCGGCAAACTTCTTTGGAACCATCGATAACCAGCCGTTGAATTTCAGGGTGAATAATCAAAAAGCAGGGATCATAGATTCAACCGATACCAATACATCAATTGGATATAAAGGTCTTACGGCAATTAGTTCCGGTACATTGAATACCGCACTTGGGTACCATTCTTTGGAAAATGTCACAACAGCCAGTGGAAATACTTCCATAGGATACCGAAGTATGAGAAATCATCTTGGTCCGGGAGGTCACAATACTGCAATTGGGACCGAGGCCATGGAGAACGGTAGTGCGGGCACGATGAATGTTGCGGTAGGATGGCGTGCGATGCGAGCCGATACTATAGGGGATCAGAATGTAGCGGTTGGTGTAGGTGCCATGGAATATGGTGCAGGTACTCGTGCCGGGGTGGCAGTAGGTAGATATGCCATGGCTAATGACTCCTACTCAATCGCGAGTACGGCACTTGGTTTCAGAGCATTGTATACCCAGTCCTTTGACAACAGCGGAAGCACTTGGACCTCGTACAACACGGCACTTGGTGCATATTCGATGTACAGCACTAACCCAACTGCTGCTAACAACGGAATATACAATACTGCGGTAGGAGGGGCGGCCTTGTACTCAAACACCACGGGCTATATCAACACGGCCATAGGTACCGTCGCTCTTTATGCGAACACCACCGGTTCCAATAACACGGCTATAGGCTACAACTCCCAGCGAAACACCTTAACATCTTCCTATAATACATCAATAGGTTCCTATTCACTGGATGCCAATACAACAGGGCACAGGAATACCGTTGTTGGTTCAGTTGCCCTTACCGAAAATACAACGGGGGCCTTGAATACTGCTATTGGTGTGGATGCAATGCAACAGAATCTGGATGGAAGTCACAATATCGGTATTGGATTCGAGGCATTGAAACAGCAAACCAGCCCGAGTTATAATGTGGGTATGGGTAACTACGCCCTGGGTGAGAATACTACCGGTGCAGAGAATGTTGCTGTAGGACATTTGGCCCTGAGAGGTGTGGCTGCTACGGCAACGCCATATGGGAACACTGCGATAGGGTTCAGAAGTATGGAAAACGTTACCACGGGGAACCAGAATACAGCGGTAGGACACTACGCATTAAACGATATTACGACTGGTGGAAATAATGTTTCAGTTGGTGGCGGTTCTATGGAGCAGACCACAGTAGGATTGCGCAATATTGGTGTAGGATTCTGGACCCTGAGATTCAATACCGAAAGTTCCGGAAACACAGCCGTAGGCCACCAGGCAATGTACAATCAATCGTTTGCCAATGGAGGTACGGCTTATAATGGATATAATACTGCAGTGGGTTATTATGCCCTGTTTGCAAATCAGCCAACGGCGACCACTGAAGGAAGATACAACACCGCCATCGGTGCTGCTGCCGGGGATTCGAATACTACAGGGGCTTTCAACACCTTTTTAGGGGCAGTGTCCGATGCCAATGCCGGTACATATACGAATGCAACCGCAATTGGTTACGGAGCCCAAGTTACTGCATCAAATAGTGTCGTAATTGGAAACGGAGGCGTTACATCAATAGGTGGATATGCGAACTGGACGAATATTTCAGATCGAAGACTGAAAAAGGATATCAGTGAAAACGTGGCCGGTCTGGATTTCATTATGGACCTAAGGCCAGTCACCTACCGTCTGGACGATAAGGTATTTGCTTCCGAAGAAAGTGAAAACCTAGATCTTTCCGAAAGCAGACAAATGCTTCATACCGGGTTCATCGCACAAGAAGTAGAAGCTTCTGCCAGGAAAACCGGATTCGATTTCAGCGGAGTGGATAAACCATCAAGCGCAAATGGCTTTTATGGATTGCGCTATGCTGCCTTTGTCGTGCCGCTTGTTAAAGGAATGCAGGAGCAACAGAAACTTATAGAAACGCAGCAGGAAGAGATCGATTCGCTCAGAAAGGAGATCGATCAGATCAAGGCGTTGCTCGAGAACAGATAGGGCTAGCTAACCAGGGATCTGTTGGTCTCCGGGTTTAGTATGCCAACGTGATACATACATTGGCGCATGCTTCTGTACGTACGCTCGATGTCGTTATCCAGTCCGATAGAGAATCGAATTAGTCCGTCGGATAGTCCCATTTCCTGCTGTTCCTCTTCGGGGATCTCGCTGGAAGTTGAAGTTCCCGGCGCACTGAACAGGGTTTTGTAGAAACCTAGGCTTACCGCCAGGTATCCGAGGTTGCGTTCCTGCATGAGTTCCATGAGTTCATTTGCCTTTTCAAGGCTACCCACATCGATGGTCAGCATACCGCCGTAACCATAGTCCGGATTCATCATGGACGTCATCAGTTCATGACCCGGGTGGGATTTAAGTCCGGGATAAACTGTCCTGAAACCGTCATTCTCGAATTTTTCGGCAAGATACATGGCATTAGCGCTGTGTTGCTTCATACGAATATGCAGCGTACGCAGATTTTTCAGGATGGAAGCGGCACGCATACTGTCCATGGAAGCCCCCATGAGCATACAGGTTCCGTCGTTGACATTTCGAAGATCATCTATGAACTCCTGTGTTCCGCAGATAGCCCCACCCATGGTGTCACTGGCACCGTTGATGAATTTTGTGAGGCTGTGCAGCACTACATCAGCACCCAGTTTGGCCGGAGAGATGGTCATGGGTGAAAATGTGTTGTCCACCAGCAGCTTCAAGTGGTTCTTTCTTGTTATTTCTGAAAGTGAGCGAATGTCGGCGATCTCAAGCAATGGGTTGCTCACACATTCACAGAAGACGATTTTGGTTTCAGGAGTGATCGCGTTCTCAACTTCCTCCAGTTTAGTGATGTTCACAAAAGTGGTCTTTATACCGAATTTCGGAGCGAGATTCTTCAGAAAGGCATAGGTGCCACCGTAAATGGTCCTGCTGGCAACGATATGATCTCCGGCATTGCACAACTGCATAATGGCGGGTACTATGGCTCCCATCCCGGTTGCGGTTACGTTAGCTGTTTCGGTGTCCTCAAGAGCCGCCAGGGCCTCACCCAGGTAGAGGTTGGACGGGGAGCTGTGACGTGAGTAGAGGTAACAACCTTCTGCATTTCCTTCGAAGGTGTCGAACATCGTTTTCGCGGAAAGGAATGTATAAGTGGACGAATCGGAAATAGAAGGATTCACACCACCGAATTCACCAAAATATTGCAGGTCCTGGATCTTGTTTGCAGGTTTGAAAGACATGTCTGTATAGTTTTTATTTATTCAAATGTAAATTTGAGTAATATATTAATCAATGATATAGGTCATAATTAGAAATAAATACAGTAATTTTTTAATTTTAATGAAAATATGTTTGAAAATGGTAGCCTAAAATCGTATCTTTAAGAAAATTATTCTGCTATGGTACTGGACAAAATTGATATTGCCTTGTTAAAGCACCTCCAGGAGGATGCCAAGCAAACGAATAAGCAGCTTTCGCTGAAATTGAACCTTTCGGTAACAGCAATTTACGAACGCATTAAAAAGCTGGAGCGCGCCGGTATAATCCGGAAGTATGTGGCCTTGTTGGATCGTGCTAAGGTCGATCTTGGTTTTACGGTCTTTTGTCATATAAAGTTGGTTCAGCATGTGCATAAATCGGTGGTGGAATTCGAAAGGGAGATCGTTAAACTCAGCGAAGTGCTTGAGTGTTATCACGTGAGTGGTGAATATGATTACCTGCTGAAAGTATTGGTGAAGGATATGGATCATTTCCGCAAGTTCATGGTGAAGAAACTAACTACACTTGATCATATCGGAAGTACCCAAAGTTCCTTTACGATCTCAGAAGTGAAGAACACCACAGCCCTGTCTTTTTAGGATTCTGAATTCGTTGGCGGTTGTAAAGGAGTATTGTACCTTTGTACTTCAAAATTCAAAACGATCTCTATGAATACTTATGATGTTGCTATAATCGGTTCCGGACCGGGTGGCTATGTTGCTGCGATCCGCTGCGCCCAGTTGGGAATGAAAACCGCGATTATCGAGAAATACAGTACGCTTGGCGGCACCTGTCTCAACGTTGGGTGCATCCCAAGTAAAGCCTTGCTGGATTCGTCTCATCACTACGAGGATGCGATGAATCACTTCGAAGAGCACGGTATAGATATTCCTGGTGAGATCAAATTGAATTTTAAAAAGATGATCGAAAGGAAACAGGCCGTGGTGGACCAAACCACCAAGGGCATCGATTTTCTTATGAACAAGAATAAAGTGGATGTCTACCAGGGAATGGGATCCTTCAAGGACGCTACTCATATTGTGATCACTTCGGAAAAAGAGACACAGGAGATAAATGCAAAAAACATCATTATTGCCACCGGAAGTAAGCCGTCCAGTCTGCCTTTTATCACTATCGATAAAGAACGGGTGATCACTTCCACCGAGGCTCTCAGCCTTTCCGAAGTTCCAAAACACCTGATCGTTATCGGGGGAGGAGTGATCGGCCTGGAACTTGGTCAGGTGTATCGCCGCCTAGGAGCCGAAGTTTCGGTTGTGGAGTATATGGACAGGATCATTCCTACCATGGATTCGGCACAAAGCAAGGAACTCACCAAAGTGATGAAGAAACAGGGTGTGAAATTTTACCTGTCGCATAAGGTGTCGGCCGTCGATCGCAAGAAGAATGAAGTTACAGTTACCGCAACGGACAAGAAGGAGCAGGAAGTGGTATTAAAAGGTGATTACTGCCTGGTCTCTGTAGGGCGCAGACCCTACACCGACGGGCTAAATGCCGAAAATGCCGGTGTCAAGGTGAACGAGCGCGGACAGATCGAGGTGAACGATCATTTGCAGACAAATGTTTCGAACATCTACGCTATCGGTGACGTGATACGCGGTGCAATGCTGGCCCATAAAGCGGAGGAAGAAGGTGTATTGGTTGCTGAAATAATTGCTGGTCAGAAACCCCATATCGATTACAACCTGATCCCGGGTGTGGTTTACACATGGCCCGAGGTAGCTTCCGTAGGGAAAACAGAGGAACAACTCAAAGAAGCCGGTGTAGCGTATAAATCCGGACAATTCCCCATGCGTGCCTTAGGGCGAGCCAGGGCAAGTGGTGATACAGACGGATTCGTGAAGATCCTTTCCGATGCCACCACCGACGAGGTTTTAGGAGTTCATATGGTGGGAGCACGTGTGGCCGACCTGATCACTGAAGCGGTTACCGCCATGGAATTCAGGGCCAGTGCCGAAGATATTGCACGCATGAGTCATGCCCACCCAACCTATGGAGAGGCAGTTAAGGAAGCCGCATTGGCAGCGACCGACAACAGGTCGCTACACGTTTAATTACTAACAACGGATCCGTCCAAGTTGATATCGGCGGTGGTCCAGTGCTTTTGGATCAGTTGTTCGATCTCTCTTTGTCCATCTTCGTTGCCTAATTTTTCATAAGCTTTTAACAGCCCGTGATAGGCCCAGCCGTTCTTCGGTAAGCGAGCCAGGTCCTCATTGTACGTTTCGATGGCCTCTTCGAACATCCCGGCCGCAATTTGCGCATTACCAAGTTGATGGCGAACAGAGAAGAAC
This sequence comes from Bacteroidia bacterium, assembly GCA_030431695.1. GTDB lineage: Bacteria > Bacteroidota > Bacteroidia > Flavobacteriales > Flavobacteriaceae > Pukyongia. The sequence goes on along the minus strand of JAUIIU010000005.1, from coordinate 23,805 downwards.
CAATCCGGTGGTTCGTCGTAATTCAACTGATCCTCAAAGACTACGGCTTCTTTCAGCAGTTCAACCGCTTCAGCATAATTCTTTTCATCGATCAGTATTTGTGATTTCAGTACACGAATGGCAATCTTCACCAGGGGCTGAACCGTGTTGATATCCCAGATCGTTACCTCCTCCAGGGATGGATCATTTTCATAGGCCATTAGTTGAGAAAGTTGTTTTCTTGCCATATCGGTTTCACCCTGCCCCATATGTGCCATTCCTTCGGCATAAAGGCGGATCGCCATAGGATAGGGCAGGTCATGAGTGTCCATTTGAAGCGAATGGATCGCGTCCCAATCGCCTAACTTCACCAGAACGTAATATGGGATAAGATAATAGTGCTGAAGGGTCCCCCATCCGGGTTCCTTCATGATATCCGGATGAACGTGTTCCGAAACCTTTATGGCTCCTTCCAGGGCATACTTCCTATTGCCTTCAAGTGTGGCCGTTGCTGCCATGAAGTGATAATTGTGTGGGTAATATGCAAGTGGATACGCACCCTGCGCGTGACATAGGGTAACATAGCTGCTGTCTGCCGCAACTGCCCTGATATTGGACTCTGTCCCGGCATGGTAGTTCCCGGTTCGTATATAGACATGAGATGGCATATGTAAGAGATGGCCGGAGCCGGATACCAATCCTTCGTCAAATACCCTGGCCGAAGGTAATGCGCGTTCCGGGGTACTGGAAGCTTCTACTGCATGTATATAAAAGTGATGCGCCCCCGGATTCAATGGGTCCATTGCAAGTACTTCCTCGAGACCGGAAATGATCTCCGGTGTCCATTCTTTGTCATTTCCTTGTTTATCCTGAAGGTCCCAGGGGTGCAAATTCATAATAGATTCTATATACAACGTCTTGATCTGAGGATCGTTCGGGTATTTCTGCTGTACAGATTTCATTGCTTCCGAATAGGCTACGTCCAGCGCGTAGCGGTCTTCAGGAGGAATTTCCGAATATCTTTTTGCGGTAGCACGGATCAGGTCTCGTTCTTTGTCGGTTGCATTTGCAGATAAAGCGATCGCCTGCTGAATAGCCTCGTACGCCCTTTCGTAATTATCATCTTCCATTCCCGCGTTGTAGTTCGGTCCGAGTACATAGGCAAATCCCCAGTAGCACATGGCACAATCGGGGTCGAGCTTAGTGGCATAGTAGAAAGACCGGGCCGCTTCAGCATGATTAAAGCCATAGGCGAGCAGGAACCCCTGGTTGAAGTACCGCTGAACAAGCTTATCCTTGGTGGTGATAGGATAGTCCAGTGCCTCAAACCCATCGAATAGTGGTGCCTTGCTGTTGGTTCCGTACCAACTCATATCGGTCACCTGGGGAGCACAGGAATACTTGGATGTGATCCTGGCTATTTCCGGTTTTGGAGGCTCGGGTGTATTATCCTTGCACCCGGTAGTTATCAAAGAGAGAATTGCCACGATCGAAAGTAATCTTTTCATGATTGAAAAACTTTGGTTAGGAGATAGTTAGCCTTAAAGATAACATTTATAGGCGAGGATAGTTCAGCAGTAAAAAGAAAAACCATCCGGTTCACCGGATGGTTTGTTTCTTCATTGGCTCGTAAAGGCGGGGGTGAGCCAATGAACTTCCTATTTATTTACGTCAGCCTAAAGTTTTCAATCCCGATCGCGCTTCAATATTATACAACCTAATACGTATTTAACTATGAAGACATTTTATGTCCGATCGGGATAATTCGTTGTTATCCAGTGCAATAATAATACGCATTTCGATTTCATCAAAGTATTTGTAGGAATATTCTTTAATAATTCGTCAAGAGGTAAAATACTTTCGATAAAGTGCAATTTTTATCTATGTTTTGACTAATTAATTCCGTAGCTATTCACCTTTTTTTAACCCACTTGTCGTCTCAAAATGGGTATCTTTGAGGCTATGAAAAAAATCATTGCTTTTGCCGGAAGTAACAGCAGCACTTCCATCAATCACAGATTACTTGAATATGTTGTGGATCTTGTTGAAGAAAAAGAGGTTTCACTTATAAAACTTACAGATTATCCCCTGCCGATATTCGGTGAGGACCTGGAAAAAGAATCCGGTTATCCGGAGGAATTGAAACGTTTGCATGAGAAGTTAGCTGCTTACGACGGGCTTATCATTTCGGTTAATGAACACAACGGTGGTCCTTCGGCCTTTTTTAAGAACACCCTGGACTGGTTGTCGCGGATCGAATACAAGTTTCTTGCTGGCAAGAAGGTACTGTGTCTGAGTGCCTCAACCGGCAAACGGGGAGCCCTGTCATCTTTGGAATACACTGTTGGCGTTCTGCCAAGATACGGGGGTGAGGTTGTGGCTTCGATGCCGTTTCCGGTCCTTCAGGAGAATTTTTCCGAAGAGAAGTCAGAAATTGTAGATGAATCATTGGAGAACCAACTAAATGATGTGCTAACAACTTTCCTGCAGTCCCTGTGATGCGACGTACTGCTGTAACATATACCACTGGCCTGGATGAAGAGCTGAAACGGAAATTACTTCATTGGGCGACACGCTTCAATGAAGTGGCCTGGCTCGATTCTAACAGCTACGTTCAGGCACACAGCAGCTACCAGGCGATCCTGGCAACGGATGCGTTCACTTCACTGCAAACTGACTATTTTGATGGGTTCAGTAAACTGGATGAATACCAATCGTCAATTGAGGACTGGCTGTTCGGTTATCTTACCTACGATCTGAAGAACGATGTAGAGGAGCTCAGTTCTAAGAATCACGATGGCCTGGGATTTCCGGACCTATTCTTCTTCCAGCCCAAACGCTTGTTCCTGTTTAACGACACCACCGTGGAGATCAGGTACCTGAACATGATCTCCGACGAGATAGAAACGGACTGGAAGGAGATCGTCGGTCTTGAACTATTACCTCCTGATGCAACTCCCTCATCACCGGTACGTATTCGCCTGAGAACCTCAAAAGACAACTATTTCGATGAAGTAAACCGCATGCTGGCGCACATTGAACGCGGGGATATTTATGAAGCTAATTTTTGCCAGGAATTCTATTCGGAAGGGGTTGAGATCGATCCTGTAAATACTTTCGAGCATCTCAACGCCATTTCGAGGCCGCCCTTTGCCACCTTTCTGAAGAATGGGCCATTCCATGCAATGTCGGCCTCTCCCGAACGATACCTCAGGAAAAGTGGTCCCGAAGTGATATCGCAACCTATAAAAGGTACCGCTAAGCGTTTTCAGAATGAAACCCTGGATAGTGAGATGATCGAGATACTGAAGAACGATCCAAAAGAACGCAGCGAGAATATTATGATCACAGACCTGGTCCGGAACGACCTCTCCCGTTTTGCCGAAAAGGGTAGTGTAGAAGTGGAAGAACTCTGCGCGGTATATACTTTTGAACAGGTTCACCAACTCATCTCCACAGTTCGATGTAAGGTTTCTGATTCGATCCAGCCGGTGGAATTACTGAGGAAAACCTTTCCGATGGGCAGTATGACGGGCGCACCGAAGGTTTCGGCCATGAAGATCATCGAAGAGCTCGAGGACGCACGGAGGGGTCTGTACAGCGGAGCCATAGGCTATTTTGCGCCAAACGGCGATTTCGATTTCAACGTGGTGATCCGAAGTATACTGTACAATTCGGCTAGACAGTATGTGAGTTTTTCGGTTGGTGGAGCCATAACGGCCAAATCCATTCCGGAGAAAGAATATGAGGAGTGTCTCCTGAAGGCCAAAGCGATGCGAGAGGCCCTGGAGCGAGATAAATAATACGATCAGTATCTTTGTGATCGGCTAAAATGTGATGTTAGACATCCTGCGAAAACATATCGAACAAAACCTGAGCCTGCTGAAGGGTAAGCAGCTTCTTATCGCTTGTAGTGGCGGGCTGGACAGCGTTTTCCTTGCAAGAACATTTCACGAACTGGAATTCAGGATCGGGCTGGCACACTGTAATTTTGGCCTTCGTGACAAGGAAAGTGATGCGGATGCCGAATTTGTCGCAGACCTGGCCGAAATGCTCTCCGTGCCTTTCTACGAAGAGTTTTTTCAGACGGAAGAATACGCCAAAAGCAGGAAGCTCTCCATTCAAATGGCAGCCAGGGAACTGCGTTATGCCTGGTTCGAGGAGATCCGGAAGGATTTTGGATACGATTACATACTCACGGCCCATCACGCAGATGACAGGCTGGAAACTTTCCTGATCAATCTTTCCAGGGGAAGCGGCCTGCGAGGATTATCCGGTATTCCCGAGATTTCGGGTTTTGTTGTGAGACCGTTACTACCTTTTGGTCGGGAGGAACTGTTCAACCACGCCCGGGAACAGCGCTATCACTGGCGCGAAGACAGCAGCAATTCAAAGATGGAGTACTTGCGCAATGCGATTCGGCAAGAAGTTGTTCCCCCGATGAAAAAGCACCTGAAAGGGTTAATTAATCAGTTTGCTAATACTCAAAACCATCTCAGGGAATCGCAGGCGCTCGTGGAAGACTATATGGTACTGATCCGTCAACTGGTTTTAAAAGAGTCGGACGACGGACATATCCTGGATATCAAAAAATTAAACGAGTTGCCAAATCCAAAAGCGCTGCTTTACGAACTTTTGTATCCCTTCGGATTTACGGCCTGGGAGGATATTTCGGACCTGTTGCTGGCCCAAAGCGGGAAGACCGTCTTGTCTGCTACACATCGCCTTGTAAAAGATCGTGGATCATTGCTGCTCACGGAGATCCCTTCAGAAAACGAAACAGAAACTATTGAAATAGGGGAAAGGATCGAACGGATAGATCATCCTATCGAGTTGATATTTAGTTCAGAAGAAAAGGTGGAAAACAGTTCGACCTCAGAGATCTATGTGGACAAGTCGAAACTCGCTTACCCGCTTAGCGTGCGGAAATGGAGAGATGGGGATTATTTTTATCCCTTCGGAATGAAAGGAAAAAAGAAATTGAGCAAATTTTTTAAAGATGAAAAGTTATCTTTGGTAGCTAAAGAAAAAACATGGCTGCTGTGCAGTGGTGACGACATCGTCTGGGTCATCGGGTACAGGGCCGACGATCGGTACAAAGTAGACCGAGACACAAAAGAGATAATCCGAATTCGCACCTCCAAATCTACAGGCTGACATATGAGGCAATTAATTTTAGCTGTACTACTAACATTCACAGGTATTTTCACGGTCCAGTCGCAGGAATTCCTCGATCCGGTTTCATGGAAGGTTACTACCGAAAAGAAGTCGGATAAGACCTACGATATCGTAATGGAGGCCACCATAGATGATGGTTGGCATATCTACAGTCAGATTCAGTTTGGTGAAGAATTCGAAGGTCCCATTCCTACCGAATTCAGCTATAATAACAGCCCCGAAACCTACGAACTGGATGGAATGACGAGGGAACCGGATGTTCTGCCCGTATACGATCAGGTTTTCGAGATCGATGTGAAATCCTTCGATGGCAATGCGGTTTTTGTTCAGCCAATTACAGTTGTCAATCCCACAGGGCTGAAGGTTTCAGTAGAAATAATGTACAGTGCCTGTAACGATACCCAGTGCCTCGCACCGGAGGTAAAGACCTTCGATCTTGACCTTGCATCCGGTAGTTCTGAACTCGCCTCTGCAGAGATCACTGAAGATGACCTGAGGAAGTCCGAAGCACTCACCATCCCTGTTAAAGGTGACCTTGGCAATACCGGTGACAGTAAAGGCTTCCTGACAATTTTCTTTCTCGGGTTCCTGGGAGGATTACTGGCGTTGCTCACGCCCTGCGTTTTTCCCATGATCCCATTAACGGTCTCTTATTTTACCAAAGGAGCCAAAGACCGTAGCCGCGGAATAAGGAATGCCATCCTCTATGGCTTCTTTATATTCCTGATCTACGTGCTGTTGAGTCTGCCGTTCCATTTGCTGGACACTGTCGATGAAGCTTTGCTGAGTAACATCTCGACAAATGTCTACCTGAACATATTGTTTTTCCTTGTTTTCCTGGTGTTCGCCTTTTCTTTCTTCGGATATTTCGAACTGACACTACCAAGTTCCTGGAGTACCAAAATGGACGATAAAGCGAGTCGGGTGGGAGGTATATTCGGTATTTTCTTTATGGCCCTAACACTGGCCATAGTATCATTCTCGTGTACCGGGCCCATCTTAGGCGGATTGCTGGGCAGTTCTTTGAGTCAGGACGCCGGAGCCATGCAATTGAGCTTTGGAATGGGTGGATTCGGACTTGCACTTGCCTTGCCATTTGCACTTTTCGCCTTGTTCCCGAATTGGCTTAACTCACTTCCAAGCAGTGGTGGCTGGCTGAACACGGTAAAAGTGGTCCTCGGCTTTGTCGAACTTGCACTTGCTTTCAAGTTCCTGTCCAATGCCGACCTGGTGATGCACTGGGGTATTCTGAAAAGAGAGGTATTCATTGCCATATGGATACTGTGTTCGGTGGGAATGGCTTTGTATCTCTTCGGAATAATACGATTTCCGCATGATGGCCCGAAAAACAGTAAACTTCCGAAGGGAAATATAATCGTTGGGATCCTTGCTGTAGCCTTCACGATCTACCTGATACCGGGACTTACAAATACCAAGTACGCCAATTTGAAATTGTTGAGCGGACTGGCACCACCGATGTTCTACAGTTTGTACGACAAAGGGACTTCGGCCCCACTAGGGTTGAATGCTTATAAGGATTTTAATGAGGGCGTTGAAGCCGCACGGAAGTCAGGGAAACCCATTATGCTCGATTTCACGGGCTGGGCCTGCGTGAATTGCAGGAAAATGGAAGAACACGTCTGGAGTGTGGAGGAGGTCTTCAAAGTGATAAACGAGGAATTCATCCTGATCTCCCTGTATGTGGACGATCGTAAGCCTATACCGGAAGAGGAGCAGTTCAACTTCCTGAAACCCAAAGGAGGAACCAAACGTATCCGGACAGTAGGCGACAAGTGGGCGACCTTCCAGACCGTGAATTTCAAGAATAATTCGCAGCCACATTACGCCCTTATGGATGCGGACTACAACCTGCTCAACATCCCGATCGGCTACACACCGGATGAGGACGATTACCTGGTTTGGCTTCGTGAGGGTCTTGCCGAATTCAACAAACAATAAAATCTATGAAGCGATTAATCATCATCCTTTGGGTTCTGACATGTTCCCTGTACCTGCATGGACAGACTGAAGAGAATTATGTAAAAGAGCATTACAATAAGACCGAGACTTACATCAGTATGCGTGATGGTGTTAAATTGTTCACGACCATATATTCACCTAAGGATACTTCGAAAAATTATCCCATCCTCTTCCAGAGAACCCCTTACAGCTGTCGTCCATACGGTGAGAACATGTACCGGTCGAAGATCGGACCTAATGAATTCCTGATGAAAGATGGCTACATTATCGTTTACCAGGATGTTCGCGGGAGGTGGATGAGCGAAGGCCTTTACGAAAATATGCGGGCCTACATTCCCAATAAGAAAGGAAAGCAGACCGATGAGGCCAGTGATACCTACGATAGTATCGAGTGGCTTGTCAATAATGTTCCAAACAATAACGGCAGGGTAGGGACCTGGGGAATCTCGTATCCCGGTTTCTATGCAACCTATTCATTACTGGATGCCCATCCGGCGCTTAAGGCCTCTTCGCCACAGGCGTGTATAGGTGATTTCTATTTCGACGATTTTCACCACAACGGGGCCTATTTGTTAAGTTACTGGCGTGCAACCACTGTATTCGGTTATATGAAAACCGAACCCACCAAGAACTCGTGGTATACCTTTCCAAAATTAGGCTCCAAGGACCAGTACCAGTTCTTCCTGGATGTGGGACCTCTATCTAACCTGGACGAATATTATAAGGAGGATAACGTTTTCTGGCAGCAGCTGAAGGAACATCCCGATTACGACGAATTCTGGCGTTCGCGCGGGATCATTCAGCATTTAAAGGATATCAGGCCGGCCGTGATGGTGGTTGGAGGGTTGTTCGATGCGGAAGATCTTTACGGTCCTTTCGAGACCTATGAAAAGATTGAAGCGAACAGTGATAACTACAATACGATGGTATTCGGGCCATGGAGTCATGGTGATTGGGCCAGGACTAAAAAGAGGCAGGCGATCGGGAATGTGTATTTCGGGGATGATATTTCTGAAAATTACCAGAGAGACATAGAAACGAAATTCTTTTATCATTTTCTGAAAGGAGACGGTTCAGATAATACGGGTTTGCCCGAAGCTTATGTCTTCGATTCCGGAGCCAGGGAATGGAGTACGTATTCCGAATGGCCGCCAAAGAACACCGAGAAGAAGACTTACTGGCTGCAGAGCAGGCAGCGACTCAATCCCTTTATGGAAAAGAGTTACACCTTTGAAACCTTTGTGAGTGATCCGGCCAGGCCCGTTCCTTATTCCGAAGATATCAAAATGGTGTTCACACCCAGAAAGTATATGACAGATGACCAGCGGTTCGCGGCTCGCAGACCCGATGTGCTGGTTTTCGAAACCCCGATCCTGGAAGAGGATATTACCATGGCCGGTGATATCATGGCCCGGCTGCAGGTTGCGACCACGGGAACCGATGCCGACTGGATCGTAAAGGTAATAGACGTATTTCCTGCCGATGCCGAAGACACCGAAGAGACCCAGGATCATTTGAAAATGAGCAATTACCACATGATGGTGCGCAGCGAAGTAATGCGCGGACGCTATCGTAACAGCTTCTCGAAACCCGAGCCGTTTGAACCCGGAAAAAAGACAGAAGTGAGTATAGAACTTCAGGATGTGCATCACACATTCAAAAAAGGACACAGGATACAGGTACAGGTTCAGAGTACGTGGTTTCCGCTAATCGACAGGAATCCCCAGACCTATGTGCCCAATATTTTTAAAGCGGCAGAAGCGGACTTCAAGAAACAAACGCATTCTGTCTTCAACGATTCGTCCATTGAATTTACGGTTCTGAGGCAATAAAAAAAGCATCCCGTCTTCACGGGATGCTATAACAAACCTAACTTAGTAAATTCTAAAAGTCTTAGAAGTACTTTTAAAATATTCTACCAAATGAATTTTCTATCCCCACAAAAAATTGATGTTGGCAGAATTTTCACTAATTCTACTCAAAGGTAAAGTTCGTACTTAAATCAGACCATACGTGCATACACGTATTTTGATAATTTTATGATTTTCAGAAGGCGATAAACCCGTCAGTGAAATTAACAAAGCCACCCAAAAACAACCAATGCTAAAGGGTGGCTTGTATATAATGAGTTCACATTTCGTGACCCAATTTTTACTTCCTAATCAAAAGTAAAGGAAAAATCACGGCCTGCCAGTGCTGTCGATTCAAATTTATCCACGAAAACGTTATAGTGTTAATATGTTTTATAACTTTAACATATATTCAAAAACGGGGACAGAAATTATTGTTTTATCAAATTCAAACGCATTGTTTTAACAATTTCTGAATTTGTCCCGGAATGAACCCTGATTTCCGAAGGAGTATGCAAAAGCTAACATTGAAGAAAATTGCGAGGGAACTGGACGTTTCTATTTCTACTGTTTCCAAATCCCTGAAGGATAGCCCGGAGATCTCCCAGGATACCAAAGAGAAGGTCAGGGCTTTTGCGAAACTATACAATTACAGGCCGAATACCATAGCCCTGAGCCTGAAGAACCGAAAAACAAAAACACTGGGTGTTATCATCCCGGAGATCGTACACCACTTCTTCACAACCGTTGTAAGCGGTATAGAAAAAGTGGCCAACGAAAAAGGCTACACTGTGATCATTGGCTTGAGCAACGAATCCTTCGAGAAAGAGGTTACCAATATGCAGAAACTGGCCAATGGTAGTATCGATGGTTTTATTCTTTCTGTTTCTCGTGAAACCCAGTTGAAAGAAGACTATCACCATCTCACGGAAACCATAGACCACGGGATGCCGATCGTTCTTTTCGACAGGAATGTATCCCAGCTCGAATGCGACAAAGTAGTAGTGGACGACGTGGAGGGTGCGCGTAACGCTGTTGAGAAACTGGTGTCCTTGGGTTGCGAACACATAGCCTTGTTCACAACCGAGGATCATGTGAATGTTGGTAAACTGAGAACAGCCGGGTACAGGGAAGCACTGGACGAATCGGGTATTTCTTACCGGGAGAATTTGGTGGTTAAACTTAGAGACGAGTTCAATGATGAAGGACAGGAGGAACGACTCAGGGCCGAGATCGAACTTTTTCTTCGGAACAACCCCGGCGTCGACGGTATATTTGCCGTCAACGAGAAATACGCCCTTACCGCTATGAAGGCAGCACAGGCACTTGGCAGGAAGATCCCCTCGGATCTGAAGGTAATTGGATTCACCGATGGTGACCTCTCCAAGTTTGCCTCTCCGAGCTTATCCACCGTGAGTCAGCACGGAATACAATTAGGTGAGAATGCAGCACAAATGCTCATCAAGAGATTGGAAGAAAACAATTTCGATCCGCCCTTCCAGACGGTTGTGGTTGCTACCAGATTGGTTGAAAGAGAATCCACTTCGATCAACTGATCCGTTCAAAAAAATACCTATATTTACAACCGCGCCTTTCAAAACCTGATTTTTACTTCCTATACAATCGGTTTTGATAAGTTCATCGCTTGTCGAAATAGTAATAACTCTAATTTTACTATATGAAAAAGCGCAGTTTAGGATTTTGGGAGATCTGGAACATGAGTTTCGGTTTTCTGGGAATCCAGATGGGTTTTGCCCTTCAGAATGCAAACGTCAGCCGAATTTTTCAAACACTTGGTGCAGAGATCGAGGATATTCCTATCCTTTGGGTGGCAGCGCCGCTTACCGGTCTTATTGTGCAACCTGTAATTGGTTACTTCAGCGATCGCACCTGGCACTCTAAACTGGGACGCCGAAGGCCGTATTTCCTTGTAGGAGCCATACTAGCATCCATCTCGCTTTTTGTAATGCCGAATTCCCCAGTATTGTGGTTTGCCGCCGGGATGTTATGGATCATGGACGCCTCCATTAATGTTTCCATGGAACCTTTCCGGGCCTTTGTGGGCGATAACCTTCCCGATCACCAGCGCACCAAAGGGTTTGCCATGCAAAGTTTCTTTATTGGCGCAGGTGCTTACGTGGCTTCCAAACTTCCCAATATCCTCACATGGATGGGAGTTGCCAATACTGCTCCTGAGGGTGTGATCCCGGATTCGGTTAAATATTCGTTCTACATCGGCGGTGTTGCATTCCTCGTTGCCGTTCTGTGGACCGTTATACGATCAAAGGAATATTCACCCGAAGAGATGAAGGCATTTGAAGAAAGTGAATCGGAGGAATACGCAGTTGGGACCCGTGACAGTGAATGGTACGCGAGCAATGGCAGTTCGCAATTGATGCGAGGAGTACTGGTATTGATCGTTGGCCTCGCTGCTACATTTGCAGTTTATCACTACGAGCTGAAAAAAGATCTGTATGTACTAACCCTCGGACTGATCACCATGGGCGGCCTTGCCCTGTCGATCTCAGGTTTATTGCAGCGTAACAATTCGTATAAGAATGGATTTGTGACCATTGTGAACGACTTCCAGTCCATGCCAAAGGTCATGAAGCAACTGGCGTGGGTACAGTTTTTCTCATGGTTCTCATTATTTTCAATGTGGATCTATACAACTGGTGCGGTAACTGCACATATTTACGGAACCTCCGATACCACCTCCGAATTGTACAATACCGGCGCCAACCAAGTTGGTGAGATGTTCGCTAATTATAATCTTGTAGCCGCACTGGTGGCTTTCCTGTTACCGGTGCTGGCAAAAAGGACCAGCAGGAAGTTCACTCATTTCGTGGCACTGGTCCTTGGTGGATTTGGACTGATGTCAATTTACTTCATTTCGAATCTTACTACCTTCATGATCGAATGGTTGCCGATGATAGGTGTTGGCATTGCATGGGCATCCATACTTTCGGTACCCTACGCCATGCTATCAGGAGCATTGCCGGCCTCCAAGATGGGTTACTATATGGGAGTATTTAATTTCTTTATCGTGATCCCTCAGCTGGTGGCGGCCTCCATATTGGGGTTCCTCGTCGCTCAATTCTTCGAAGGGCAGGCCGTTTACGCCTTACTGGTTGGAGGAGGTTCGATGATCCTGGCAGGATTGCTTACCCTGATCGTCGATGATAAACAGAATAAAACAACGAATGAATAAGAAAGGATTTATTTTCGACCTGGACGGTGTGATCGTGGATACCGCCCGTTACCATTTTCTTGCCTGGCGTAAATTGGCCGAAACTCTGGGAATCTCCTTTAACGAGAAGGACAACGAACAACTTAAGGGTGTAAGCCGTGTTCGTTCACTCGAAAAGATATTGAGCTGGGGTAATGTAAATCTCACCAGGGATCGTTTCGATGAACTATTGGAACGAAAGAACCAGGATTACCTGGGATATATCGCTGATATGAACGAAGATGAAATACTACCCGATGTTCCGAGGGTTTTGTCGTATCTTAAGCAAAATGAGCAACCTATAGCATTGGGTTCAGCCAGTAAGAATGCCCGGGTTATCCTGGAAGAGGTTGGATTACTGAACGTTTTCGATGCGATCGTGGATGGTACGAATGTAACCAAGGCAAAGCCAAACCCGGAAGTTTTTCTCATCGCCGCGGAGAAACTTAGAGTTGCCCCCGAAAAGTGTATTGTTTTTGAAGATGCCCTGGCCGGAATTCAGGCTGCCAATAATGCTGGAATGACCAGCGTGGGAATCGGGAACCCTACCATCCTTCGGGAAGCCATGTACGTTTTTAAGGATTTTACAGAGATACCAACCGAATTTTTTTCTAAACTAATTTCAGAATAATGAACCAGGACTATATCAAAGCGGACCCATGGTCCATCATAGAAGAAGGATTCAACCCGGAGACGGTCAAATCTTCCGAAAGTTTATTCAGCATCGGGAACGGTGCAATGGGACAGCGAGCCAATTTCGAAGAAGATTATTCCGGACCTACGTTCCAGGGAAGCTATGTGGCAGGCGTGTACTACCCGGACAAGACCCGGGTGGGCTGGTGGAAGAATGGCTATCCCGAATATTTTGCAAAGGTATTGAACGCCCCGAATTGGATCGGGATAAAAGTTTCGGTGAATGGGAAGAACCTGGACCTCAATACATGTAAGGACGTGCGTAACTATCGCAGAGAGCTGAATATGAAAGAGGGCTATTACGAAAGATCGTTCGAGGTGACCATGGCAAGTGGTTTGGATATAGCTATCAAGAGTACACGTATCCTTCATCTCGACAATGATGAATTGGGGATGATCAATTTCGAGATCACCCCGCTTGGCAGTGATGCTGAGATCGTCTTCAGTCCTTACCTGGACGGCGGGATCACCAATGAAGACAGTAATTGGGACGACAAATTCTGGGACACCATTAGTGTTTCCGAAGAAAACGGTAAGGCCTTTATTCGGTCAATGACCATGAAGACCGAATTCCATATTTGCACCTTTATGGAGTCGGAATTCCTGGTCGACGGACAGAAGGTAAGTCCAAACCCTGTTGCCGAAGTACAGGAGCAATTCGTTCAACTTAATTATAGGGTGGCCGTCTCGTCCGGACAAACAGCCTGTATCCGAAAATATGCAGGTTATACGGTTTCACACAATCACAAACCCGAGAATCTGGTGGCAGCGGCAAAAAAAGTACTGGAGAATGGTCTTTCTGAAGGTTACGAGGCACTGAAGTCGGGCCAGGCCAGGGCCTGGGCGGATATCTGGGATATGGCGGATATTGTGATCGAAGGAGACGTGGAGGCACAGCAGGGGATCAGGTTTAATATTTTCCAACTGAACCAAACCTACTTGGGGAAGGATGCAAGGCTGAATATCGGGCCCAAGGGATTCACGGGAGAGAAGTACGGCGGAAGTACCTACTGGGACACCGAAGCCTACTGTCTGCCCTTCTATATGTCCACCAAGGACCATGGAGTGGCCAGGAACCTGCTGGTTTACCGATACAACCATCTTCAAAAGGCCATTGAGAACGCCAAAAAGCTTGGGTTTACAAAAGGTGCCGCCTTATACCCAATGGTTACCATGAACGGTGAGGAGTGCCATAATGAATGGGAGATCACTTTCGAAGAGATCCACCGAAATGGTGCGATCGCCTTCGCGATTTACAACTACGTTCGCTATACCGGGGACCATGATTACGTTACGGAAAAGGGGCTTGAAGTGCTTATCGGGATCGCTCGGTTCTGGCACCAGCGGGCCAATTTCAGCACTCAAAAGAATAAATACGTGATCCTTGGAGTTACTGGTCCGAACGAATACGAAAACAACGTCAATAACAACTGGTATACCAATTTCTCGGCGCGCTGGTGTATCAATTATGCGGCTTCGGAGATCGCCGATGCCAGGGTGAACAACTCTGGAGAGTACGAGCGTATCATGAGTAAGACCAATCTTACGGAATCGGAAGTAGCCGAATGGAAAAAGGTAGCCGACAATATGTACTTCCCGTTTTCTGAAGAGCACAATGTCTTTCTTCAGCAGGACGGTTTCCTGGACAAGGAACTCATCACTGTCGCCAACCTGGATCGTTCACAGCGGCCGATCAACCAGAACTGGTCCTGGGATCGCATACTTCGGTCCCCATACATAAAACAGGCCGATACTTTACAGGGGTTTTATTTCTTCGAAGATCACTTCAGTGAAGAAGAGCTAGAACGTCACTTCGATTTCTACGAGCCCTTTACCGTACACGAATCATCACTTTCGCCCTGTGTGCACAGTATACAAGCCGCGAAGCTGGGACGTATGGAACAGGCTTATACCTTCTACCTGAGAACCTCGCGTCTCGATCTTGATGACTACAACAAAGAAGTTGAGGAAGGCTGCCATATTACCAGTATGGCGGGAACCTGGCTGAGTATAGTTGAAGGCTTCGGGGGAATGAGGGTTCGAAACGATCGACTCGAATTCCACCCAAGGATCCCGAAACACTGGGATGCCTATGCATTCAAGGTGAATTTCAGGGGTCAAACCCTGAAAGTAAAGGTGAGCCGTGAAGGGAACAGTTTCGAGCTTTCAGAAGGAGATCCGCTGGAGATCGCTGTGAATGGTGAAACAAAGGTTGTTTCGGCTCAGAATTAAATCGAATTTACTATGAACATGAAACTATTTAAAATCCTTTGTGCTTGCTGTATCATCCTGCTTTTTTCACAGTGCACCGATACTAAGGAGAAAGAAATAAAAACTGAAGCCGAAGTTGTTAGAGAGGAGCTTCAACCGTTCAGTTGGAAGGCGGCCAACATCTATTTTTTACTGACAGACAGGTTCAATAACGGCGATCCATCCAATGATGTGAATTTCGACCGGACCAATGAGACAGCTGTTCTCAGGGGGTTTAAAGGGGGTGACCTGAAAGGAGTGACCCAAAAGATCAACGAGGGATATTTCACAGACCTGGGGATCAATGCCATTTGGATGACCCCGGTTGTGGAACAGATCCACGGCGGAACCGATGAAGGTACCGGCTATACTTACGGCTATCACGGTTACTGGACGAAGGACTGGACGGCCCTGGATCCGAATTTCGGTACCCGAACAGACCTGGAGGAACTTGTGGAAGCGGCTCATTCTAAAGGTATTCGGATACTGCTGGATGCGGTGATCAACCATACGGGGCCGGTTACCGGGATGGATACCGTTTGGCCGGAGGAGTGGGTTAGAACCTCGCCGAAATGTGAATTCAAGGACTACGAATCTACGGTCACCTGTACGTTGGTAGAGAATCTTCCCGACATCAGGACGGAAAGTAATGAAGCCGTTGAGCTTCCCCCTCAACTTGTGGAAAAATGGAAGGCAGAAGGACGCTATGACGAAGAAATGGCTGAATTGGATGCCTTTTTCGAGAAAACCGGCCATCCCAGGGCACCGAGGTTCTATATCATGAAGTGGTTGTCGGATTATATCACCGACTTCGGAATTGACGGTTATCGTGTGGATACGGTTAAGCACACCGAGGAATATGTGTGGCAGGAACTCAGGAAGGTCTGTGACCAAGCATTTTCTGAATGGAAGGCTACCAACCCGAAGAAAGTGCTTGACGATGCATCATTTTATATGGTTGGGGAGATCTACTATTACAATGTTCAAAGCGGAAGGTTATATGACTTTGGCGACAGGAAAGTGGATTATTTTGATGAAAACTTTGACGCCCTAATTAACTTCGACCTTCGTTCAGGGGCCGATAGAAGTTACGAAGAGATCTTCAGCAGCTACGATGCGATCCTGCACAATGAACTGGAAGGTTTCGGTACACTGAACTATCTGAGCTCCCATGACGATGGTAACCCATTCGACAAGGAGCGGATAAAGCCATATGAAACCGCGAACCGTCTTTTACTGGCGCCCGGAGCTTCACAGGTGTATTATGGAGATGAACTGGCGAGAACACTTATCGTTGAAGGAACTAATGGCGATGCCACATTGCGTTCTTTCATGAACTGGGAAGACATCGACAGCAATGCTGAGACCGGAAGAATACTCGAGCACTGGCAGAAACTGGGCCGTTTCCGAAGAGATCATATCGCGGTGGGTGCCGGAGATCATACCATGCTTTCGGATACACCTTATACGTTTATGAGAAGGACACATCACGACCTGCCTGAGGATATAATAGTGATCGGCCTGGAAATGGAAGCCGGTGTTAAAACGATCAAAGTTGCCGATGCTTTTGCAGATGGAACAATGATCCGCGATGCATACAGCGGTGTCAGTTCTGAAGTAAAAAACGGGCAGGTAATGATAGATTCCGACTATGATATTGTATTACTCGAAAAGTCCGAAGAGTGATATGTTCAGTAAGATCAAAATAGTAACCATCTGTATTCTTTGCCTGATTTCATGCAAGGAAGAAACTAAAACCGATATTGTGGAAACAGAACAAGCAACCGATATCTCACCAATTACCGATTCCGTCCTGGAATCGGCCATTATTTATGAAGTCAATATTCGTCAATATTCTCCTGAAGGTAGCTTCGCAGCCTTTACCAGGGACATTCCGAAGCTAAAGGAACTGGGAGTTAAGATCCTATGGGTGATGCCTGTATTTCCTATATCTGAAGTAAAACGAAAAGCAACCCAGGAGCTGATGGTTGAAGACATACAGGACCCCGAAGAGCGAAAGAAATACCTCGGAAGTTATTACGCCGTCGCCAATTTCAGGGAGATCAACCCCGAATTTGGAACCCTGGAAGATTTCAGGGATCTGCTCCGGACCGCCCATGAGAACAATATGTACGTGATCCTGGACTGGGTTCCGAATCACACCGGCTGGGATCATGTTTGGATCACCGAGCACCCGGAATTCTACACCAGGAATGCAGCTGGTGAGATCACTGATCCGCTCAATGAGGACGGGAGTCCGGTAGGCTGGAACGACGTAGCAGACCTGGACTACTCCAACGAGGAGCTGCAGCGAACGATGATCGCGGACATGAAATACTGGGTGACCCAAGAAGGGATAGACGGATTTCGATGTGATATGGCAGGAATGGTGCCGACAACCTTTTGGGAAAAGGCCATACCCGAACTAAGAGCGCAGAAGGATATATTCATGCTTGCCGAATGGGAAAACCCGGAACTTACCCAAAACAACCTATTTGAAATGGCTTACGCCTGGGAAACTCACCACCTACTTAATGCCATCGCCAAAGGGGAAAAGAACGTACAGGACCTGGACAATCACATGAACCACCTTGAGCAAAAGTGGAAGAACGGCGGATTCCTAATGAACTTTCTCACCAACCACGATGAGAATTCCTGGGCGGGAACTGTGCGTGAGCGTATGGGTGAGGCCTCGGAAGCAATGCTGGCTCTTAGCTACTGTATCCCGGGAATGCCTTTGATATATAGTGGTCAGGAATACGACCTGGACCGAAGGCTAAAATTCTTTGAGAAGGATAGTATTCCGAAGGAGAAAGGGGAAATGTGGCCGCTGATGGAAAAGCTGGGCGCTATAAAACAATCCGAAGCGGCACTATCGGGAGCTAAGAATCCGGGAAGCTTTGTGCGTCTTGATGCAGGTTCGGAAAAGGTGTTTGCCTTTAAGCGTGAGAAAGATGGGAATACGGTGATCTACATAGGTAATCTTTCCCCCGGGAATACAACTTTTGGTCTTGAAATGGGCGGAAAGTACAGGGAACTGGTTTCAGGAGTGGATATGGAATTGAGGTCGGATTCGAAAATGGATCTCGGTCCCTGGCAATACCTGGTGCTTCGCCCTCAATAGATTTACTATAGTCAATTGTGAACCCGTTGGTGTTTTCCAGCGGGTATTTAGCATTTAGGCGGTGATTTTGAGGAATTTTCGTTCATTTTTTCAGAAACATGTCAACCGAAAACGTTATAGTTTCTTTTGCGGTTTGTATTGTGAAATTATTGCCATAGTTTTACGGTAATGAGCAGTAAAATTAAACGTATAGCAGTACTTACAAGCGGGGGAGATGCCCCTGGCATGAATGCTGCGATCAGGGCTGTGGTTCGTTCCTGCGCCTACCATAAACTTGAGTGTATGGGGGTGTACAGGGGACTTCAGGGTTTGATCGAAGGAGACTTCATTGAACTTGGTCCTCGTTCCGTGAAAAACATCATCAACCGTGGTGGAACTTTTCTGAAGTCGGCCCGTTCGGCGGAATTCAGAACTAAAGAAGGAAGAAAGAAAGCCTACGACAATCTCAAGAAGGCCAACATAGATGCCTTGGTGGTGATCGGTGGAGACGGAACTTTCACAGGAGCGAGTGTTTTCATTGAAGAATACGACTTCCCAATTGTTGGATTACCGGGGACGATCGATAACGACATCAACGGTACGGACTACTCCATAGGATATGATACGGCCCTGAATACCGTTGTCGAAGCTATCGATAAGATCCGTGATACGGCAAATTCTCACAACCGACTGTTCATGATAGAAGTAATGGGAAGAGACGCCGGGGATATTGCGCTGAATGCGGGTATTGGTGCGGGAGCCGAGGAAATACTTATTCCTGAAGAAGAGATGGGGCGCGAAAGACTGCTTAAATCCCTGAAAAGAAGTAAGAAGTCGGGTAAAACCTCTACTATAGTTGTTGTGGCCGAAGGAGACCAGATCGGGAAGAATATTTTCGGACTGGCAAATTATATACAGGAGAATTTAGCCGAATATGAGGTCAAGGTTACAGTACTTGGGCATATTCAGCGCGGAGGTTCTCCAAGCTGTTACGACAGGGTACTGGCGAGTCGTTTGGGAGTAGGAGCGGTCGATGCCTTATTGAGAGGTGAACGCGGGGTAATGATCGGGATCAGCCATAAGAAAGTGGTTTCGGTTCCTTTCATCGAGGCGATACAAGGCGAAAATGAAATAGATATAGAATTAATTCGAGTAGCAGATATTACATCTGTATAAAAACACTATGAAAATGACAAAGATTGGAATAAATGGCTTTGGCCGAATCGGAAGACTGGCATTCAGGGTAGCTGCCCAAAATGAAAACGTGGAAGTGGTTGGTATCAATGACCTCCTGGATGTGGACCACTTGGCTTATATGCTGAAGTATGATTCGGTTCACGGAAAATACCCCGGAAGTGTCCTGGTTAGGGACGGGAACCTGGTTGTAGATGGTAAGACCGTTCGTGTTTCCGCGGAAAGGAACCCTGAGGACCTTAGATGGGACCAGATCGGTGCAGAGATCATCGTTGATTGTACTGGTATTTTCAAAGACCTGGCTTCGGCAGGAGGACATTTGAAAGCAGGGGCAAGGAAGGTAGTAATTTCGGCACCTTCAAAAGATGCACCGATGTTTGTGATGGGTGTGAATCACCATGAAGTTAAACCGGAGGATACCATAGTATCCAATGCCTCATGTACAACAAATTGCCTGGCACCGATGGCAAAGGTGATCCACGACAATCTAGGGATCGTGGAAGGCCTGATGACCACGGTACACGCAGCCACCTCAACACAATACACGGTGGACAGCCCTTCTCGTAAGAATTACCGCCTGGGCAGGAGTGCGATCAATAATATTATACCAACTTCAACGGGTGCGGCAGTTGCAGTGACCAAGGTGATCCCATCCCTTAAGGGAAAACTTACCGGGATGGCCTTCAGGATACCTACGGCCGATGTATCCGTAGTTGACCTTACTGTGAGAACGGAGAAATCCGCCAGCTACGAAGAAGTAAAGCAGTTGTTCAAGGAAGCCGCCGAAGGAGCATATGCCGGTGTGATCGATTATGTGGAGGACCCGGTGGTGTCTCAGGACTTCGTTAGTGATCCGAACACCTGTAATTTCGATGCAGATGCGGGTATCGCACTTAATGACAATTTCTTTAAATTAGTAGCATGGTACGATAATGAGTACGGTTATTCGGCAAAATTGATCGATCTGGCCACTCATATCGCAAGTATTTAAAGTATGACGATTATTGCCGATGGTGGTTCCACCAAGTGTGACTGGATCCTGCTGGATGAAAAGGGGGAACAGGTTCTGAAGACCCGGACCCGGGGACTCAACCCAGCTGTGATCCCACAGGAAGAGTTGTTCATCAGGATAAAGGAGAACAGCGAATTACCCACCCTTTTTGAAGTTGCCTCTCGCGTGGATTTTTACGGGGCAGGCTGTGGAACCGACACTCCTAGAGAGGTCCTCACCGAAGTTCTTGAAACGCTTTTTACAAAGGCGAAGATATCAGTAAAGGAAGACCTGATGGCGGCCGTGTATGCAGCCACTACCGAACCGGGGATCGTATGCATTCTGGGAACAGGTTCCAATAGCTGTTATTTTGACGGTGAGAAGATCTATACGCCGGTACCGTCACTAGGTTTCACCCTGATGGATGAGGCCAGTGGGAATTACTTCGGAAAAAGACTTATCAGGGATTACTATTACAAACGAATGCCCGAGCAACTCGCTAAGGAGTTCGAAGCTCGTTTCGACCTGGACGCCGATGTGATCAAACAAAACCTTTATCAGGAACCGAATCCGAATACTTACCTGGCGTCCTTTGCGGAATTCATATTTACCAGTCACGAGGTTAATGGTTATTTCTACAAGCTGATCAGTGAAGGGATGATCCGCTTCATCGATTACAGGATCATGTGTTATAAAGAAGCGCAAACCGTACCTATTCATTTTATAGGTTCTATTGCCCATTTCTCCATAGATATCATCCGTGATTGTATGAAACGTTACCACCTGGATCTGGGTAACGTTATTCGCAGGCCTATCGACGGTCTGCTGGAATATTACAGGAATCACGTACTGAAAGTAGCCGAATCCAGTTCCTAAAAATTATACTATGAGCCTGCCTAAAATCGATCCAACTACTACCAGGTCATGGAGTGATCTGTCGCGGCATTTCGAGTCGATCAAAGATGAGAAGATGCAGGATTGGTTCCGAAATGACCCGGGCCGGGCCGAACGAATGTCGGTGAACTGGAAGGAATTCTACCTGGACTACTCCAAGAACAGGATCACGGACGAAACCGTGGATCTACTTATAAAACTGGCCGAAGAGGTAGGTCTGAAGACGGCAATAAATGCCCAGTTTTCAGGAGAGATCATTAACGAGACCGAGCAAAGGGCGGTGTTGCATACGGCACTCAGGGATTTCAATTCAATTAAGCCCGAAGTGGCAGCAAGCCTTGAAAAGATCAGGTCTTTTGCTAACAGGCTTGAATCCGGTGAATGGAAAGGCGCAACTGGCAAGCCTATTACCGATGTAGTTAATATTGGTATTGGCGGCAGTGACCTCGGACCAGATATGGTATGTGAGGCGTTGAGATACTACCGAAATCACCTGAATGTACATTTCATTTCCAATGTGGATGGGGATCACGTGATGGAGTCACTAAAGGGGCTGGATCGTGAAACAACGCTCTTCATAATCGTATCCAAAACATTCACTACCCAGGAAACACTGACGAATGCACACACCGTACGCCGGTGGTTCCTGGAAGCGTGTGAAGAACAGGATGTGGCGAGTCATTTCGTTGCGGTCTCTACAAATCTTGAAGCAGTGTCCTCCTTTGGGATTGCTTCGGAAAATATCTTTCCCATGTGGGATTGGGTAGGCGGCAGGTTCTCGCTTTGGAGCGCCGTTGGGCTATCGGTCGCCTGTGCCGTTGGTTACGATAATTTCGAAAGCCTGCTGAAAGGAGCCCATGGAATGGACAAGCACTTTCAGCATACACCATTCTCCGAAAATATCCCCGTTTTGCTCGCATTACTTTCAGTATGGTACAACAATTTCTTCGAGTCTGAAAGCGAATGCATCGTGCCCTATTCCCAATACCTGAACAAACTGGTGGCTTATCTTCAGCAGGGTATCATGGAAAGTAACGGGAAAAGTACCGATCGAAACGGAAATCGTATCGATTACCAGACCGGCACTATCGTGTGGGGAAGTACCGGAACCAATGCCCAGCATGCTTTTTTCCAGCTGATCCACCAAGGGACTAAACTGATCCCCGTAGATTTTATTTGTTTTTCAGAATCACTGTATGGAAAGACCGACCATCAGAATAAATTACTGGCGAATTGTTTTGCACAAACCGAAGCCCTGCTTCAGGGGACATACGGTTCCGAAGCTGAGAATTCCTTTAAGATCTTTGATGGGAACAAACCAACCAACACCATACTTATTGAGAGATTGACCCCAAAATCCCTGGGCAGCCTTATCGCCATGTACGAGCATAAACTTTTCGTGCAGGGTATTGTCTGGAATATATTCAGCTATGATCAATGGGGGGTGGAACTCGGTAAGAAACTGGCTAAGAACACACTGGGTGCCATCGAAGCCGGGAATCCCGCATCGGCATCTAATTCGTCAACGAGGTCGCTTCTCAATAAAACTTTGTAAGATTTACATTATTTATTTTCAAACCTTCGCTTTACAGTGAAGGTTTTACTATTTTTAGTAAGTATAACCTTTAAATCTTTCCAATTATGAGTCAATCCGACAAAAAAATCACTCTGGCTACGGCAAAATCATGGACGGCAAACTGGAGAAATACCCCTTCAACCAGTGCCAGAGCATTTCTTATCCCGCTCAAGGACCTCCAAGGTGCGATCTCCGAGATCAGTGGGCAAGGTGGAAATCCCTGCGCCCGTGCATACCTGGGAATAGACCCGTCTACAAATACTGAGAAACTGATCATTGTCGGGACTCAACAGGATACGGACAAGCAGGGGAATACTGTTTACAGGGACCTTTTGCCTACTGATGAAAACGCCATCGGCGACGGAAACAGCATCTGGGATTTCAGTACGCCCTGCCCGCCATCGTGCGACGATGAGAGTGATTTGAATTAATGAATGGATAATTTTCTTTCTCTGGCATTCGTGGGCACATTCATGCTGGTTGCGAATGCTATTTTATATAGTTCGAGGCTTGGGAGGAAGAGCCTGACATATCGACTTTTCACTACCTACCTGATATTAATCGGTGTAGTTGAGGTACTTACGTTATATGTTGCCAAGGTGCTTCACCAGAGTAACCTCTTCCTGTCTCATTTCTATTTCGTAATCCAGTTTGTCCTGCTATCGCTGTTCTATGCGGCACTGTTGAAGGAAAGATGGATCAAGTGGATCATTCTGCCTGTTATGGTCATGATCGCATACCAGTTTGTTGTCGAACCCGGACTCTTTTTTGAATACAACCCTGTTGGTGCCGGTGTGATGCAGGGAGCCATTGTGATCTACAGCCTGGTCTATTTTTACAGGTCGCTCAGCAAAACCTCCGAATTTCTTATTGTGAACATAGGGATCT